>CAVHYX010000044.1:0-5217 GCA_963640305.1 Sodaliphilus sp. | reverse complement strand
CCTTATTTATTCGGGATATGAATTGCTCTCTTCTCCGCAGCCAGTGCCGCCTCGCGCACCGCCTCTGTTACCGTGGGATGTGCATGAATCGTTGCAATGATGTCCTCCACCGTTGCCTCCATGCCAATCGCCAAAGCACATTCACCAATCAGATCCGTTGCTCTGGGGCCTAAAATATGTACACCCAAAACCTCCTTATATTCCTGTCCGATGATGAACTTAATGCTGCCGACACCGCCATTCATGATGAGGGATTTGCCGTTTGCCATCAGCGGGAATTTCCCTACCTGATATGCAATGCCCATCTCCTTCGCCTTCTCCTCCGTCAAGCCAACGCCCGCAAATTCGGGGTCGGTATATACACAGGAGGGGTTCGTCTCACCGTGATAAACCGCAGCCTCGCCCAGCGCATTTTCCGCCGCAACCTCGCCCTGCGCGGAGGCAACGTGCGCCAGCATAACCTTGCCCAAGCAATCACCGATGGCGTATATGTTCGGCACATTGGTTTCCATCCTATCATTTACCGTGATGCGGCCTCTATCATTGGCAATGCCTGCCGCATCCAGATTCAGCGCCGCCGTATCCGTTCTTCTGCCGACCGCAACCAGCACCTTCTCTGCTTCAAAGGACTGTGTTTTGCCGCCAAGCTCTACGTTCACCTTCGCGCCGACCTTTGCCGCCTCTACGGACTGTACCTTTGCGTCCGTCATGATTTTAATGCCCTTTGCCTCCATCAGCTTCCGCAGCTGTGCGGTCAGCTCGCCGTCCATCATTGGCAAAAGCTTCGGTGCAGCCTCCACAACCGTCACCTCTGTGCCAAATTTGGAGTATGCCGTTGCCAGCTCAATGCCGATCACGCCGCCGCCGATGACAAGCAGGCTCTTCGGCAGCTTCTCAAAGGAAAGTGCGCCTGTGGAATCCACGCAATTGGCATTTTCCTTTACCCCGGGAATGGGCGGTACTGCGGGAACGGAGCCTGCCGCAATGATGATCTTATCAAAGGTCATATCCTCCTTCGTGCCGTCCTTTTTCAAAACGGTCAGCGTATCCTTGGAGGCGAAGGATGCCGTACCCTCCACCACCTTGATTTTATTTGCCTTCATCAGGCCGGTAACGCCGCCGACCAGCTGTGCGGTGATGGCGCTTTTCTTTGCCTGTACCTGTTCCCAGTCTACCTTCTTTACCTCAACATGGACGCCGTATTCCGCCATTTCCTTTGCCTCCGTCAGCGCTTCCGCCGCGTGCAGGATTGCCTTGGTCGGGATACAGCCGACATTCAAACAGGTACCGCCCAATTTATTTTTTTCAATCAGCGTTACCTTGCCGCCCAGCTGTGCCGCACGGATGGCTGCCACATATCCGCCGGGGCCGCCGCCGATGACTGCAACCGTTGTTTCGCCGGCAGGCTTTTTCTCCGCCGTCTGTACAGGTGCGGGTGTCGGTGCTGCCGGTGCTGCTGCGGGTGCGCCGACTGCCTCGCCCGCTGCGCCGATATAAGCCAGAAGCCCCTTCACAGGGACATCCTCGCCCTCCTGCGCCACGATTTTCAAAAGCGTGCCCTCTGCCTCAGCAGTGACCTCGCTTGTCAGCTTATCCGTTGTAATTTCCAGCAGAACATCGCCCACCTTGACCGCATCGCCCTCGTGCTTCACCCACTTCGTGACGGTGCCTTCCTCCATTGTCAGTCCAAGCTGAGGCATTTTTACCTCTACTGCCATATCTATTCCTCCTGTCTGTTCCGCTTGCTCTCTTCCTTTTTTTGTACCGTTCCTTGCCTCTGCTCCGGTCGGGGCAATTTCGCCCCAACCGAAGCAAGAAACACGGCGGCAGCTTTTTTGGTCTGTATCCAAAAACCGCATGATACAGCCATTCGTGGAAAGCTGCCCTTTATTCTATTTGGGAGGGTCACAAAAACGCCTGTTTTTTTCTCTTGCTCTTGTTCTTTTTTCCTTCCGCACAGGATTCGGGCTTACAGCAGAATCTGCATCGGGTTTTCCATCAATTCCTTAATGGCAAGCTCAAACTTCGCTGCTGTCGCACCGTCAATCAATCTATGGTCAAAGGTGAAGGAGATCCGCATAAACTGTCTCTTGCCGATGTTCCCTTCCTCGTCCATAACCAGCTCATCCTGTACGGCGCAAACGCCCAGAATCCCCGCATCCGGCTGATTGATGATGGGATTAAATGTCTCCACGCCAAACATCCCCAGATTGGAAACGGAGAAGGTAGAACCCTTATATTCATCCATCTCCAGCTTATTATTTTTCGCACGCTCCGCCAAATCCTTTGCCGTTGCGGAAATCTCGCTCAGACTCAGGCGATCCGCATCCCGAATCACGGGTACAATCAAGCCGTCCTCCAAAGCAACCGCCATGCCGATATTGACGTGTGCGCGCTTAATAATCTGATTCCCGTCCAGGCTCACCAGGATATGCTTATTATTCTTCAATGCCTTTGCGGTTGCCTTCAACACGTAATCATTCAGGGAATATTTTACGCCCAAAGATGCATTCACCTGCTTACGGAACGCAACCAGATCGGTAACATCAATCTTGACATTCTGTGTAACGGTCGGGATTTCCTGTGCGGATTTGGTCATTCTCTCCGCAACCACCTTACGCATCCCAACCAGCTTCACAAGCTCATCGCCCTCCATCAGCTCAAGTGCCGTTGCTGCTGCGGGCTTCTCTACGGGTGCAGCGGGTGCTGCGGCTGTCTTGCCTGCCTCTGCCGCCGCCAAAATATCTCTCTGCACGATTCTGCCCAGAGGACCCGTGCCCGTAACCGTTGCATAATCCACGCCCAGCTTTGCCGCTGTTTTCTTCGCCAGAGGCGAGATGCGCACTCTGCCGCCTGCGGCGGGAGAAGGGATGGAAACCGGTTTTGTTTCCGCCGCCACAGGTGCGGATGTAGGTGCGGGGGCAGAAGCAGGTGCCGGGGCATCGCCCACCGTTTCGCCTGCTTCACCGATATATGCCAGAAGACCCTTTACAGGAATGTCCTCGCCCTCCTGCGCTACGATCTTCAATAATACGCCGTCGTGCTCGCTTTCTACCTCACTTGTCAGCTTATCCGTTGTAATCTCCAGCAGAACCTCGCCCGCCTTTACAGCGTCACCCTCCTGCTTCACCCATTTCGTGACAGTGCCTTCCTCCATGGTCAGCCCAAGCTGAGGCATCTTTACTTCAAAAGCCATGCCGTTCCCTCCTTATCTGTTCAGAACCTTTTTCACTGCTTTTACAATGTCTGCGGGGTGAGGGAAGTTTTCATCCTCCAACGTCGGGCTGAAGGGAGAAACAATGTTCAGACCGCAAACACGTGCCACCGGCGCATCCAGCTCATCAAACAGCTCCTCCGCAATCTGTGCGGAAATCTCTGCCGCATAGCTGCCGCGCTTAACCTCCTCGGACAAAACGATAACATTGTGCGTCTTGGAAACAGACTTCACGATGGCATCCCAATCCAGAGGAACCAATGTACGCAGATCCAGAACCTCTACGCTAATGCCTTCCTTTGCCAGCTCCTCTGCTGCCTCCCGCGCAAAGTATACCTCACGGCTCCATGTGATAATGGTCAGGTCTGTGCCCTCTCTTTTCACATCCGCCACGCCCAGAGGAATGGTGTATTCCCCTTCAGGGATTTCCTCCTTCTTTGCGTAAAGCAGCTTATGCTCCATGAAGATAACGGGGTCCTCATCCCGAATCGCGGACTTCAAAAGCCCCTTCGCATCCTCCGCCGTAGAGGGTGCAACCACCTTCAGGCCGGGGGTGTGGCAGAACAGATTCTCCAAGCATTGGGAATGCTGTCCCGCATTTCTTCTGCCTGCGCCCATAGGCAGTCTCAGTACCATAGGCACGGTCACCTGTCCGCCTGTCATGTATCTCATCTTTGCCGCCTGATTCAAGATCGGGTCAGCCGCAACTGTGATAAAGTCGTCATACATCAGCTCCGCAACCGGGCGAATCCCTCTCATCGCCGCACCTACGGACATCCCGCAGAAGCCGGATTCCGAAATGGGTGTGTCATACACGCGGTGCGCGCCGAATTCCTCCTGGAAGCCGACCGTAATGCCAAAAACATTCCCCATCTTGCCCATGTCCTCGCCGAGAATGATGACATTTTCGTCTCTTACCATTTCCTCATGAAGAGCCTCGCCGATGGCTTTGCTAATGCTCAATTTTTTACTCATCTTACAACGCTCCTTTCATTATCAGAGAAGTATACCTCCGTCGTTGCCTCGGAAGGATCGGGATATGCGGATTCATTGGCGAAGGTGTAAGCCTCCTCCAGCTCCGCATCCACAGCCTGCTCGATTGCCTGTAGCTCCTCCTCGCTTGCCACGCCCTGCAAAAGCCTCTTTCTCATGTTCGGGATGGCATCCTTCTCATGCGCCTCTTCCATATAGGAAGCAGGACGGTAATTCGCAGGGTCACCGCAATAATGCCCCTGATGACGGAAGGTCATACATTCCACAATAGAAGGACCGTTGCCCGCTCTTGCATAATCAACCGCTTCCTTTACCGCCTCATAAACCACGGTCGGGTCGTTGCCGTCCACCGTTTTGCCGGGGATGTTGTACGCCTTTGCGCGCACGGCGATGGTATCTGTGTTGGTAACGGAATGAATGTTTACGGAAACACCGTAGTTGTTGTTTTCACACAGGAATACAACCGGCAGCTTCCATGCCGCCGCCATATTGATTGCCTCGTGGAAGGTTCCCTGATTGGAAGCACTGTCCCCGAAGAAGCACAGCGTAACGTGCTTGTCCCCTTTAATTTTGGATGCCAATGCAGAGCCGGTCGCAATGGGGATGCCTGCGCCAACGATACCGTTTGCGCCTAAGCTGTGCAGCCCCTCCACATCCGCAATGTGCATAGAACCGCCCTTTCCCTTGCAATAGCCTGTTTTCTTACCGAAAAGCTCCGCCAGCATTTTATCCAGAGAGCCGCCCTTCGCAATACAATGCCCGTGTCCTCTGTGGGTAGAGGTCATGTAATCCTCGGGCTCCAGCGCAAAGCACGCGCCGGTGGGAACCGCCTCCTGCCCGATACACAGGTGAATATTCCCTGCCAGCATACCCTTCGTGAAGCATTCCGCCGCTCTTGTCTCGAATGCACGGATGCGCAGCATCGTTTGGTACATCCCCAAAAGCATTTCCTTTGTGTATTTCTCTTTCTTAGAAGCCACTGCCATTCACACCTTTCTGTTTGTTTTTTC
>CAVHYX010000043.1:25745-100178 GCA_963640305.1 Sodaliphilus sp. | reverse complement strand
TTTCGAGTCAGGCTCGTTATGACCACTTCGATACGTCTCCGGATGACACCTTAGACAGTATAACAGAAACGGAGGGGAGTTGTAAAGCTTTCTTTTTTCATTGAAAAACGGAGGTGCACATGTTAGTATTTTAGGGAGCGGAGGAGGAGAGTGTGTATGGAATCCATAGGGTTATATATTCATATTCCGTTTTGTCGGCAAAAGTGCCTTTACTGTGATTTTCCTTCGTGGGCAGGCAAGGAGGGGCAGATTCGGGCGTATGCGGATGCGCTGACGGCGGAGATTCGGGCGCAAGGGAAACGATATGCGAATCGCGAGGTTATTTCTGTGTTTTTTGGCGGCGGGACACCGACTGCTTTGGAAACGCCCATACTGGCACAACTGATGCGGGCAGTTTCGGAAAGCTTTTGCGTTGTGGCGGATGCGGAAATAACTACGGAGGCGAATCCGGGGACACTGAGTCTTGCAACGGCGGCCGCGCTGAAGGAAATGGGGTTTAACCGTCTCAGTATGGGGGTACAGGCATGGCAAAATTCTATTTTACGCAGGCTGGGCAGAATTCATATGATAGAGGAATTTCTGGAGAATTATCATGCGGTGCGGCAGGTCGGCTTTGAAAATGTGAATGTGGATTTGATGTTTGCGCTGCCGGGGCAGACGATGGCGGACTGGAAGGAAACGGTACAGCGAATCGTAGCGTTGGAGCCGGAGCATATTTCTGCTTACAGCCTGATTCTTGAGGAGGGGACACCCTTTTATGAAAGCTACCAAGCAGGAAAACTGAATCCGGTATCAGAGGAGACAGACAGGGAAATGTACCATTGGGCGGTGGACTATCTGGCGGAGCAGGGATACCGACAATATGAAATTTCCAATTTTGCGATGGCGGGCAGACAGAGCCGCCACAACCGTATTTACTGGCAGGCAGAGGAATATTTGGGGATGGGACTGGGCGCACATTCCTATATGGATGGGGTGCGCTTTCACAACAGCTATGATTTGCAGGCATACATTTCTGCGGAGGGGAATCCCCTTCGACTGCAGGAGGATGCGGAGCGGCTGACGGGGGCGGATGCCTTGGCGGAATTTATGTTTTTGGGACTGCGGCTGACAGAGGGGGTTTCCTTTGCGCGGTTCAGGCAGCGATTCGGGAAGGAAATGGATGCGGTTTACGGAAAAGAGCTGCGGGAGCTTACGGAATTGGGACTGCTGGTGCGGGAGAAAGACGGCGTGCGGTTGAGTAGACGGGGCGTGGATGTGAGCAATTTTGTATTTGAGAGATTCCTTTTCTGAGCGACTATGAATGAATTGTAAACATTTTGGAAAATAATAAAAAAATTCGTTTTAGCACTTGACATCTTTGGTGGCTAGTGCTATCTTTATATACAGAAGTTAGCACTCGATATTGATGAGTGCTAATAAAAAAGGAGGCGACGGCATGGCACTGAATGACAGAAAGATACAGATTTTGCAAGCCATTATCAATGACTATATTGAAACGGCAGAGCCTGTCGGCTCCAGAACGATTGCGAAGAAATACAATCTGGGTATTAGCTCCGCAACGATTCGGAACGAGATGAGCGACCTGGAGGAGATGGGGCTGATTTTACAGCCGCACGCTTCCAGCGGCAGAATCCCCTCGGATACGGGGTATCGGCTGTATGTAGACCATCTGATGCAGCAGAAGGAGCTGACGCCGGAGGAGAAGAGATATTTGCAAAGCGTGGTTGCAAGAGACATTAGTCAGATTGATTATTTGATGGAGGAATCCGCAAAGGCGCTCTCTCTTTTGACCAATTACACCACCTTTGTTTCCGAGCCTGTGGGACAGCGGACGAGAATCAAGCAGATTCGCCTGCTGCCGTTTGACAACAGCTCTGTATTGCTCATCATTGCTACGGGCGATAATTTCATTAAAAATCATGTAATCAAAATGGACAGCGTACCCTCGGAGGAGCAAATCTTTCGGATGGGCATTGCGTTGAGCCGAATGTTGCAGGGTTGTGCACTGACTGAGATTGACGGTAAGGTGGTCAGCAGGATGCAGGCGGACTTACAGGAGTATCAAGAGCTTTTGCAGCCGATTCTCAATGCCATTGAGGTGACGATGCGGGCAGCGGAGAAGGTACAGGTTCACATGAGCGGTGCCAAAAATATGCTGGCGTTTCCGGAGTTTGCGGATGTGCAGAAGGCAAAATCTCTTTTTCAGACCTTAGAGGAAAAGGAGCAGTTGGTGACGATGCTGAAGGAGAATGCGGACAACGATATTCACATCATGATCGGCAGCGAAAACAATGTGCAGGGGATGCAGGATTGCAGCGTGATTACCGCAACCTACAAAATGGGGGACGATACCAGAGGCACCATCGGCATCGTGGGTCCGACCAGAATGGACTATTCGCAGGTTGTTTCTGTTTTGAACGGCATGGTACAGAGCATTGAAAAGGTATTGCGGAATCTATCCGACGGGAATCATAAAAACACTTAGAAATGAGGGAACGATGTGGAAGAGATGAAAAGGAACGAAATGCCGGAGGAGCCGCAAACGGCGGCAGAGACGGCAGAAGCGACAGAGCCGATTGCAGCAGAGGAGGCAAAGACGGACGAGGTTTTGGAGGCTGTGGACGAAACGGCGGACAAAATTGCAAGGCTGGAGCAGCAGGCTGCGGATTATCTGGACAAATATCAAAGGACGCTGGCGGAATTTGACAACTTCCGTAAGCGCACCGTGAAGGAAAAAGCAGTGATGTATGATGACGGTGTGAGAAACACCATTGAAAGGCTGCTGACGGTGGTGGATAACCTCGAGCGCGCTGTTGCGGTGCAGGAGGAAAAGGCGGATGCGGAGGATGCGTTCTTTAAGGGCGTACAGATGACGCTGACGCAGTTTAGAGAGGTGCTGCATAGCATGGGTGTGGAGGAAATCAAGGCGTTGGGCGAGAAATTTGACCCGAATCTGCACGCCGCCGTGGCACATGAGGAGGATGAAAATTACGGCGAGAATGAAGTGATTTTGGAAATGCTGAAGGGGTATAAGTATAAAGATAAGGTGATTCGCCACAGTATGGTTAAGGTGGCAAACTGATTGCAAATAAGAAAATGAATAATGTTCTTTTAGGAGGAATGGATTATGGGAAAGATTATTGGTATTGACTTGGGTACAACAAACTCTTGCGTAGCGGTTATGGAAGGTGGTCAGCCTGTTGTTATTGTAAACAGCGACGGTGCGAGAACCACACCCTCTGTGGTTGGCTTCGCAAAAAACGGCGAAAGACTGATTGGGGAAACGGCAAAGCGTCAGGCGATTACAAATCCTGACAATACGATTTCCTCCATCAAGAGCCATATGGGTGAAAATTACAAGGTAAACATTGAAGGCAAGGCTTATTCTCCGCAGGAAATTTCTGCAATGATTTTGCAGAAGCTGAAGGCGGATGCAGAGGCTTATCTGGGCGAGGCTGTAACGGAGGCGGTGATCACCGTTCCCGCTTACTTCAACGATGCACAAAGGCAGGCAACCAAGGATGCCGGTAAGATTGCGGGCTTGGATGTAAAGCGTATCATCAATGAGCCTACATCCGCAGCACTGGCATACGGCTTGGATAATGAAAATGAGCAGAAAATCATGGTTTATGACCTGGGCGGCGGCACATTCGATGTTTCCATCATTGAAATTGGCGATGGTGTCATTGAGGTTTTGGCAACCAACGGCAACACGCATCTGGGCGGCGATGACTTCGACCAGAGAGTCATCAACTATCTGATTGAGGAATTTAAGAAGACAGAGGGCATGGATTTGTCCAAGGATAAGATGGCAATGCAGAGATTGAAGGAGGCAGCGGAAAAGGCGAAAAAGGAGCTTTCCACAGTAACCTCCACAAACATCAACCTGCCCTTCATTACGATGAATCAGGATGGCCCCAAGCATCTGGATATTACACTGACCAGAGCGAAATTTGACGAGCTGACACATGATTTGGTAGAAAGCACTATGGGTCCCGTAAAGCAGGCACTGGCTGACGCGGGTCTGTCTACAGGCGAAATTGATAAGGTTCTGTTGGTTGGCGGCTCCACGAGAATTCCTGCCGTACAGGATGCGGTAAAGAAATACACAGGCAAGGAGCCCTTCAAGGGCATCAACCCCGATGAATGTGTTGCGGTCGGTGCGGCAATTCAGGGCGGTAAGATGGCAGGCGACGAGGGCGCAGGCTCTATCCTGCTTTTGGATGTAACGCCTCTGTCTCTGGGCATTGAAACTCTGGGTGGTGTTGCGACAAAGCTGATTGACAGAAATACAACCATTCCCACAAATAAAAAACAGATTTTCTCTACCGCAGAGGATAACCAGACAGCGGTTGACATTCATGTGGTACAGGGGGAAAGACCTCTGGCAAAGGATAACAAGACGCTGGGGCAGTTCAAGCTGGACGGCATTGCTCCTGCAAGACGGGGAGTTCCTCAGATTGAAGTAACCTTTGATATTGATGCGAACGGTATTGTAAACGTATCCGCAAAGGATTTGGGTACAGGCAAGGAACAGAAGATTACAATCACAGCAGGCTCTAACCTGAGCGAGGATGAAATCGACAGAGCGGTCAAGGAGGCAGAGCAGTTCGCAGAGGCTGACAGAAAGAGAAAAGAAGCGATTGATGCGAAAAACGAAGCGGATTCCCTGATTTTCCAGACGGAGAAAACAATCGAAGATCTGGGTGATAAGCTGGACGGCGCAGATAAATCCACAGTAGAGGCAGAGCTTGGCAAGCTGAAGGATACGGTAAAGGATCTGGTACCAGAGACAATGACAGATGTGGATACGGAAAATGTAAAGACGGCAACGGAGGCTCTGAAGCAGGAATTCTACAAGCTGTCCGAGAAGCTGTATCAGCAGGCACAGGCCGCACAGGGCGAGACGGCTCCGAACGGCGGCGACTCTGATGTGGTAGACGGTGACGGCAAGGAAATCTAATTGACGGGAGTAAACGAGAAGCAAGGATGCCTACCGACAGGGCAAGGCATCCTGCTTTGCTGTTTGGACGAGATAGGGGAAAATCCCCGGCAAGGTGGTGAGCGAGTTGGCAAATAAAAGAGATTATTATGAGGTACTGGGCGTGAAGAAGGATGCCACAGAGGCGGAGCTGAAAAAGGCATACCGCAAGATGGCAGTAAAATACCATCCTGACCAGAATCCCGGGGATAAAGATGCGGAGGAGAAATTCAAGGAGGTCAACGAAGCGTATGAGGTTCTGAGCGACAGTCAGAAGCGCGCGCAGTACGACCAGTTTGGTCACGCTGCCTTTGAACAGGGCGGCATGGGCGGCGGTGGCGGCTTCTATAGCGGTCAGGGCTTTGATATGGGCGACTTGGGTGATATTTTCGGCAGTATGTTCGGCTTTGGCGGCTTTGGTGGCGGTGGAGCAAGAAGAAACGGCCCCAGACGCGGGAAGGATGTCAATGTCAGCATTCAGCTAACCTTTGAGGAGGCTGTTTTCGGCTGTAAAAAGGAAATTTCCATTGCGATTTACGATGAATGCGAAGCCTGCCACGGCACGGGCGCAAAGGCGGGGACACACGCAGAAAGCTGCCCGAATTGCCACGGCACGGGTCAGGAAAGGATTGTGCAGCAATCCATGTTTGGCGCGGTTACATCTGTGAGAACCTGCTCCAAATGCGGCGGTACGGGAAAAGTCATTAAGGAGCCATGTGGAAGCTGCCGCGGGACGGGCAAGGTACGCAAGACGAAAAAATACGAGGTAAATGTGCCGAAGGGCATTGACAACGGGCAGACCATCCGCTTGGCGGGCAAGGGCGAAATCGGCGAAAACGGCGGCGGCTACGGCGATTTGCTGGTAACGGTTTATGTGCAGCCGAACCGCGTATTTGTTCGGAAAGGCTTTGATATTTACTGCGATGTGCCTATTACCTTTGTGCAGGCGGCACTGGGTGGCGAAATCATAATCAAGACCATTGATGGCGAGCAGAAATATACCGTGAAGCCGGGCACGCAGCCGGATACGGTGGTGACACTGCGTGGCGTGGGCGTGCCGAATTTGAAAAACCCGAAAAATCGAGGAAATCAAATCGTGACGCTGAAGGTTAAGATTCCAACAGACATGAGCGAAAGGCAGAAGAATTTGTTGCGGCAGTTCTACGGCGAGACACCTGAGCCGGAAATGGAGAAGGAAAAGGAGCAAAAAAAGACCTTTACCGAGAAAATGAAGGATCTTTTTAAGGAAGAATAGGCAATGACCCTGCGTCTGAGAAGGCGCGGGGATTTTGTTTGTGAAAATCTTTTGCGATTCTTTAGAAAAACTTAAATATTACTGAAAAAAAGTCTAAAGATTCCCTGCTACGATAAGGAAACGAAAGGATAAAGGAGGCTTTTTTATGACGAATCAAAAGAATCGCTTTTTCACATTTATTTTTTCCTGCTGCCCGGGTGCCGGTGAAATGTATCTGGGATTATATCGGCATGGCATTGGGCTGATGGGGCTGTTTTTTGGGACGATTGTCTTGGCATTGTGGCTGGACTTATGGTTTCTGCCGGTTTTTCTTTGCCCAATCGTCTGGTGCTACAGCTTTTTCCATACGCACAATCTGCGAGGCATGAGCGAGGAGGCATTTACGGTGGTCGTGGACAGATTTTTCTTTGAGGATTATGTGCATTGGAAGAGGGGTTGGCGCTTTTCGAGAAAACAGCGCCGCATTTTTGGTGGCATCCTGCTTTTTGTCGCACTTTCCGCATTGTTGCGGCAGGTACTGTATTTGCTGCAATGGGAAAATCATATTCCGTATTATTTTTGGGGAATCAGTCGCGCGATGCCGCAGGTGATCCTTGCACTTTTGATTTTTGCGGGAGCGATATGGCTGATGCGTACACCGAAGGAGGAAACGGCTGAGGAAGTGGCGGAGACAGAGGCATAATTGCAGGAAGAGGATAGCTTCTCGGAGGGGAAGCTGTTCTTTTTTTGCTGTGCCGCGGGAGTATATTCGGGGAGGGGTGAGAATAGAATAAATGCAGGAGAGTCTCCTTTATGATTTATGCAATGTGACGATAGGCGAGATGGAAATTTTTTGCAGGAAAATCAACAAAAATACAGAAAAATGTTGAAACTGCAATATTTTCGTATGTTTTTGTTCAGTGAATGAAATAAAAAAATTCACACTTTCTTAACATGAGGGAGTATTTTTTCTGATGTAGAAATGCACAAAAAGCTTAAAAAATCAATGATTTTACTGGATATAACGCATAAAAAATCGTGGAAAAATTGGAATTATCTTGAAAAAAATCAAAAAATATCTTGCAATATGGGCAATTTTTATGTATCATGTAGGTGAGTTCCAAGTGGAATGTCTGCACCGGTGTCTTGCAAAAACAGAAACCGCGGTCTGGTAGGTCGCCGATGCACAAGGATTCATCTTTTTTTTATTAAAAGAGGAGGGAAGTAGTAATGATTGAAAGCTTTAACAACATTGTAAGTGCAATCAACGGCGTTGTATGGGGTCCTCTGATGCTGTGTCTGTTGGTAGGTACACACATCTTCCTGACCATCAGAACAGGTGTGATTCAGAGAAAAACCTTTACAGCAGTCAAGCTGTCCGTAACACCCGATAGTGAGGCTGCCGGCGATGTATCCGGTTTCGGTGCTTTGGCAACGGCTCTTGCAGCTACTATCGGTACAGGTAATATCGTAGGTGTGGCAACAGCAGTTGGCTTGGGTGGCCCCGGTGCAGTATTCTGGGTTTGGATGACAGGTCTGTTCGGCATGGCTACCAAGTTTGGTGAGGCAACTCTGGCAGTTAAGTATCGTGTAAAAGCAAAAGACGGCTCCTTCATCGGTGGTCCCATGTATGCTCTGGAGAGAGGCTTGGGTCAGAAATGGCTGGGCGTTCTGTTTGCAGTCTTTACCGCAATCGCTTGCTTTGGTATCGGTAACATGACACAGGGCAACTCCATTGCAGAGTCTGTATTGAATACCTTCCATGTTTCCAAAACAATCACAGGTATTGTTCTGACAGTTGCAACGGGTGCTGTTATCTTGGGCGGTGTACAGTCCATCTCCAAGGTTTGTGAGAAGCTGGTTCCCTTCATGGCAGGCTTTTACATTTTGGGCTGCTTGATCATTCTGGTTATGAATGTTTCTTACATCCCTCATACATTTGCTATCATTTTGAAATCTGCCTTCAATCCTTCCGCAGCAGGCGGCGGCTTTGTAGGTATCACAATCATCACTTGTATCCGTTACGGTGTTGCGCGTGGTCTGTTCACAAACGAATCCGGTTTGGGCTCTGCTCCTATCGTTGACGCGTGTGCAGCTACGAGAAACCCTTCCAGACAGGCATTGATTTCCATGTCCGGCGTATTCTGGGATACTATCGTTGTATGCTTGATGACAGGTCTGGTTCTGGTATCTTGTATCGTAAAAGACCCCGTTGGTATGGACGGTCTGGTTGGTGCAAACCTGACTTCCGGTGCTTTCGCAACAATTCCTACCATTGGCCCTATCGTTTTGACAGTAGGTCTGATTACATTCGCATGGTCCACAATTTTGGGTTGGTCTTACTACGGCGAGCGTGCATGGGTTTACCTGTGTGGCGTTAAGGCAATCAAGCCCTTCCGTGTTGCTTGGACACTGGTTGTGTTTGTAGGTTGCGTAGCTGCTCTGGATGTTGTTTGGAACGTAGCAGATACACTGAACGCTTGTATGGCATTCCCCAACTGTATCGCTCTGTTGGGTCTGAGCGGTGTTATCGCTTCCGAAACCAAGAAGTATGTTTGGGATAAGGATGCTGAAATGGGCGGTCTGATGAAGTGGATGGATGACGTTGCTCCTCAGATTGACAAATAATCATCGCAAGCAAAAAGAAAAAACAAAAAGGGAGTCTCTGTAAAGGGACTCCTTTTTTATGTGTGAAAGTGCTTGCGGGATGGTTTTTTCTTTTGTCGTATGCTATACTGCATCTATGAGAAAAACGGAACGAAAGCGGAGGCGGAGATATGACCGAAAAATTATATTATCAGGATGCGTATGCAACGAAATTTACGGCAAAGGTACTGGAATGTACGGAGAGGGAAAAGCATTGGACAGTGATATTGGACAGGACGCTTTTTTATCCCGAGGGCGGCGGACAACCGGCGGACATTGGCATTTTGGGCGGCGTGCGCGTCTTGGATGTACACGAAAGGGGAGAGGACATTGCTCATACAACGGACCAGCCATTGCCGATTGGCGCAGAGGTGGAAGGTGAGATTGATTGGGAACGTCGTTTTGATTTGATGCAGAACCATTCAGGGGAGCATATTTTGAGCGGCGTGATTTGCGGCAAATATGGCTGCGATAATGTCGGCTTTCATATGGGGAAGGACAGCATTACGATTGATTTGAATACTAAAATTCCCGCAGAGGATTTGCCTTGGCTGGAGGAAAAAGCGAACGAAGCTATTTGGAAAAATACGCCTGTCGGGATTCGCTATCCCGCTGCGGAGGAGCTGGCGAGGCTGGAATACCGCAGTAAAAAGGAGTTGACGGGGCAGGTGCGCATTGTCAATGTGGGCGAATATGACTGCTGTGCCTGTTGCGGGACGCATGTGAAATTGGCGGGCGAAATCGGGCAAATTAAGATTATTGGCGTACAAAATTATAAGGGCGGTACGAGATTGGAGCTGCTTTGCGGCAAGCGCGCGCTGCGAGATTTTCGTAGAAAAAATGATGTTGTGACAGAAACGGGGAGGATGCTTTCCATTCCGGTTGAAAAAGTGGATGACGCAGTGAAAAATCTTCTGGCGGAGCGAGATGCGCTGGTGCAGAGCTTGAATCGGTTGAAATGGAGCTACTTTGCATTGAAGGCGGAGCAGATGCCCGCGGAAACGGAGAATATTCTGTTTTTTGGAGAGGATTGGAGCAGTAAGGATTTGACGCATTTTGCGGATCTGTTGCTGAAACGGGGCGCAAAGCGGGCGGTGGTATTTTCTAAGGCGGGCGAGGGCTATGCCTTTGTCCTTTTGAGTGCGGAGAAGGATGCGCGCGCTTATGCCGTTGCCATGAAGGAACGCTTCGGCTGCAAGGGCGGTGGCAAGCCGGATGCCGTGCAGGGCAGAGCTGTGGCAGAGCGGGAGGCGTTACAGGCATTTTTTGCGGAGAAGGGGTTTTTGATTGGACAGTGAGGAGAATAGGAGCAGGAAGGACGATGCGCGTATGAATGAAATTTGGAAAAAGAATCGAGAGAAGCTGTTTGCGCGGATGGAGCCATCCTCGGTGGCAGTGCTGTTCGCGGGGAAAGCACCTGTGAAGCGGGGCGATGAGAATTATCCTTTTTCCCCCGATCGCAATTTTTATTATGTGACAGGCATTGACCGAGAGGACTGTATCCTTTTTCTGGCAAAGACCGAAGCGGGTTCGGAGGAAACGCTGTATATCCCGCGGGATAACGGCATTCTGGCAAAATGGGTGGGCGCAAATATGATGGCGGAGGAAGCGACTGCGGCAAGTGGCATTGCAACTATTGCTTGGATTGATGCCTTTGCGGAGGATTTTTCCGCATATTTATTCAAAAATGGTATACAAAAAATTTACATGGATTTGGAGAACAGAGAATGGCGCGAGGAGGGAACGCCTGCACTGCGCTTCGCGGAAAGGGTGCACCGCCATGTGCCGCAGATGGCGATTGACGACCTTTATCCGATTTTTGGGGATATGCGCCTCATCAAAGAGGGTTGGGAGTTGGAACGGATGCGGAAGGCGATGGATATTACCCGTCTGGGGATTGAGGCCATGATGCGGACGGCAAAGCCCAATCAAAAGGAATACGAAATCGAGGCGGCGTATGATTATACGCTAATGGTGAATGGCGCAAGAGAAAAGGCGTTCCGTACCATCGTGGCGGGCGGTAAACGAGGGACAATTCTGCATTATGTGGAAAATAATCAGCCGGTTGCCAACGGAGAATTGATTCTGATTGATGCGGGAGCACAGTGGCAGTGGTACAACGGGGATATTTCTCGCACCTTTCCTGTCAACGGCAAATTTACTGAGCGGCAGAAGCTGGTCTACAATATCGTTCTGGAAGGACAGCGGAGGGTTATTGATGCGATTCGTCCGGGGGTGCGGTTCAGCAGCCTGAATGAATTGCTGAAGGAGTACTATTTTACGGCATTAAAGGAAATCGGTTTGGCAGAAACCAAGGAGGATGTGGCGAAATATTATTACCATGGTGTGAGCCATTACCTTGGTGCGGAAACACATGATATTGGAAGATATGTGGATCGCGTGCTGGAGCCGGGCATGTTGCTGACGGTGGAGCCGGGGCTGTATATCGAGGAATGGGAAATCGGGATTCGCATTGAGGATGATGTTCTGGTGACGGCGGACGGCAATGAGGTGATGACCGCTGCGATGATTAAGACGGTAGAGGAAATCGAAGCCTTTATGGCGAAGGAATAAGAGATGACGGAATTTAAGGAAACAGATTTATATGAACCGATTCGCGCGTTTCTGGAGGAAGAGGGTTATCAGGTGCAGGCGGAGGTGAAGCACTGCGATATTGCCGCCCAAAAGGATGGCAAGCTTGTCGTGGTAGAGATGAAAAAGGCCTTTGGGCTGAAGCTGGTCTATCAGGGTCTGGAGCGGCAGGCACTGACGGATGAGGTTTTTGTGGCGATTCCACGGTCGAAAAAGGGGGCGAGGGAAAAGGCGTGGAGGGATATGCTGCGTCTTTTGAAACGATTGGAATTGGGACTTTTGACCGTGGCGCTGGACAGTCCTTTGCAAACGGTAGATGTGGTACTGACACCGGCAGACAGCATGGCTCGTAAGAATAAGCAGAAAAAGGAAAAGCTACAGGCGGAACTGGAAGGCAGACAGATGAACGGAAATATCGGCGGGATGACGAGACGAAAAATCATCACTGCTTATCGGGAAAAAACCATCCGCTTGGCGTGCCTTTTGGAGCGGGAGGGGAAAATTTCCCTTGCGGAGCTGCGGGAAAGAGGCTTGGAGGAGCTGGCGGTTCTCTTAAGCCGTAATTATGAAAAGTGGTTTGCGCGCGTGGAAAAGGGCGTCTATGCCCTTTCGGAAAAAGGAAAAAACGAATTGGAGCAGGCAGATTACGCGAAGGCAGCTGCGTTTTACAGACAGGAACAGCCGGAGAGGAGGGAAGAAACGATATGAAAGCATGGGCAAAACGGGTCCTTCTTTTTTTCCTCTGCGTGGGCGTGCTAGGCTGTATGACTGTGGTCGGGCTGAGCGCTTATGTGAAAAGCGAAACGGCGGCGCGCATCCTTTCTGCGGAGGAAGCGGCAAAGCAGGATGCGGATTGTATTCTGGTTCTGGGGTGCGGCGTGCGCCCGGACGGGACGCCGAGTCTCATGCTGACGGATAGGCTGGAGACAGGCATTGCGCTTTATCGAGCGGGAGCGGCGGGAAAGCTTTTGATGAGCGGCGACCACGGCACGAAGGACTATGATGAGGTGAATACCATGAAGAATATTGCGAAGGAAAACGGTGTACCCTCCGAAGATATTTTTATGGATCACGCAGGCTTTTCCACTTATGACAGCGCGTATCGCGCAAAGGAGATTTTCTGTGCGAAAAAGGTGATTATCGTCAGTCAGAGATACCATTTGCCGCGGGCATTGTATGTGGCGGAGAAGCTGGGCTTGGATGCCTATGGCGTTGCGGCGGCGGATGTCAGCTACAGAGGACAGAGCTACCGCGAGGCGAGAGAAGTACTTGCGAGGGTGAAGGATTTCTGCAATGCGGCATGGAAACGAAAGCCAAGACTTTTGGGAGAGACGATTCCTGTCAGCGGAAACGGGGATATTACGAATGATGAAGCAAAATAAAGAAGGCTGTCTGATTTTTCAGACAGCCTTAAAATTTTTTCTGTTTTATTCTTCACCCAAGTAATCTCTCGGGTTTTGATAGACACCGTTGAGTTGAATTTCATAATGGCAATGCACTCCGGTAGACATTCCGGTGCTGCCTGTGGTAGCGATGGTATCGCCTTGCTTCACCTTATCGCCGACAGCGACACTCAAGCTGCTGCAATGTGCGTACAGAGTAGTGAAGCCGTTCCCGTGGTCAATCACAATATAGTAGCCGTATCCGCTGTGATATTCGGCGGTTACGACCGTGCCGGCTGCGGTTGCATAAATGGGAATCAACCTGCTTTGGGTGGAGATGTCTATACCACAATGCTTTCTGCCGTCGCTGATTGTTGCGCTGCCGGAGGGGTTAAACTCTGTGGAAACGGTACGACTGTCCACAGGCCAAACGGAAGGGATATTATTCATGGATGCCAGATAGGTTACGGTATCCGCAACCTCTGTAAAGGAAGTCTCGGTTTGTGTTAGCAGGAGATCCATTTTATCCAGCTGTGCGGAAAGAGTTGCCGCCTGATTATAGGAGGTGCTGACAAGAGTCGTGAAGGTGGGGCTTTTTGCCTCTGCCGTAAGTGCCGTTGTCATTGCGGTAAAATCAACAGAGGAGGCATCAGAGGTGTCCATATTGTTGATTTGGTCACACAAATCCTCCTTTACGGATTCCAGCTGGTTTACCTTCTGTTCCAGCTCGGTGGTTTTATTCCGAATGGCATCAATATTTTCTGTATATTCGCTGTTTGCATCCTCCAACAGCTCGGTTCTTTGTGCCAGCTTACGGTTTTCCCGTTCGGTTTCCAAAAGCTGTGTCTCGGAGGTATGCAGGTCTGTTTTTGTTTTCTGGTATGCACCGACGGAGCAAACCGTGCCGCCGACCATAAGGACAACTGCCGCACAGACTGCCGCAGCATGGCGGAGTTGAAAATGCAGTGTTTTTTGCTGTCCTTTATGGGAAATATGCAATGTTAAGAAATGCTTTGTTTGCTTTTGTTCTTCAACGGGATTCTCGTTCATAGGGCTTCATCTCACCTTTCTGTTCATCGCGTCCTTTTGTATTATATTAGAAATAGCTTCGTTTGTAAACTAAAATTTCATTAAAAATTAAGATTTCGTAATAATTCGTTAATATTTCGAGGTGTAGACTTTGTGTGGGCGGGTGTGGTATAATGACCACAAGCAAGCTATGCTTGTGGTGCAGCCGCGAAAGCGTCTGCCTGCTGTTTGCACAGCAGATTTTACGGTTCGTAGACAAAGCCTACTCGCCATGTCTTGGAAAAGTAAATATCCAATCACTGCGTGGCTACTTCCTTTTCCTGCGGACATGGTATAATAGCCACAAACCATATTTTTGTGAGATTCTACTCCGCGCCCCGATAGGGGAATGTGGTCAAAGCATCTTCCCTGCGGGAAGACGTCTGCGCCGTCGCCTTATCTTGGCGGTGCTACTACCCCTGCACCATGTTTTTTTGCAGAAGCATATGCATGGTTCTGCGGTATCAGGTCAAGGGCATGATGCCTTTGCGGGGGAGATAGAGTCCCCAGGGTTTTAAGCTCGGTTCAGGCAGATTTTGGCTTATAAGAGAATACATGAGAAAGGGGCTTTTTATGGCATTAAAAATCAAAGCAGGACTGAGCGCGGTGCAAGGCGGCTTGCATATGCTGACATTGGGCAGGCAGGTGCTGGCGATTCGAAATAGTCTGCCGGCGGTCAGGAAAAGGCTTGCGGCAAAGGAAGGAGAAAAGGCGATCCGGCAAATCCTGCGCCACTGCAAAAAAGCAGCTCATAAACAATGGAGACAGAAGGCAATCCGCAGGATGAAGGGGATTGGGCGTGTGCTTTTGATATTTGAAAAGAAATATTTTTGAAATTTTTTTGAGAAATAAGGAGGACACTAGAATGGATGAATGGGAGAAGAATGCGGAGCAGGCAGAGACGGAAGCGAAGGAAGAAGCTTCTGTAGAGCCGGTCTGCACGGAAAATGGGGAGTCTGTATCGGTGGAAGCGGTACAGAAGGCAGTAGTACCGGAGGAAGTGCAGAAAGAAGCCGCACCAGAGGAAGCAGTACCGGAAAGAGAACAGGCGGAAGCTGTACAAGAAAAAACAGAGGAACCGACAGAGGAGTCGAAGGAAGAACCGACAGAGCCTTTGGATGCGGCTATGCCTGAGGCAGCACAAAAGCAGAAGGCGGATGCGGGTAGCATTGTGGGCATTTTGATAGGTTTTTTGGTGCTCATTGCCATTGCGGCTTATGCGTGGATGAATCCAATCGGCAAGGTGGCGGATACGGGCGTATTGTATGCCAAGGACGATGCTTTGTATTTTTATGACTTAAAAAATGACCCCTATTTGGTTGAGAAAAGCATTAGTGACGGCGGGATGTATCATTACTACTACACTGCGTGGGGTGCGACTGTGACGGAGGACGGAAATTATCTCTATTTTTCCGCTTATGTGGATGAAAACGGAAAATTTGATTTATGCCGCAGAGATGCGAAGAACCCGGATGCCACGACAGAGGTCATCGACCAAGAGGTTTATGATTACATGGCGAGTAAGGATGGCAAGACGGTTGCCTATTTGAAGGAAAACGGCGATGCCTATGATTTATATGTTTATGACGGAGCGGAAACGCAAAAGGTGGCAGAGGGCATAGCGTTGGAGGATAATCTTTATTCCCTCAGCGGCAACGGTGATTATCTGGTTTATACGGATGCTAACGGTATTTTGCAGGCTGTGAAGGTCGGCGCGGATATGCAGAAAAATACAGTGCCTCTGACGGATTCTGCGGAAACTTATGCCTTGGCGGAGGAAAGCGGCCTATTGTATTATGTTGCGGCAGGCGAGAACGGCTATGATATTTACAGCTACGATTTTGAAGGGAACTTTACGGTTGTGGCTGAAAATGTTTCTGCGATGGAGCTTTTGCCGAATGGCAGAGATTTGTTATATAGCCAAAAAAGCGAGGAAAAGGTGCTGTATCGGGATGTGATTCAGGATGATTTGGCAGAAACGGATGCAGCTATGACCGAGACGGATGCGGATTACGAGAAAAAGCTGGAAAGAGACAAAATCCGAGAGGCGATGGAGCGGGGCGAGGGCTTTGACCCGATTTTGCAGAAATGCTATCTCCTGACAGGCGGCAAGCGGGTTTTGCTGACGGAGCAGGCAATCGTTGCTCTGGGTATCACGGAGGATAACGCATATGTGGCGGGATACCAAGGGACGGCGACCGATCCGATTCCGATTTCCTCTATTGACGGCGGCACGGATATGGTGGAATATATGTATTACATGAATATCGGCTATGGCGGCATGAGCACCTTTTTGGCAGACCCGAGTGGCAAGCTGACTGTGTTGCAAGGGACTCTGCCGCAGGCGGACAGCGTACAGCTTTCCGGCAGCAAAAACAAGGCAGCTTATCTGGACACCGACGCTGCTACGGGTGAGACAATTCTTGTGGAAATGGATTTGCAGAAGGAAAAGGCGGAAACCATTGCCGAGAATGTACAGAGCTTTGGCTATGTGGGGAATACGTTGATTTATTATTATGATTATGCGGACGGCAGCGGGACATTGGGCGTTGCGGGTAGCGAAACTACGGTTGCAAACGCGAGTGGTGCACAATTCACGGAGGATGCGGTTTATTACATTGCGGATTTGGACGAAACAAGCGGAAACGGACGCCTTGCTGCATGGAACGGCAAAACGGAGCAGACCATTGCGGAGGATGCGTTTATGTTCTACTATAAAGAAAACGGGAAGCTGGTTTATATCGGCAGCTATGATTTGAATAAAGCTGTGGGCGACCTGTATTATTACGACGGGAAGCAGACACGCAAGTTGGATACCGATGTTACGGCAATCTTTATTTATTGAGGATGAGACGATGGACAAAAGACGGGAGACAGCCTCCTCCATAGAAACGGAAGCCATTGGGGAGGAGCTGGGACAAAAGGCAAGGGTCGGACAAATTTATTGTCTGAGCGGTGATTTGGGGGTCGGGAAGACCGTTTTTACCAAGGGCTTTGCAAAGGGGCTTGGCATTACGGAGCAGGTGACCAGTCCGACCTTTGCAATCGTCAATGAATATCAGGGCAGGCTGCCATTCTATCACTTTGATGCGTACCGCATTTCCTGCGAGGAGGAAATGGAGGACACAGGCTATGAGGAATATTTTTACGGCGAGGGCGTTTGTCTGGTGGAATGGGCAGAGCTGGTGCGGGATTTGATTCCTACCGATGCCATTTGGATTACGATTGAGAAGGACTATGCCAAGGCGGACGATTATCGCCGCATTACCATCGAACAGGAGGGGCTTTGAGTGAAGATTTTGGGACTGGATACCACAGGGCAGACTGCAAGCGCCGCTCTTGTCGAAGGAGATAAGCTGATTGCGGAATTTACCATGAATTACAAGCTGACCCACAGCCAAACCATTTTGCCCATGATTGCGGATATTTTGGAACGGACGGAAACGGAGCGGGCAAGCCTCGACTGCATTGCCTGTGCCTGTGGCCCCGGCTCGTTTACGGGACTGCGTATCGGCGCCGCTACGGCAAAAGGGCTTGCGCTGGCTTTGGACAAGCCGATTGTCGCTGTTCCCACATTAGATGCGTTGGCATATAATATCTTTGAAACGAATGCATTCATTTGCCCGATTATGGATGCCAGAAGGAATCAGGTATATGCGGCTTTTTATATGTGGGAAAACGGCAAGCTGCTTCGGCTGACGAATCACATGGCAGAAAGCCTTGACCGCGTGATTGAAATCGCGGAAATGCTGGAGCATGAGGTGATTTTTCTGGGGGACGGCGTACCGGTACACAAGGAACGACTGGAGCAGAACCCTGTGTTTTTGTTTGCTCCCGCGCATTGCAATATGCAGCGCGCTTCTGCGGTGGCTGCCTTGGGCGAAATCTTGGCAGAGGAGGGCAGGGCAAAGCCCGGCAGCGAATTTGAGCTGCTTTATCTGCGGAAATCTCAGGCGGAACGGGAGAGAGAAGCCGCGTTGGCGAAGGAGGCAAAGGGCGAATGATAGAAATTATCCCCATGCGGGAAGAGCATCTGGACGGTGTGATGGAGCTGGAGGAGGTAACCTTCTCTATTCCGTGGAGTCGTGCGGATTTTGAGCGGGAGCTCAGGGAAAATGCGATGGCAATCTATTATGTGGCACAAATGGACGGAAAAATCGTCGGCTATGCGGGGATGTGGCATGTAGTAACGGAAGGACATATCACAAATGTCGGCGTGCTGGAGGAGGCACGGGGCAGAGGCATTGGCAGTCTGCTGATGGAAAAGCTGATAGAAACAGCATTGGAAAAGGAAATGATTGGAATTACTCTGGAGGTGCGTATGGGCAATCGACCGGCACAGGCGTTGTATCATAAATACGGCTTTCGGGCAGAGGGCATCCGCAAAAATTATTATTCCGATACGAAGGAGGATGCCGTAATTATGTGGAAATATTTTCCCTTCTATGAGGCGTATGACGAAGCGCTGCACGGATAGGGGAGAACATGAGGAGACGCTGGGATGCGAGGGTTAGGGCATTTCAGCGTTTTCTGCAAAAAGGAGATGAGAGGATTGAAACCATTGGAGTTAGCATATACGCAGCTGAAAAGGGGCTGCTTTCCGGATGCGATGCCGTTTCGCACTACCGCTGAGCTTATGCCCCTAGAGGGCGTCATCGGGCAGGAAAGGGCTGTTCGGGCGTTTGATTTTGGACTGGCGGTGAAGATGAAGGGGTACAATATCTATATGGCAGGACCCTCCGGTACGGGTAAGACCACCTATGCAAGAAGCAGCACCGAGAGGCTGGCACAGACGGAGGAGGTGCCGCATGACTGGTGCTATGTTTATAATTTCAAGAATCCCAGAAGCCCTTTGGCGCTGCGCTTTGCGGCGGGTGAGGGGAAACAGTTTCGGGAGGATATGGCGGAGCTGGTGCAACTTTTGGGGATAGAGCTGCAAAAGGCGTTTCGCACGGCGGAATATGAGACGGAGAAGCATACGCTGGAGCATTCCTTTGACGGAAAAAGAGATGCACTTCTGACGCGGATGAACGCCTTGGCAGAGCAGTACGATTTTCAGGTAAAAACAACGGATTCCGGTGTTTTCTTTATGCCTGTCATAGATGGAAAAACGGTTGCCGAGGAGGATTATGACAATCTGAGCGAGGAACGAAAGGCAGAGATTGACAAGAAATCGCAGGCGGTGCAGGAAAAGGCGGGCTGCATTCTGCGTGACCTGCGGGACTTGGATAAGGAAGCCAAGAGGCAGATGGATCGTCTGGATTATAATACGGGAATGTTTGCCATTGGACATCATGTCAATGCGGTACAGGAAAAATATCAGGCGCATGAGCGGGTCATTGCTTATATCAATGCGGTGCAGGAGGATGTGCTGGAAAATATCGGCCGATTTTTTGAGGAGGAGGAAGAGAGCGAGGAGGGGCTTTCCGCACTTTTGCCGCTGCTCGGGAAAAAGCCCGCAGAGGATGTGACGCTGAAGTACAAGGTCAATTTGGTTGTAGACCATTCCGCAAGTAAGGGGGCGCCTGTTGTTGTGACATTTAACCCGACCTACAGCAATTTGGTGGGCGAGGTGGAATATGACAGCGAATTCGGGAATCTGACGACGGATTTTATGAAGATAAAGGGCGGTCTGTTCCATCAGGCAAACGGCGGCTATCTGATTGTACAGGCGCAGGATATTCTTTCTATGCCACAGGCTTGGGAGGCGCTGCGGCGGGTGATAAAAACGAGAGAAATCAATATGGATTCCATGCGGGAGCAGACAGGCGCTGTGTTTGCACCGACTCTAAAGCCGGAGCCGATTCCGGCACAAATTAAGGTCATTATGATTGGCAGCAGGTATTATTATGAGCTTTTGGACGAATATGACGAGGAATTTGATAAATTCTTCAAGATTCGGGCGGATTTTGATTATGAAATGCCTCGCACGGATGAAAACATCCAGAAAATTGCACAGTTTATCAAGAGGTTTGTGAATCGGGAGGGCTGCATGGAATTTGATGCGAGTGCGGTTTGTGCCATTGTGGAATATTCTTCCCGCACTGCGGAACGGCAGGATAAGCTTTCCACGCGATTCAATTATTTAGCGGAGATTCTCTGTGAGGCGGTGACCTGGGCGAAGCTTGCGGGGGCGGAGCTTGTGACGGCGGCACATATCAAAAAAACGATTTATGAAAGGGAACAGCGGATGAAGCTGTATGAAGAAAAGCTGGATGAAATGCTTGAGGAAAACGTCATCATGATTGACACCGAGGGAGCGGAAATCGGACAGATTAACGGGCTTGCGGTTCTGGATTTGGGCAATTATGTCTTCGGGAACCCCTCCCGCATTACGGCAACGACCTATGTCGGGAAATCCGGCATTGTTAATATTGAGAAGGAAGCACGCCTGAGCGGACAGACGCACGATAAGGGTGTGCAGATTATCACGGGCTTTTTGGGGCAGACCTATGCGCAAAAATTTCCGCTTTCCCTAAGCTGTCGGGTTTGCTTTGAGCAGAATTATAACGGCATTGACGGGGACAGCGCCTCCAGTACGGAATTGTATTGCATTCTTTCTTCTCTGTCGGAGCTGCCGATTCGTCAGGATTTGGCGGTGACGGGTTCTGTCAACCAGAAGGGTGAAATTCAGGCAATCGGCGGTGTGACTTATAAAATCGAGGTTTTTTTTGACCTCTGTAAAAAGCGAGGACTGACGGGGACGCAGGGCGTCATTATTCCGGCTTCCAATGTGAAGGATTTGGTGCTGAAGGATGAGGTAGTACAGGCGGTGAAGGATGGAATGTTCCATATTTATCCGATTTCCGGAATTGATGAGGGGATTGAGCTTTTGATGGGACTGCCTGCCGGGAAAAAGAATCAGGCAGGAAATTTTCCCTTGAACAGTGTACACGGCAGGGTGATGAAAAAGCTGAAGGCCTTTGATAAACGGGCGCAGGGCGAGGAGGGTTAAACCCTCCTTTTTTTGATGAAAGATTAAGATTTTCTTTCAAAACGGGAAAGCCCCTTTATCTATTCGACAAAATTTGCTATACTAAGCACGAAGAGAGGAAAAGAACGGATACGATTTTATGACGGAGGATATACAGGAGGCAGACGGAATGACAAAGGGATGGAAAAGACTTCTGCTTATGACAATGGCTGCGGGTATGCTTTCCGCCGTACCTGTCTTTGCGGCAAATGTCAGCATGAGCCTGTTTTATAACGGGAAAAGCCACGCATACAGTGCGAAGGAAATTATCATAAAAATTGATGGAGAAACGGTGACACCGAAGGATATGCCTGCGGTGGCGATTGACGGCAGAACGCTTCTGCCCATGCGTCAGATTGCCCAGGAGCTCGGCTGCGAGGTAACATGGAACGAGGAGGCAAAGCAGGTCTATGTGATCAACAGTACGCATACGCTGGTTTTTACCATTGACAGCATGACCGGCTATAAAAATGGTGCGACCTTTACGATGGATGTGCCGCCGATGATTATCAATGACAGAACCATGCTGCCTGTGCGGGCGCTGGCAAATGCGCTGGATTTGGATATTCAGTGGGAGGATGCGACCCGAACGGTTGCGATTACGACGGAGAAGAAGGATACCACACCCACAGATTCGACTACGCCGGTCACACTGAGCAAGGTAACGGTGCCGATGGATAAAGCGGCGGAGCAGATTTTCACGATTCAGGCGAGCGGTGCGATTTCCTCCTATCAGGAGGTTTATGTGGCGGACGATAAGGTCGTGCTGGATTTTTACGGCGCAAGGAACGGCTTGGAGGCAAATTTGACCGCAACCAACAGCGGTGTTGTTTCGGCGATACGAACGGCGGAGCATACGACGGAGGACGGCACGGTTTATACCCGTGTGGTGCTGGATTTGTCAAGAAAAAGGAATTATACCGTGACACAGAGCACGGACAAAACAAAACTGACGATTACCTTCCAGAGTGTTGCGGTGAGGGATGATACGCTCAAGCATATGACCTATGAGGAGGACGATGATGAGCTGTATCTGGACAAGGAAAAAGAGATACAGACAGGCAGTGTGCAGGTAAATGACCACTATTTGGACGGCTATACCGATATTGTCCTGCCGGGCGATTATGCGGATGACTATGGCTGCGGTACATACACGATTGGCGGAGAGGTGATAGATTCTATTGAGGTTTCCACCTCCGGCGGCAAAACGACGCTGCGCTTCTATCAGAACCGCATCAGCTGCTACACGATACAGGAGCAAAACGGACAGTATGTCATTTCTATCAAGAATCCTCAGGAGGTTTATGATAAGGTGCTTTTGCTGGATGCGGGACACGGCGGGAGTGACCCCGGGGCAAGCGGCAACGGCATTATTGAGAAAAACATGAATTTGACCATTATGCAGAAGGTTGCGAATGCCTTAAGCGGTACGGATATTAAGGTTTATGTAACCCGAAACAGCGATGTTTATCCCTCTAACAGCAGCAGAGCACAGACGGCAAATGCGATTGCGGATGCAATGGTTTCGATTCACATGAACTCCGGCTCGACGGTGGCAAACGGCACGGAGGTGCTGTATAAAAATCATGCCAACGATACCGGAAGCGGCTTAACCAGTGAAAAGCTGGCACAGCTTTTGCAGGAGAGCATTGTTGCGGCAACCGGAAATACGAGCAGAGGCACAAAGCTACGGACGGATCTTTTGATTCTGAATTCGACAACTGTGCCTGCGGTCATCGTGGAGACGGTATTTATCAGTAATCCGGGGGACGCGGTGAAGATTTCGCAGGAGGCTTATCAAAATAAGGTTGCCAATGCGATTGCAAGCGCGATTACTGAGGCATTTACCTACTCACTCAGATAAGATTTTCACAGAAGCTTTCCTTGGCGGGAACGGTTTTTGACCGGATGCCTGCCGGGGAAAGCTTTTTCTTGCTTGCGAAAAAGAACAGAGAAAAGATGGGAATTGGAAAAAGAATGGAATTTTATGTATCTTTTGAAGGACAGGATAGGATATTGCTTTACTTTTTGACTTTCTTTGTGCTAAAATACAGAGAGTATAGCGTATTTTGTATGCAGATAGAAAAAATAGAACAAAAAACCTCGTTTTTTTTGTAAAAATCGTAGGAATTGACCGTAAGGGGGAGAAAAAATATGAATCAGGTTCAGGAAATGTACCGTGCAAAGCTGACAACGCCGGAGGGAGTTGCAGCGCATATCAAATCGGGAGATGTTTGTGCGTGTCCGACGGGGTTGGATGAGCCCACCGCAATCTGCAATGCGATTGGGGAAAAAGCAAGAAGGGGCGAGCTTGTCGGTGTACAGCATCACAGCATCCTCGCATCCAAGCAGGGCAGCGCATTTTTGGATCCGGAGTTGAGAGGGAAATATGACTATGTTTCCTGGTTTACGGGCGGCGCGGGCAGAAAGGCGGTACAGCAGGGCTTGTATACCTATGTTCCCAACAATTATTCTACCGTTCCCGGCTACTGGAGAAGTGTGGTACCTAAGCTGGATGTTATGTATTGTCAGGTTTCTCCTATGGATAAGCATGGCTACTTCTCTGCGGGCATGGCGGGAGCCGAGGTGGCTGCAATGCGCGAGCGGGCAGACATGATTCTTCTGGAGGTCAATGATAAAATGCCGCGCGTTTTGGGCGATTGTATGATTCATATTTCTCAGGTTACGGCGCTTTGCGAGGTTTCCGAGGAATTGTATAATTTGCCGGAGGTGCCTCTGACAGAGATGGATAAGAAGATTGGCGCGATGATTGCGGACGAGGTTCCCAACGGCGCAACCTTCCAACTGGGCATCGGCGGTATTCCCAATGCAGTCGGCGTTTTGTTGCAGGAAAAGAAGGATTTGGGGATTCATACCGAAATGTTTACGGACAGTATGGTGGATTTGATTGAATGTGGCGCGGTTACGAACATGAAGAAGCCCATCCATGTCGGCAAGACCATTGCAACGCTGGCTATGGGCTCCAAAAAGATGTATGATTTTATGGACGATAACCCGGGCTTTGAAATGCACCCCGTGGATTATACAAACAGTCCTTATGTGATTGCACAGCACGATAACTTTATTTCCGTAAATGCCTGCGTAGAGATTGACCTGTTTGGTCAGGTTTGCGCAGAATCTCTGGGTACGCTGCACTGGAGCGGCTCCGGTGGTCAGGTGGATTTTGTACGCGGCGCAAACATGTCCAAGGGCGGCAAGGGCTTCATTGCCATGACTTCTACGGCGAAAAACGGTACGATTTCCAAAATCAAGCCCGTTTTGACACCCGGCTCCATTGTGACGACCTCCAAAAACGAGGTGGATTTCCTGGTTACGGAGAATAATATCGTTCGCCTGAAGGGCAGAACGGCAAGCGAAAGAGCGAAAATGGTTATCTCCTTGGCAGCGCCCGAATTTAGAGATGAGCTGCTGTTTGAAGCGAAGAAAATGAATTTGATTATCTGATGCGATGATTTTATCAGTGAAAGTGAAAGCCCGACCGCGTGTTCGGGCTTTTGTGTTGCGTTTCTTTGGGTTTTGTGTTATTTTTGAAAAGGAAAAGGCAACGAAAAAAGGGAGGCGGCTGCTGTGAGAAAAAGCTGGGACGAATACTTTATGGAAATTGCGGAGATTGTGAAGACACGCTCGACCTGCTTGCGCAGGCAGGTGGGTGCGGTGATTGTCAAGGATAACCGTATGATTACGACAGGCTATAACGGCGCGCCCTCCGGCTTACAACACTGCACGGAGATGGGAACCTGTGAGCGGGAGCGGCTACACATTCCCTCCGGTCAGCGGCATGAGCTTTGCCGCGCGCTGCACGCAGAGCAGAATGCCATTATCCAGGCGGCAAAAAGCGGCGTCAGCACGGAAGGGGCAACCATCTATATTACCTTGCAGCCCTGCGTGATTTGTGCGAAAATGCTCATCAATGCGGGGATTACCCGTATTGTGCATCGAGGAGAATATCCTGACCCGCTTTCGCAGTCCATTCTGGCAGAGGCGGGGATTGAGATTGTTGCGATGAAGTGATTTTGTTGGATACGGAGAATAAGGAAGAGCCTCCGCCGGTGGCGGAGGATGTGGTGAGAGTATGATTTCCTATATCAAAGGCATATTGGAACGGCGCGGTGAAAACGACATCATTGTGGAGGCGGGAGGCATCGGTTATCGCATTTTTGTTTCTCCTGCCACTCTAGCGAAGCTGCCGCAGGCGGGCGAGTCGGTGCAGATTTTTACATATTTCAGCGTGAAGGAGGACGGCATGAGCCTCTATGGCTTTGCGGCGAGAGAGGAGCAGGAACTGTTTGAGAGGCTGCTGACGGTCAGCGGTGTGGGGCCGAAGGGAGCCTTGGGCTTTCTTTCCATTTTGAAGCCCTCCGAAATCGTGATGGCAATTTTATCGGATGACGTGAAAACGCTTTCCAAGGCACCGGGCGTTGGCAGAAAAACGGCACAGCGCGTGATTCTGGAATTGCGGGATCGCTTTTCTGCGCAGGACGCAATTTCTGTTGATGCGGCAGAGCCGCTTGCGGAGAGTGGCGGAGATGGAAATTTTGAGGCAATCGAAGCGATGACGGCCTTGGGTTATAGTCGCAGTGAAGCGGCACAGGCGGTACGTGCCGTTGCGGCAGCGGGCATGACGACAGAGGAAATTTTGAAGGCGGCGTTGAAGCGCATGATTACCTTCTGAGCATAGAGGATAGGTGTTTTAGTTGGAAAACAGACGAATTTTGACAGCGGGTTTGCGCGAAGAGGATCGCGAGATGGAGCCGAAGCTGCGCCCGAACACGCTGGAAAGCTACATTGGGCAGGAGAGCGTAAAGGAAAATCTGCGTATTTTTATTCAGGCGGCAAAGCAGAGGAAGGAGCCATTGGATCATGTGCTTTTGTACGGCCCGCCGGGGCTGGGCAAGACAACCCTTTCCAATATCATTGCGAATGAGATGGGCGTGAGCATCAAGATAACCTCCGGTCCTGCGATTGAGCGTCCCGGAGACATGGCGGCAGTGCTCAACAGTCTGAATGAAGGGGATGTTCTTTTTATTGACGAAATTCATCGCTTGAACCGCATGATTGAGGAAATTCTCTATCCGGCGATGGAGGATTTTGTGATTGATATTATGATTGGCAAGGGGGCGGGCGCGCGCTCTGTGCGGCTGGATTTGCCTCGCTTTACGCTGGTTGGGGCAACCACAAGAATCGGACTTTTGACTGCGCCTTTGCGGGACAGATTCGGCGTGGTGCAACGATTGGAGCCGTATAGTGTGGAAAATTTGAAAATTATTTTGAAGCATTCTGCGGAGGTTTTGCAGGTGGAGCTACGGGAAAGCGGCGCGGAGGAAATTGCCCGCCGTTCCCGCGGGACGCCCCGCCTGGCAAACCGTATGCTCAAGCGGGTGCGTGATTTTGCACAGGTGCGCTACGACGGCGTGATTACGGAGGAGGTGGCAAAATTTGCACTTGACCTTCTTGATATTGACAAAATGGGGCTGGATCGCACAGACCGAAAAATGCTTTTGACCATGATTGAGACTTTTGGCGGAAGACCGGTCGGTCTGGATACCTTGGCGGCGTCCATCAATGAAGAAACCGATACGATAGAGGATGTTTATGAGCCGTATTTATTGCAGCTGGGTTACATTCAGCGAACGCCAAAGGGGCGCGTGGTGACGGGTCTCGGCTATGCACATTTCGGCATGACACCGCCGGAGCGCGGGAAGGAGTAAGGGTATGAGGCTGAGCGTTAATGAGGTTTTGGAGAGCGTGCGGGATGAGTTGCTTTGCTATGAGGAGGGCGAAGCAGCGGCGGAACGTTGGGAAAAGGAATTTTTGGCATGGATTGAGAAGAATAAGGGTAGGCATAAGGATATTTTGATGGATAAGAGAGGAATTTTTTTGAAAATCAAAGATGAGGAAGAAATTTTTGAGATTGCCGATTCCTATTTGGATGCCGTTTCGGATGGGACAATTTCGAAATACTGGGAAGGATTTTGAATTTAGGTTTTATAAGATTTTCTTAATAATCGGGAAATGGTATTGTTTCAAAAAGCATCTTTTGTTATACTTGCACGGTTGGTAAGAGATATGAAGGAAAGGTTTTTGAGGAGGATGCGGCATGAAACGCGCAAAGGATTTTCGGGCAGAGGCAAGGCGAGCATTGAAGGGGCACTGGAAGCTTGCCTTAGTGGTTGGCTTTATTGCGGTGCTCTTAGGTGGTGCTGCCGGCATGGTTGATGCGGTGGATTTGAATCTGAACTATGGAGATGGCGGCGCGCGGGCAAGCGTGCAGATTTTCGGACAAAATTTGGATTTGAACCGGATTTTGCAGGGCGGGGATCTCACCACTGCTGCTGTTGTCGCGGCATCGTTGTTGTATTTTTCCGTGATTGTGTTTGCGATTGCGCTGATACGAATCATAATCGGTTGCGTGGTTGAGGTTGGCTATGCGAAATTCAATATGGATTTGATTGACGGCGAAGAGGGCAAGATAGAAACCCTGTTCCGCTATTTCAAGCAGTGGAGCACGATGCTTTGGGCAGGAATTCTACAGATTGTTTATATCCTTCTTTGGTCTTTGCTGTTCATCATTCCGGGTATTATTGCGACATATCGCTATGCCATGACGAGCTATATTCTGGCGGAAAATCCGGAAATGGAGGCAAGTGAGGCGATTGCCCGTTCCAAGGAAATGATGAAGGGAAATAAATGGCGGCTGTTCTGTATGCGGTTCAGCTTTATCGGCTGGGATATTCTCAGTTCCTTTACCCTTGGCATAGGCGATCTTTGGCTGACCCCTTACAAAAGTGCGGCGGATGCGGCGTTTTACAGAGAATTGGTGCCGTTGCAGAGAGAAGCAAACCCGCAGACTGCGGCGGAAGCTGCAATTTCGGAATAATGAATCGAAAAACGAAAATCAAATCATGCAAAGCATCCCTTGTGCGAAAGCTTGGGGGATGTTTTTTGGTTCTCCTTGACGGGCGGATTGTTTCTTGACACACCCGTGAAAAAGGTATAAAATGAAAAAGGCGTGTTTTCGCCTTTACTTACAGGTTATGTGAAACAATAAAAATTGCACTTTGAAAACCGAATAAGAGGGAGGTGTTTTTCATTAATCCGATAAGTATAGTTTGTGCTGTCGTAGCTTTGCTGATTGGCGTTGTTGCAGGGATTGCATATCGCAAAAAAATCGCAGAGAGCAGGGTTGGATTGGCAGAGGAAAGAGCCAATAAAATCGTTGAGGATGCGGTTAAGGATGCGGAGGCCAAGAAGAAGGAAATTCTTCTGGAGGCAAAGGAAGAGAGCATTAAGACAAAAAATGAACTGGAAAGGGAGGTTCGTGACAGAAGAAACGAACTTCAGAAGAATGAAAGGCGTCTGTTCCAAAAGGAAGAAACTTTAGACAAAAAGGTCGAGGCTCTGGAGAAAAAGGAAGAGCAGATGACAAAAAAGCTGGAGAGTTTGGACAGACAAAGGGAAGAAGCAAAGGTTTTGAGAGAAAACCAGCTCAAGGAGCTGGAACGCATCTCCGGTTTGACGACCGAGGAGGCCAAAAACCATATTCTTGCCATGGTGGAAAACGATGTCAAGCATGAGGCGACCCTGCTCATCAAGGAAACGGAAAGCAAGGCAAAGATGGAAGCGGAGAAACGCTCCAGAGAGATTGTTGCCAATGCCATCCAGCGTTGTGCGGTTGACCATGTGGCTGAGACAACGGTTTCTGTGGTGCAGCTCCCCAACGATGAAATGAAGGGGCGCATTATCGGGCGAGAAGGCAGAAATATTCGTGCGTTGGAAACACTGACAGGCATTGACCTGATTATTGATGACACACCGGAGGCGGTTATCCTTTCCGGCTTTGACCCCATCCGAAGAGAGATTGCGAGGCTGGCCCTGGAGAAGCTGATTGTGGATGGGCGCGTGCATCCTTCCCGTATTGAGGAAATGGTGGAAAAAGCAAGAAAAGAAGTGGAAACCACAATCCGCGAGGAGGGCGAAGCAGCGACCTTTGATACAGGCGTGAATGGGCTGCATCCGGAGCTGGTGAAGCTGTTGGGTAAGCTGAAATACCGTACCAGCTATGGACAGAATGTACTGAAGCACTCTATTGAGGTATCCCATCTGGCAGGACTGATGGCGGCGGAGCTGGGCGTAGATGCTACATTGGCAAAGCGTGCCGGTCTGTTGCATGATATTGGTAAGAGTGTGGATCATGAAATGGAAGGCTCTCATGTCAGCATTGGTGTTGGCTTGTTGAAGCGCTACAAGGAAAATCATACTGTGATGAATGCGGTTGAGGCACACCACGGCGATGTGGAGCCACAGAGCATTATTGCCGTGCTGGTGCAGGCGGCAGATGCGATTTCCGCTGCAAGACCCGGTGCAAGACGGGAGACGCTGGAATCCTACATCAAGAGATTGCAAAAGCTGGAAGAAATTGCAGACAGCTTTAAGGGCGTTGAAAAATCTTTCGCAATTCAGGCAGGGCGTGAGCTGCGAATTATGATAGTACCCGAGGATGTGACCGATGAGGGTATGACGCTTCTGGCAAGGGAGATTGCCAAGAAGATTGAAGAGGAGTTGGAATATCCCGGTCAAATCAAGGTAAATCTGGTGAGAGAAACCAGAGCCGTTGAGTACGCAAAGTAATTTTAACACCTGAGACAAAGGAGCCATTCGGAGACGGATGGCTCTTTTTTGATATTCGATAAGGAGGGAAGAACATGACGATTGCAAGCTTTTCTTTCAGGTATGCCGATACGGACGGGTTTATGGAGTGGTTTCGCTACAATCCTGCGCAGGGGCTTTGGATTGACAAATGCGACGGAGTGTTGTGCGCGAAGCGATGCCGGATGATGGAGGATGAGCTGGCAGAGTTGGAGGAAATCATTCGTAAAAATAAAATTGATGAGTGGAATGGTTTTTGCAAGCTGGATTTATGTATGTGCAGCGGAAACAGCTGGACGCTTCATGTGACCTATCGGGAAAGCGGGGAAGAATATATTCATGCCATGGGACACAGCGAAGAACCGGAGGGGTTTGCGGAGGGCAAGCGGGCGATTGAGAGCTTTTTTGAGCGGTATCTTTGAAAAGGACGGACTATGGGCGGATTTGCTCTATGGCTTTTGTTTTTTACGAAGGCATGATACAATAACTGCAAATACCTTGGGGCGTTGCCCCCAATTCCCCCACAAGGGCATCATGCCCTTGACCTGATCCGCAGAAGCGTAGATATGCTTCTGTGGATGAGAATAAAGGATAAACTATCGCAAAAGCAATGTATTGCTTTTGCAAAACAGGGTGCGGGAGTATCATACCTTTACCGAGGTTTGGGACGAGGTTCCAAGGTTTTAGGATAAAACGCGGTGGTCTTAAGACTATGGGTGGGGTAGAGCGCGACTGATTTTGAAGGGAGGCAGGCAGTGCGATGTATGTTACAGCCATCACGCCGCAGAAGCGTGACCTAAACAGATACAATATTTTTCTGGACGGCGAATATGCCTTTGCGCTACCGATGCAGGATATTCTGTATTTTAAGCTGAAGGAGGGGCAGGAGGCGGCGGAGGAAACAATCGCCTTTATCCGCAAAAATCTCATTTATATCAAGGCGCAGGAAACGGCTTTGCATTTTTTGGGCTATAAAATGCGGACAACGCAGGAGCTTCGTCAAAAGCTGACGGACAAAGGGTTTGCGGAGGACGTGACTGCGGAGGTTCTTGCCTTTCTGGAAAAATACGGCTATGCGGATGATAGAGAATATTGCCGCAGATATATCAAGGAAGCACTACGGCTGAAGCCGAAAAGCGGCTACGCCCTGAAGCTGGAACTGCGGCAGAAGGGAATCTCTCAAGGCATTGTGAATGAGGTGCTTGCGGAAACAGAGATAGACGAGGCGGGCGATGCCCTGCGTTGGCTGGAAAAGAAAAGCCGAGGGCAATGGGAGGACGAAAAGAAGAAAAAACAGCTTTTCGCTTTTTTGCAGCGCAAGGGCTATTCCTATGACACGATTCGAGAGGCGTTTCGGCAGATGGAGGAACGGATGGGCGAGGTGTCTTTGGAGAGCAGTGCGGATTTGACAAAAAATAGCGGAAAATCGGAAGCTTACCGTTGACAGGCGGGCTTGCGTATGGTAGTATATTGGAGTATGTTCAGCCGCGCGGAGAGGTTCGAGAAAATCGGAGGAGGGTTCCGGTTACCGTATCCGGCGAGTAAAATTGCGAGGAGGTGTCAACATGTACGCAATTATTGAGACAGGCGGAAAGCAGTACAAGGTATCTGAGGGTGATATTATTACTGTGGAAAAGCTGGCGGTAGAAGCAGGCTCCGAATATAAATTCGATAAGGTTCTGGTTCTGGCAAAGGAAGACGATGTCAAGGTAGGTGCTCCTTATGTGGAGGGTGCTGCCGTTACGGCATCCGTAATCGGCGACGGTAAGGAAAAAAAGGTTGTCGTTTACAAATATAAGCCTAAAAAAGGCTTCCATAAGAAAAAAGGGCATAGACAGCCTTACACAAAGCTGCAGATTAAATCCCTGTAATGTTTCGCTATGATTAGGGCAAGGATTTATCGTAAAAATCAGAAAATCTGCGGGTTTGAGGTTTCCGGTCATGCGGGCTACGCGAAGACGGGCGAGGATATTGTCTGCTCAGCGGTCACGGTTCTTTGCCTCAATACGGTCAATGCCGTGGAGCGCTTTACCGATCTTCCGTTTCAGGCAGAGTCGGATGAAAAGCAGGGCGGTTATCTCAAAATCTTGTTTCCCCTTGCGGGAATGGAAAGCCATGATGTACAGCTTCTTTTGGAGACTATGGTTATGGGGCTTTCCGATATTGCATCAGAATACAAAAGGTATCTCACATTGATAGATGAGGAGGTGTGAAGTATGTTCAGATTGAACCTTCAGTTCTTCGCGCACCATAAAGGCGGCGGTTCTACAAAGAACGGTCGTGATTCCAACGCAAAGAGATTGGGCGCAAAGCGTGCAGACGGTCAATATGTATTGGCCGGCAATATCTTATACACACAGAGAGGTACAAAGATTCATCCCGGCATCAATGTCGGTAAGGGCGGCAATGATACACTGTTTGCTCTGGTGGATGGTCGTGTGAAATATGAAAGAAAGGGCAGAGACAAAAAGCAGGTTTCTGTTTATCCTGTCGAAATCGCAGAATAAGCTTTGCAAAGGCTTCAAATGATACTATCATTTCATTTGAAGCCTTTTTTTCAGCCGGAGAAAGGCGGAAAGAAAGCTTGCGGCAAGGCTCAAAAAAACGAAAGGAGAACCGGAAAAATGTTTGTAGACAGAGTCAAAATCCATATTAAGGGCGGCGACGGCGGCGATGGCGCGGTTTCCTTCTACAGAGCAAAATATATCACCCACGGCGGACCGGATGGCGGCGATGGCGGCAAGGGTGGCGATGTGATTTTTGTCGGAGAAAGCGGCATGAGTACGCTGATGGATTTTCGTTATAAAAGAAAATTCGCAGCAACCCCCGGCGAGCCGGGCGGTAAGCGCAACTGCTTCGGCAAGGATGGCGAGGATGTTTTGATTAAAGTCCCGATCGGTACGGTCATCCGCGAGGCGGTCAGCGGTAAGGTGATGGCGGATATTACTGCGGCGGGAGAACAAAAAACCCTGATTTACGGCGGCAAGGGAGGCAAGGGCAATCAACACTTCGCAACGCCTACCAGACAGGCACCCAGATACGCCGAGCCGGGCAGAAAATCCAAGGAATATGATGTCATTCTGGAGTTAAAGTTGATTGCGGATGTTGGGCTCATCGGCTTTCCGAATGTCGGAAAATCCACACTGCTTTCCATGGTAACAAACGCAAACCCCAAGATTGCGAACTACCATTTTACGACTCTGGCGCCCAATCTGGGCGTTGTGGAGGGGCGCTTTGGCGATAAATTCGTTATGGCGGATATCCCGGGTCTGGTGGAAGGTGCAAGCGAGGGTGTTGGCCTAGGGCACGAATTCCTGCGTCATGTGGAGCGCACCAAGGTATTTATTCATGTGGTGGATGCGGCAGGTGTAGAGGGGGATGACCCCGTGGAAAATGTGAAAAAAATCAACCGCGAGTTGGCGGAATACAAGGAGGATTTGCTGAAACGTCCACAGGTGATTGCGGCAAATAAAACCGATATTCCGGGCTCTGAGGAGAATGTGGCGCGCCTGAAGGAGATATATGAGCCGCAGGGCTTTCAGGTTTTCCCGATTTCCGCGGCAACCAATAAGGGGCTGGATGCACTCTTGACAGAGGTCGGCAAAATCCTGCGAGAATATCCCGAGGATATTGTGTTTGCGGAGGAATACGAGGAATATGATGAGGTGCAGCCGGACAGAGAGCCGTTTACCATTGAGGAGGTCGAGGATGGCTATTTTGTGGTTACGGGTGTCGGCGTAGAAAAAATGATTGGTTACACCAATATTGATACCGAAAAGGGCTTTGCCTTCTTCCAGAAATACCTCAAGGAAAAGGGGATTATCGAGGCTCTGGAGGAAAAGGGCATCAAAGAGGGTGATACGGTGCACATTTACGATCTGGATTTTGAATTTTGGAAGTAATAATAGCGATATTTCCGAAGGAAATTCGCTGTCGGGAGGGCGGACAAGCTACGCTTGGAGCACCGACCACAAATAATAGCGATATTTCCGAAGGAAATTCGCTGTCGGGAGGGCGGACAAGCTACGCTTGGAGCACCGACCACAAATAATAGCGATATTTCCGAAGGAAATTCGCTGTCGGGAGGGCGGACAAGCTACGCTTGGAGTGTGAGCGATAAAAAGGGTGGAATCCTTATGAGGAAACCACCCTTTTTTGGTATCAGAAGTTTTTTGCGTCTTTTGGCGCTTATTTTTTTGTGAAAAATGGGGGCTTTGTGTGAGTTTTGGTGATTTTGATGCTCTGTATGCCGCTTTTCATCACCAGCTTTCGCAGGAAAGAGCGATAGAGGAAGGGACTTTTCAGCACCTTTGTGAATAATTTCAGACGCAGGGGCAGGGTTTTCAGCCAATAGCGTTCATTTGGATTGCCGCAGGGATGATTCAGCACATGGCTCAGCGTTTTTGCGCTGTCGATGGCGGAGCTGATGCCCTCCAGAGAGCTTGTGCTGATAAAGCCTGCGGCTTCGCCGATGAGGAAAATGCCCTTTTCGCCCTTGAAGAAATCGCGGAAGGAGGCGGGACGCAACACCAGACACGCCTCTGTTTTCAAGGGATCGCCGAAACGGAAACCGATTTTTTCAAGCTTCGCCTTCTGCCGCTCAAAGCGTTCCCTTGCATACTCCATGGGGAATGCGCCGCCGAAGATAAACTGCTCATCCTTGGAGATGGACCAAGAGCAGCAATCCGTTGTTTCCGGGTCGAAAATACAGGAATAGAACGGATTTGGGTGCGTTTCGGGGAACCATTGCTGCATGGAAAGATACTGCCGCAGCTTTTTTTCGGGATAAAAGCTTCTTCTGACGATGGAATTGGCGCCATCTGCTCCGACAAGGAATTTTGCCCGAACGGTGCGGCTTTCCTTTGTCTCTAAATTTTGGTAGGAAATGAGAAAGGTGCCGTTTTCCCGCTTCAGCTCGGTGCAGACGGCATTGCTGTACAGCTCGACTGTTTGCGGCAGGAGGGACTCCAGCCAGAGGTCGAATTTATGGCGATCCAGATTGATATAGAAGCGCTGATAATGGCGAATCAGCTTATTTTTCAAATCAATCGTTTTTACGGCGAAAATCTGCGGGTCTACCAGAATATCCTTTGGCAGAGTCAGGTCAAAGCTTGCCAGCGCTTTTTGTGCGTCCGTGCAGATGAGTCCACCGCAGGGCTTTTGAAAGCCGTCTCCTTGAGGATTCTTTTTATCTATCGCGATAATTTTATACTTCGGCTGCAAGAGGCGCGCGAGCGTTGCGCCGGCAGGTCCCATGCCGATGATGGCAATATCATACAAGTCCTTTGATTTCATACAAGCACTTCCTTTTCGTACCAAGCACTTCTTTTTTATACCAAACAAAGAGAGTGTAGCACAAAAAGGCTGCGAAAAATGAAATATCCGAAAACCTTATGGCATTTTTAAGAAAATCTTAAGGATTCCGAAATTACAGGCGAATATCGCGCGGGAGCGGGATGCTTGCGGTCGTACATACTTTTCTTTTTCTGAGGGAGAATAGGAAGGAGAAAAAAATAGAAAAAGAGGTGAAAAAATGACTGTGTCGGAAAAATACGAGACTAAATATGAGCCGAAATATGAGCCTAGGTGCAGGATTTTTTTTACAGACGGACGAAAATTTCGGACAAACCTTCTGGTTTTATTCTTTGATTTAGCGTTACAACGGGAAACGGCAACAAAAGTAGCCCTTCTGGCGGAGGTACTGCGGCAGGGGGAGGATCCGACAAAGGCAGCGAGGGCGGCGGAGGAGCTTTACGGCGCGATTTGGGATGCTTCTGTGGTGAAAAAAGGGAAACGACAGCTTTTGCTGTTTTCTTTGGAGACGCTGAAAAGCGTGGAAACGGAGGAGGCGCTTGCGTTTTTGCGGGAGCGGCTGTTTGCACCCTTGCAAAACGGCGGCTTTGCGGAGGAAACGGTGGAGCGGCAGAAGAAAATTCTGAGACGCAGGCTGGAGCAGCAAAGGGATGATAAAAAGGCATTTGCACGCAGACGTGCCTTGGAGGAGACTGCTAGAGGGACGGTGTTTGCCATTTCGGAGGACGGCTATGCGGAGGATTTGGAAAAAATCGATGCACAGGAGCTATTTGCATTTTATCGGGAGATTTTGAAGACGGCAGGGATGAAGGTCTTTTTCTGCGGGGACAAGGACAAATCCTTGCTTTCTCTGCGGCGGAACTTCAAGGCAATTCGAGTGGTAACGGAGGAGGAAAGTACGCCTGCGTTGCGGGAGAAGCCGCGCTTTGTACAGGAGAAAACGGACGCGGCGCAGACAAGGCTGTTGCTTGGCTTTCAGGAGGAGGCGGAAAACGGCGCGAGGGAAGCGGCATCTTTGCTTTTGAACCGGCTTTTGGGCGGTGACCCGGATTCGGTGCTGTTTCAAAGGCTGCGGGAGCAGGAGGGGCTTTGCTATGATGTCAAATCGTATTGCTATCCCTTGTCGCCATATCTGTTCGTGGAGGTGGGGATTCAGGCAGAGGATGCGAAGCACGCTGTGAGGGAGATTCTTTGTTGCTTGCAGGAATGGGAGAAAAACGGTATTCCCGAGGAAAAGCTTGCCCGCGCAAAGGAAAATTTGCGGAGACAATATATCGCCTTGGAGGATGACGCCTGGGGGCGGGTGGATTTTCTGGCAGAGCAGGTGTTGCAGGGGAAGACGCCTACGGCGGAGCGGCTTTTGCGGCAGATCGAAAAAACAGAGGCGGCGGATGTGTTATGTGTAGCAAGGCGGTTGACATTGCAGACGGTATATCTTTTGCGGGGAAGGGAGCGGACACAGGATGCAGATTGAAAAAACGGAGCGAGGCAGGACGAAAAACGGCTTGCGCTACTATCTCTTGCAAAAAAAGGATTTCGGGGAGAAAATGGCGGCGATTTTGATACAAAGGGGGGCGAACCACATATTTTGGAAGGGGAGGGACGGTGAGGAAATCCGCTTTCCGGAGGGGACGGCGCATTTTATCGAGCATAAGCTGTTTCAGCAGGAATGGGGGGACGCCTTCACGCGCTTTACGCAGAACGGTGCATCCGCCAATGCCTTTACCGATGGGGAGCGGACGGTTTATTATTTTACCTGTCGAGAAAAATTTACGGAAAGCTTGAGACTGTTACTGGATTTTGTGCAAAATCCGTATTTTACGAGGGAGGATGCGGAGAGGGAAAAGAATATCATCGAGAGTGAGATTACGATGTATGAGGATGACCCCGGGTGGGTGGTATATTATCAGATGCTGGAATGTATGTATGGGGCGCATCCCATCAAAAACCGCATCGCGGGTACGGCAGAAACGGTTGCAGGGATTACGGAGCAAACCTTGCAAAGGGCGTATGAATGCTATTATACCACGGACAAGATGACGCTCATCTGTACCGGTGATATTCCCTTGGGCAAGGTGCGGCGGATGGCAGAGCGTGTTGCAAAAAGGGAGACGGATACGCGCGTTTATTTTCCGACAGAGGATGTGGGAATTGCGGAAAAATATTGTGAACGGGAAATGAAGCTGACTGTGCCGCTGTTTCAAATTGGATGGAAGCTGCCGCCGATGCCGAAGGAGGATTGGCTGCGAAAAAAGACAGCGGCGGGGCTCTGTTTGGAGCTTTTGGCGGGGGAAAGCAGCGCGTTTTTCGGGAAAGCATATGAGCGGGGATGGCTGGACGAGGCACCGGGCCTTGCGTTTTTCTGCGGCGAAGGGTATGCTTTTGCGGCATTTTCGGAAACCGGGACACACCCCGAGGAAACGGCGGAATTGCTGGGGAAGGAGATAGAGCGATTGCAGCGGGAGGGGGTTTCGGCGGAGGATTTTCAGCGCATCCGCAAAAAGCTGTTGGGGCGGATGCTACGGCGATTGGATACCCCGCAGAGCCTCTGCTTTGGGCAGCTTGCATGGGCAGGCATGGATGCGACATGGGAGGATGCCTTGCGCCGCATCAAGATGATGCGGCGGTCGGAGGCGGAGCAATTTCTGCGAGAATGCTTTTTCAGGGAGAATATGGTGCTTTCGGTTGTGAGATAAGTAAAAAAGGTGCCTCCTGATTGGGAGGCATTTTTTCTGTTGCTTAGCGATTGAGAAAATAGACGGAAAAATTGAGAATTGCGGCGAAAAGACACCAGAGCAGGTAGGGAATCTGGAGATTCGCCGCTGTTTTGTTGACCTCTCGGAACGCCTGTATCATGTTCAGGATAAGAGCGATCAAGAGGAGCAGCCAAAAGAAGGCAAGCAGATACCAATGCAGAGCGAAGAAAATGACACTCCACAGCAGATTGACGGCAAGCTGTGTGCCGTAAAGCCGGAGGGCGGGGGCTTTCTTCGGAGATTGGGAAAGGCAGACCAAGGCGGAGCCAACTCCCATCAGAATATAGAGAATTGACCAGACGATGGGAAAGAGCAGCTCCGGCGGGGCAAACCATGGTTTTTTCTGTGTCCTGTAGAAGGGCAGACCCTTCATGGTGAAAAATGCCCCGACGCCGCCGACGGCAAGAGGAATCAGAATTGCAATCAAATACGTCCAAAATTTTCTTTTTCTCATAAGCATCACCAAAATATAGTATGTCGTACAGGGTGGGTGTTATGCGCAAGCAACGGATTTTTCCGCACGAAGAAGGAGAAAGGTTGATTCTCGTGGGAGATTGTTATAAAATAGCATTGATTCTGCAGGGGGTTTTGCGGAAAATCGAAGGAGAAAAGAGGGGTTTTTATGCCTGAAATATGGTTTCCCAATCTGGGAATTGAGATTATGCACCTGAACCGCGTGGCGTTTACGATTTTTGGAAAAAATATATATTGGTATGGCGTTTTTATCGGTTTGGGCGTGATTTTGGGCGTTGGCATGGCGATGCGAGAGGCAAAACGGACGGGGCAATCCCCTGATTTATATGTCGATTTTATTATTTATGCGCTGATTTTTGCTATCATTGGGGCGAGGTTGTACTATGTCATTTTTTCGTGGGATTTTTACAGCGCGCATCCCGAAAAGATATTTGCGCTCAGAGAGGGCGGACTTGCCATCTACGGCGGCATCATCGGCGGCGTGGTGACGGCAATCGTTTATTGCAGGAGGAAAAAGACGAATTTCTGGCTTCTGGCGGATACGCTTGCGCCCTCTCTGGTGTTTGGACAAATGCTGGGGCGCTGGGGGAATTTTTTCAATCGGGAGGCGTTTGGCGGCTTTACGGAGGGCTTGTTTGCGATGCGTTTACAGGTGAATCAGGTGCGCGCGGGTGATATTTCCGCTGAGGTGATGCAGCATATCGTCAATTACGGCGGTGTGGAGTATATTCAGGTGCATCCGACCTTTCTTTATGAATCCATCTGGAATTTTTGTCTGTTTTTGTTTTTGATAACATTCCGTCCGAAAAAGAAATTCGACGGACAGATTATGGGGCTCTATTTTCTGGGCTATGCCTTGGGTCGAGTCTGGATTGAGGGATTGCGGACGGATCAGCTTATGCTGGGTCCCTTTGCGGTAAGTCAGGTGCTTTCGGGCATTTTGATTGTCCTTGCGGTGGTATTTTTGATTTGGAAGGGTAGACGCGGCTCTTGTCTCAATTAACGGGATGTGAGTTGCGAAAAAAGTCTTTTTATGGTAGTATGCTTGCAGATACCGAGGGCATTTGAGAGATATGGAGTGTGATGATTGTATGGACGGCAGTCCAATGCTACTGATTTTATTGATATTTTTGGTTTGCTGCTCTGCGTTTTTTTCGGCATCGGAAACGGCGCTGACCTCGCTCAGCCGGATTCGGTTGCGGAATATGGTGGAACAGAATGTGAAAAATGCGGATGTGATTGCAAAGCTGGTGGAGGATCCCAATCGCCTGCTCAGCTCTATTTTGGTGGGGAATAATCTGGTGAATAACGGCGCATCTGCGCTGGCAACGGCACTGGCCATCCAGATTTTTCGGGGCGACATCGGCGGCGCGGGGATTGCGACGGTTGTGATTACGGTTGTGATTCTGATTTTTGGCGAGATTACGCCGAAAACCGTTGCGGCGCAAAAGGCAGAGCAGATTGCGCTTTTGGTATGCCGGGCGGTTTCCCTTGTGATTACGGTTTTTAAGCCGGTGGTTGCCGTGTTGAATGTGGTGACAGGTGCTTTGACACGCCTGTTTGGATGTGTACCGGGTGAGAAGGTGCCCCTGATTACCGCGGCAGAGCTGAAAACGATTGTGAATGTAAGTCATGAGGAGGGGGTTTTGGAATCGGAGGAGCGAACGATGATCAACAATGTTTTTGATTTTGGCGATTCCAAGGCGAAGGATGTGATGACCCCCAGAACGGACATTGTTGCGGTTCCTTTGGATGTGACCTACGGGGAATATGTTCGTCTGGTGCAGGAGGAGGGCTTTTCCCGGATGCCTGTGTATGGCGAGGATTTGGATGATATTGTCGGGATTTTGTATGTGAAGGATATTTTCTTTTTGGACGAAGAAAGCTTTTCGGCAGAGAAATTTATGCGGGATCCCTTTTTTACTTACGAGAGCAAGCCGTTGGACGAGCTGCTGGCCGAGCTGAAGAACAGCCGCTTGGCGGTGGCGATTGTGCTGGATGAATACGGCGGCACATCGGGTATGATTACTACGGAGGACATTGTAGAGGAAATCGTCGGAGAGATTGAGGATGAATATGACGACGAGGAGGAAGAAATCGAGGTTATCAAGGAAAACGAATTTGTGGTGGATGGCAGCACCCGTTTGGAGGATTTCAACGAGATGGTCGGCACTGCGCTGGAGAGCACAGAGGTGGATACCATCGCGGGATATATCCTACAGCTTTTGGGGAATTTCCCGAAAACAGGGCAGGAGATTGAGACGGACGGCTTGCGGCTGGTGGTTGAGGAGATGGAAAAGAACCGTATTGAAAAGGTTCATGTTTACAAATAAGTTTACAAATAAAATAAAGGAACGGCGTATCTCAAAGGGGATGCGCCGTTCCTTTTGTTCTTTTGTTATTCTGTTATTTTTTTCAGCATGGTTTCGGTCGTTTCCATATAATAGGAGGCATCTTGCGTTCCCTTGATTTTCAAGTCGGCGGGCTTGCCGGTATTATCTACGAAAACGGTTGTGGGAAGACCCTCCAGATTTTCCATAATCCATGCTGCCATCGTCCGATCCGGCATAATGCCCGTGAAGGTTACGTCTGCTTTTTTGTAGGCTTCAGCAGCAATTTTCTCTGCCTTTTCTCCGGGGGTATCAATGATGACCTGCACGAAATTTACATTGGGGTGCTTTTTCTGTAAATCCTGGTAGAAGCTTTGCAGAGTATCCAGCTCGTTGATATTATCCTCCTCGCAGTAGCTTGCCCAGAAATTTACGACGGTCATATCGTAATCGTAGAAAATCGTAGAGGTGACGGGGTCACCATCCAGCGTATTGGAGATGAAATTCAGATATTTGCTGTTTTCCTCGGCGGTTGCCTGCACGGCGGCTTCATCCGGAACGGAAATTTCGATGCTCTCCCTGAGCTCGGGCAGATAGCTTTCCAGTTCACGGAAGGTTTTCTGTGCCTCCTTGGAGAAATGGTCTATGCCATTGGCATAATCCGTCAAAAAAAAGAAGCTGAAATCGCCCGCCTCGCCCAGAGAGTCCACGCTGTTGAAAAAGGCAAGCTCCTCCTTTGCCTCTGCGGCTTCAAGGTTCTCCGTGCGGAGGACGAGAAGCTCTACCAGAGGGGTCATCAGATCCTCCACGGCGATGGTGGATTCGGTATCATTGAGGGGTGCCATGTTCTCGTCAGGGGTATAGTTATACTGCACCTTGGCATAGAGCACGGCGGAGGGATCAACGTAGGAAACGGGGATGAGATTGGTATTCTCCGTCTCGACCCAGGCGGCGGGAATGGTATAGGAAAGGCCGCACTGCGGCAGGTCGACATCCCTTTGGATGCTTGCCTCCTCTGCGGTTTCCGATTGCTTGCCGCAGGCGGTCAGACTGCAAAGCAGAGCAGCGATTATGAGTAAGGTAAATCCTTTTTTCATGCTTCAAACCTCCTGAATTTTATGTGAAAGTACGGTTTGATTATAACGAAAAAAGCGGCGGCGCGCAACTGCAAGAAAAAAGATTCCGGAAAAAGTGGATAAAAGTGGATAGGGGGCATATTGATTTGCAAAGCAAAACATTTTCAGGGGGAAGCCGGTGGCTCCCAAAAGCAGCCGAGGAAACGAAGCTTTTGAAAAACGAGTTGATTTTCTCGACTTTTTGGAGATATTCCGGAGGACAATATTTTTATGCCCGATTTTTTTCCGTTCGGAAACTTTACTTTTTCGGAAAAAGTGTTTATGATATTAGGATGGACTACGATAGTGACGGGAAACAAACGAACGAGGTAAGGAGATAGTGACATGGGTGAGGCTTTCACGGGCTTAAAGAGAAGCTGTATGTGCGGCGAGACGGACGAACACAAAATCGGTCAGGAGGTAACGGTGATGGGCTGGGTACAGCGCCGCCGCGACCTGGGGCAACTGATTTTTATTGCATTGCGGGACAAAACGGGCTTGGTGCAGATTGCCATTGACGGCAACACGGCGGACAAGGCTTTGTTCGCAAAGGCGGAAACGGTTCGCAGTGAATATGTATTGGCGGTCAAGGGCTTGGTTGCGGAGAGAGCAGCGGGCAATATCAATCCCAACATGAAAACGGGAAAAATCGAGATTATCGCGAAGGAGCTGCGGATTCTTTCAGAATCCGAAACAACGCCCTTCCAGATTGAGGATAACATCACGGTGAAGGATGATTTGCGTCTGAAGTATCGTTATTTGGATTTGAGAAGACCGTCTCAGCTGAAAAATCTGGTGCTGCGGCACAAGGTGGTACAGGTGATGCGGAACTTTTTGGACGGGGAGGGCTTTCTGGAAATCGAGACGCCTGTTTTGGGGAAGTCTACTCCGGAGGGCGCAAGAGACTACCTCGTGCCTTCTCGGGTACATCCCGGCAGCTTCTACGGTTTGCCCCAGTCTCCACAGCTGTACAAGCAGCTTTTGATGGTTTCCGGTATGGACAGATATTATCAAGTTGCGAAATGCTTCCGTGACGAGGATTTGCGTGCGGACAGACAGCCTGAATTTACGCAGGTGGACATGGAGCTGTCCTTTGTGGAAATCGAAGACATCATGGACATCAACGAAAGAATGATGCAGAAGGTCTTCAAGGAGCTGATGGGGGTGGACATCAAGCTGCCCCTGCCCAGAATGACCTACGCGGAGGCGATGGAGCGCTTTGGCTCCGACAAGCCGGATGTGCGCTTTGGCATGGAATTGAAAAATATTTCCGAGGTTGTTGCCGGGACGGACTTTGTGGTATTCCGATCCGCACTGGAAAACGGCGGCAGCGTGCGCGCCATTAATGCGAAGGGCTGCGGTTCCTTCCCCAGAAAGAAAATAGATTCTCTGGTTGAGTTTGTGAAAACCTATCAGGCGAAGGGCTTGGCTTGGATTGCGGTGAATGCGGACGGCACGCTCAAGTCTCAGATTGCGAAATTCTTCACACCCGAAAAAATGCAGGAAATCGTGGACGCAATGGGGGGAGAGCCCGGCGATCTGATTCTCATTTGTGCGGATAGAGACAAGGTTGTGTTCGACTCGCTCGGCGCTTTGCGCGTGGAGCTGAGCAGGATGCTGGAGCTGACAAGGCCGGATGATTTTGCCTTCCTTTGGATTACGGAATTCCCCATGCTGGAATGGGACGAAGAGGAAAGCAGATATGTGGCGGTGCATCATCCGTTTACCGCACCGATGGACGAGGATTTGGATTTGATTGCTACCAACCCCGGCGCTGTGCGTGCAAAGGCATATGATATTGTTTTGAACGGATACGAGCTGGGCGGCGGTTCTATCAGAATTCACCGCAGAGATATTCAGAAAAAGATGTTTGCGCTGCTGGGCTTCAGCGACGGGGATGCGCAGGAACGCTTCGGCTTCCTTCTGGATGCTTTCAAATACGGCGTCCCCCCACACGGCGGCTTGGCGTTTGGGCTGGACAGAATCATCATGCTGATGAGCAATGCACCCAGTATTCGCGATGTGATCGCCTTCCCGAAGGTGAAGGACGCATCCTGCCCGATGACGGCTGCGCCCGGCGAGGTGGATGAGAAGCAGCTGGACGAATTGGGCATCGCGCTCAAGAAACAGGAAGAAGCAACAGAGGAATAAAACAGACGAATGAAACAGAAGAAAGGGTGGATTTTTCCACCCTTTTTTGGTCATAAACAAAGAAAAATGCAACAGAATATAGATTCTGTTGCATTCTGCTTGCCACCCTACGTGAATATGTAGTCATTCTACTTCAAAGAGGTAAAATTTACAAGGCTTATTCGCCAAAATCATTAAAAAATGTCAAAAAATGAACAAAAATGCAAAAAAACAGTGGCGTTTTCTCTGTTTGGCTTGCTTTTTTGTCGATTTTTTTGATTTTTTTGTCATTTTTCCCCGAAAAAAACAACAGAATCTATATTCTGTTTGCCGAAAAGGTAATTTTTCAGGAAGGATGATAGGAATTATGAGGAAAAAGAGGAAGCATATTTTATCATGGCTGCTCACGATTGCCATGATGCTCTCGCTTCTGCCGACCGCGGCGTTTGCGGCGGTTAATTATACGGGAGAAACGATATATGGTAGTGGAGAAAGTGGCCCGAGAATTTATAAGGGTACATATCAGATGGTTACAGGCACGGCAGATGTGACAGAGACGGACGTATTTCTCGGTGGCAACTACATTGAGTTGGGGATGCGTCCCAACGGCGCATTTGGTACGGTGGCAAGCGTACGCAGCGATGCATCGACGCCCTTCCATTCGAGTTGGGTAGACTCGAGTGGTACTACTAAGAAGGGTTCTATCGGTCTGCGCTTCAGTGGTAGCAACACATGGACGGAAGGTGAGAATTCCCAGACAACGGATTACTTCTTGGCCGGAGGTAGTAAAGATGAGGGCTATGTTATTGGCTGGAGCACGGCAGAGAGCGATATGGCTACATGGAAGGGTCGAGCGCGGGCTTATTACGGCGGCGATGGTGGTTTGCTTGCGTCTCCGGATCATAATGTGACTGTCGACGGCGATAGTATTGAAACAAGCCATATTATAGAGGGTGATGGCTCAACAACGGTAACTGCCACAACCAAGACAACGGTTACAGACAGCGCGAACACCAGTGACACGCTCGGTGTGACACAGACTGTGAAGCTCAATGAAAACAATAAATACTACATCACCGATGTCACACTAACCAATAAAAGCGCAACGAATACGTACTACAACCTAAGCTATATCCGTGCTTTTAACCCCGGTCAGAAGATGGGTTATAAAAGTGACGGAAATTACACAGGTGGGAACACCGATAATTATTTCTACAAGGATCATCAGAACAACGTCTGGGTTATTGCTTATGGCAATAACACAAGGAACCTAGACTACCCCAACTGGTGGTATAACTATTATAAAAACGACGCAACTCATACATATATAGAGGATGTTACATGGGCAGATATGGTGACAAACAACACCAATGCACAAACGCCTTTTATTTTCTTTGCAAAGCCCGCCACCAATGGGGAATATGCCGTGCAGGCGATAAACGGAAATACTCCTTATACTAACTATGGCCATTTTTATCGAGATAATAATAATTTATTTGCCGGGGATGACCTCTACGGTAAGCACTATTATGTGGATCTGGATATTGGTCTGGAATTCATCGTGGAGAAGCTTGCACCCGGCGAGAGCGTAACCTTCTCTTGGGTATGGGCGCTGGATCTCGACGTTACGAATGCGGTGGATACCATCCGCGAGGTGTACAACGTCGAAAGGCCGGAGATTAAGCTGACGGTGGACAAGGCAGAGGAAAAAGAAAAAACACTCGACGTTGACGGTAAGGCAAAGGACGTTGCGGGTGCAACGGATACTTTGTACTATACCTATACAAAGCAGGAAGAGACAGCGGCCAGCGATGCGGCCAATTTGGACAGCGTAACGGCTGACGGTACGCAGAAGAGTCTGGACGGCACGGTTGACCTGAGTGTCTTGGCGGCCGGGACGTATGTCTTCGATTTCTGGGTAGAGAATGACGATGGAATCAAGTCGAATACGGTACAGAAAACGATTACAATCGATGATGCGGGTGCCATTACGGGCGATTTGGGAGCAGATAAGGTCACGCTGACCTATAAGCTGACTGACGACGACGCAAGTCCTACAACCGAATCTGTCGAGCTGGAAAAGGAGACAACGCTTGCGGCAACGCCTACCGCTCCTGCGGGCGTAAACGGGGAATTCCTCGGCTGGAAATGCGAGGAGGACGGCGTCCTGTATGGCGCAGGTTCGACAATCACGCCGACCGCGGCCATGACCTTTGTCGCACAGTGGACGGATAGCAGCAAAACGTATTATGACGTAACAGTCAGCTCCACCATGGGCGGCAATGCAAGCGGCCCCGCGAAGGTGGAGGAGAACGGCACTGTTGCGCTGACGGCGGCGGAGGAGGAATGCTTTGTATTTGACCATTGGGAATATACGATTGGCGGAGGAAGCGCAACTACAAGCACCGACGCTAACCTGACGCTTCAAAATGTTACGGGGAACGTGGTTGCGAAGGCTTTCTTCAAGCCTAACACGACCTTTACCGCTACGGATGTGGATCAGGGTATTCTTACCAATGTAACAGAAAATATAAAGTATAGCATTGATAACGGACAAACTTGGATTAACACTCAAGATGACGAAGCACAAAAGGAAATCACCGAGCTGAATAAGGGTGACGTTATAAAGGTGCAGAAGCAGGGCGGCGGCACCGGAAAAGATGACTCTATGACACAGGAGATCACTGTTGGACAGGCGGACAAGCCGACGACAGTTGACGCGACAGCTTGCACGGTGAAGGAAAATAATAACGGCACAATTACCGGCGTGGACGACACGATGCAGTACCGCTTGAAGGCAGGAGCTGACGAGGAGGCGGCGGCGTGGACGGATGTTCCGGACGGCGCTACGACAATAACGGGTCTGGTTCCCGGCACGTATGAGGTGCGCGTTGCACCGGAGGGTGTGAATCTGGCGTCCGAACCGGCAGAGGTTACCGTGGAGAAGTATGTTGCTCCTGCGACGCTTGTAGGCAAGACGGCCTATACCATCACGTTTGAGGGTACTCCGGGTGAGACATACATTATCTATGATAAGAATGGGGTCGAGGTCGGCAGAGCTACGGTCGCTACGGAGGATAGCGAGGACGGTGACAGAGCCGGTCGCGGTATCTTCGAGGATCTGAAGCAGAGGGGAGCCTCCGATAGTACGGAGCAGTATACAATTAAGCGCAGTGCGGAGGATACCGCGGGTGTTCCGGCGTATACCTCGCTGGTGAATGCGGAGGAGATCGCGGAGCAGTTTAAGACGGATGCAAATGACACGACGAACTGGAATGTCAACTTGGCTGCGAGCGAGAACGATGACAGACACGAACAGGGAGACAACCAGAACGTAATCGTTACGCGTGACCCCGATACCGGTAATTATCGGATTGAGGTACAGAAGGACATTACCGATAACACGATTCAGGTTCCCGATACATGGGAGGAGGTTACCCTCGACCTGAACGATAAAACCATCAAGGGCGCAGACGCGACCGGAAGTACGTCGGCGCAGCCCGGTATGCAGTTTGTGAAGGATGAAATATCTACTATTCGCCCCGGCACGACGCTGGATATCGTCAATGAGCCTGAGGGAACCGGGGAATCTAAGGGTGGTAAGATTCTCGGCGGCAATGGCAGCTCGGACGGAAATAATAAAGGAGGCGGGAGTGGTGTTGTCGGTGCCGGCGATGCCGCAATAACTAATACAATCAAGGTAGAAGCCGGCGTGACCATCAAGGGCGGCGACGGTGCAGACGGCACCAAGACAAGCACGTACGGTGGACAGGGCGGCTCCGGTGTGAGCGAATACATTAACATCAACAATGTGGGCGGCACCATCAAGGGCGGCGATGGCGGCGACGGCTACTCTGTTCCGGAGGGCGAAACCGGCAGCGGCGGCAACGGTGGCAGCGGCGGCTACGGTGCGATGTTGTATAGCAGCAGCGTAACAATCAGCAACAGCGGCACCATCGAAGGCGGCAACGGCGGCAAGGCAGGCGACGGAAGAACAAATAGCGACGGTACAGGCGCTAACGGCGGCAACGGTGGACAGGGCGGCTCCGGCACGAGTGGCGGTAGCACCCTCTACAACAGCGGCACCATCACCGGCGGCGAAGGCGGCGACGGCGGAAACGGCGGCGATGCTACGGCAGAGAACAGCAGCGGCGGCACCGGCGGCTACGGCGGCAACGGCGGTACGGGAGCGAGCGAAGAAGGCCGAAACACCGGCACCATAACAGGCGGTAACGGCGGTAACGGCGGAAACGGCGGCGATGGCACCGGCACCGGAAACGGCGGAAACGGCAGCAGCGGCGGCAGCGGCGGCAGCGGTACTACGAGCAGTTATTTTTATAACAATGATGACGGTACAACGACAGGCGGCAACGGCGGAAACGGCGGCGACGGCGGCAACGCGGCGGATGAGTCCGGCACCCCCGGCAGCGGCGGCAGAGCCGGCAGAGCCGGTAACGGCTATTACTATAACTCCGACGGAGGTGATACTTTCATCAACGGCACAAACGGTACAAACGGCAACGACGGAGGCACAGTTACCGAAGGGGAGGATTATACCGTAACAGTCAGCTCCACCATGGGCGGCAATGCAAGTGGCCCTGCGAAGGTAGGGATAGAAAGCTCTGTTGTGCTGACGGCGACAAACGAAACGAATTTTGTATTTGACCATTGGGAAATTGCGATAGGCGGAATAACATATACGCCGGAGACAGAAAGTGATTTGGAAATGGCTACGCTTTCTCTTGGAGGTGTTGCGGGGGATGTTGTTGCAGAGGCTTTCTTCAAGCCCAACACGACCTTCACCGCAACCGGCGAGGACTGCGGTACGCTGACGAACGTAACGCCGGGGATGCAGTACAGCATTGACGGCACAAGCTGGATCACCATCACTGAGGGCGACATTGTGGACAGCAAGGTTACGATTGCGAGCGGCATGAGTGCAGAGAAGGACATAAAGGTGAAAATGCCCGCTGCCGAAGGCAAAAGTGATTCTCTTACGCAGACCATTGACGTAACACAGGGCACAAAACCGACGAGCAGCGGAACGGCTTGCACAACGGAAGATGATAATGACGGTACGATTACCGGCGTGGATAACACGATGGAGTACCGCAAAAAAACCGATGGCAATAATGAGGATTGGACGGCAGTTGGGGGCGAGACCATCACAGGGCTTGTGCCCGGCGAGTACGAGGTGCGTGTAAAGGCGGACGGTACGAAACTGGCGTCCGAGACGACAACTGTGACGGTAGGCGGCTATACAACAGCGGGTACATGGGAGATTACGGCAAAAGTGGCAGACGGACAGAGTACCTACGGATCCGCAGCGGCAGGCTCCACGAGCGTGGCGAAGGATGCGATAGATGCGACGGTTACGCTGACTGCTACGCCTGAGAACGGATACGAGTTTGAGAAGTGGGAAATCACAGGCACATATAGTGATACAGATGTTGACCTAACCAGATCCGCACTGACGCTGACGGGCATCGGAAGTGCAATCACCGCGACGGCGTACTTCAAGGCAAAAGCGGCAGAGCCGGATGATTCGGAAGTTAAGGTCGTGGGCAAGACGGCTTATACCATCACTTTTGAGGGCACTCCGGGTCAGACCTATGAAATCTATGATGCTACCGGAACGACCAAGATTGGCGAGGCTACAGTAGCTAGTGCGGATAATGGCATCACCTACGACAGAGCCGGTCGCGGTATCTTCGAGGATCTGGAGCAGGGCACGACCTATAAAATTAAGGTTAACGGCGAAATGATAGAGGTTCGCACCTCTTTGGTAAACGCGAAGGAGATCGCGGAGCGGTTTGCTAATGAGAACGAGACTACGAATTGGAATGTAGACTTGAATTCGAGCACGAACGACGATAGATACGAAAAAGGCAACAACACGAACGTAATCGTTACGCGTGACCCCGATACCGGTAATTATCGGATTGATTTGCAGCAGAGCATTACCGGCAAGACGATTGCAGTTCCCGATACATGGGAGGATGTTACCCTCGATCTGAACAACAATACCATCAAGGGTGCAAACGCGACGGAAACGAGCGAAGCACAGCCCGGCATGATGTTTGTGCATGACGCTAGCCAGGACACCGCTCCCGGCACAAGACTGAACATTGTGGACGGCAAGATTGTCGGCGGCGACGGCATCACCTCGAATGATGCTGCCAAGCGGAAGGGTGCAGCCGGTACAGTTGTTGAAAGCGGCGCAACCGGTATTCAGAACACAGTAGATACGAGCGCTCAGATTCTGCCCGGCAATAACGGCGGAAATCCCGGCAGCGGCTCTTCCGGTGGCAGCAGCTCCGGTGGCAGCAGCAGTTCTTCTACGAAGAAAACGGGTGCAAGCTTTACGGTGAATAAGACAGATGCGGCGGGCGGAGCACTTTCCGGCGCAACATTCGTCTTGACAAATAGCAAGGGCACAGAGGCTTATGCGGCTACCTCGGATGAGAAGGGCGTTGTACGCTTTGCCGATGTTGCGGATGGCAGCTATACCTTGGTGGAGAAGAAAGCGCCGAGCGGGTACAAGACCTCTGCGGACAGCTATCAGCTGACCGTTAGCAACGCAAAGGTTACGATGGACGGCAAGGATTACGCTGCTGTTACATTTGCAAATGAAAAGGTAATGCTCAATACGGAGGACCACTTTGCATTCCTTGCCGGATACACAGACGGTACCTTCGGCCCTGAACGCAACATGACGCGTGCAGAGGTAACGGCGATGTTTGCAAGACTGTTGACAGAGCAGATGGATACAGACAAGACTTACTCCAACAGCTTCAACGATGTGCCTGCAACGCATTGGGCAGCAAACCACATCGGTTATATGGAGCAGCTTGGGTTAATCAGCGGCTATGAAGATGGCAGCTTCCGTCCCAACGCATCGGTCAGCCGTGCAGAATTTGCGGCAATCGCAAGTCGCTTCGATAAGCTGAGCGAGAGCAGCGCAAGCTTCCCGGATGTTCCGGAAAACCACTGGGCAGCAAAGCATATCAATTTGGCAGCAACGCGCGGTTGGGTTGGCGGATACCCTGACGGCACATTCCGTCCGAACAATTCCATCACTCGTGCGGAGGTAGCATCGGTTGCCTGCCGTATGCTGGAGCGTAGCGCGGATTTGGATTATATTAAGGCAAATTTGAGCAAGCTGCGTAGCTTTAGCGATGTTTTGGAAAGCCACTGGGCTTATAAGCCTGTGATGGAGGCAGCAAACGGGCATGATTACGAAAAAACGACCGGTGCGGAAAGCTGGACAGCTATTACAGAGAACAAGTAAGCAATTCGATTAAAAAAAACAAAAGACCCAAGAGTGTGCTTCCGTCGGTGGATTTTGCCTCCGTTGGGGCATAGCTTGGGCCATCCTACCTCAAAATTACAGAAGCATAATTTGTTGTTTGTGTGTAGTGTTTTACAAGAGGAGTGCGGGATTTCCTGCGCTCCTTTTGTGCGTCAATTTTTTGCTGCTTTTCTTTCTTGCGCTTTTATGGTAGAATGACCACAAGACAAGGCCTCGGGGACACTGTTCCCAAGCCCCCGGCGAGGGCATTATGCCCTTGACCTGATTTTGCAGAAGTATATTTTGCAAAGGGGCGGAGCCAAGCCCTGAGGGTCTTGCGTGTGGGATTGATTCTGAAATACTAAAAAAATAACAATAAACAAAAAAGAACGGTAGCTCTAATTTTTTAATTAGGGCATTTCGTTGTGCTTATGGACGGGAGGCAAGGTGTATGGGTCTTTTTGAAAGATTCAAAAATCAGGATACAAGGGAGCTTTACTGCATTGTGGGCTTGGGCAACCCCGGCAGGGAATATGCCGAAACGAAGCATAATGTCGGTTTTTGCGTGATTGACAGGCTAGCGGAAAAATACGATATTCGTGTAGATAAATTCAAGAATAAGGCATTTGTCGGAGATGGCAGGATTCTGGACAAACGGGTGCTTTTGGTGAAGCCGCAGACCTATATGAACCTAAGCGGCGAAAGCGTCAGAGAAATTGTGAATTTCTATAAAATCCCGCAGGAGCGCTTTGTTGTGATTTTTGATGATACAAGCCTACCCTGCGGCAGTGTGCGGATTCGGGAAAAGGGAAGCCATGGCGGGCATAACGGTATTCGCAACATCATTGCCTGTATGGGGACGGATGTTTTCAACCGCATTAAGGTCGGCATCGGAGAGAAGCCGCATGGCTGGGATTTGGCGGATTATGTGCTTGCGAAATTCGCTCCAGACGATTTACCTGCCATGGAGGCGGGCATGGACAAGGCGGTTTTGGGCGTGGAGATGATTCTTTCCCGCGGGGTTGCGGAGGCGGCAAACCGCGTGAATCAGAAGCCAAAAACGATGAAGAAAAAAGCATTGCAAAAGCAGGCGGAGAAGCAGACAGAAGCCACGGATGAGGTGAGTGCGGAATGAGGGCGTTGACAGCACCGTTGACGAGGCTTGCGGGCTTTCGGCAGCTTTTAACGGATATTGCGCAAGGGGAGACTGCCCTGGCAACAGGCGTTGCGGATGCCGCAAAGGCACATTTGGCAGCCTGCCTACGGGAGGAAACGAAACGACCGCTTTTGTTTTTGACCTATAGCGAGCTGCGGGCGAAGGAGATTTTGGAGGATTTGCATTTTTTGACGGGGGATGCCACCTATTATCCTGCCAAGGATATTCTTTTTTACAGCGCGGATGTGCATAGCATGGAGACGAACCGTCGCCGTTTTCTGATTTTGGAGCGCTTGCTGGCGGGAGAGACGCCTGTGATTGTGGCATCTATGGAGGCATTATTGGATAAATATCCTCCGAAGGAGATTTTCTCCGCCTTTCGGCTGACGCTGCGGACGGGCGAAACGGTTGTGCTTGCGGCGTTATTGAAAAGACTGGTGGATATGGGGTATGAACGGACGGAGCCGGTGGAAAGCCCCGGGCAATTCAGTCTGCGCGGCGGTATTTTGGATATTTGGTCGCTGACGGCGGAGGATGCGGTGCGCGTGGAATTCTGGGATGACGAAATTGATTCCATTCGCAGCATGGACGCGCAGAGCCAGCGCTCGGTTGAAAAATTGGAGGAGACGAGCATTTTCCCTATGCGGGAAATGATTTATACGGAGGAACGGGCAAACGCGGCGGTGGCGCGTATGGAGCAGGAATATCGGGAGGTCTTGCAGAGCCTTGCAAAAAAAGGAGAAACGGAGGCAGCGGAACGCCTGCGGGAGCATATCGGCGAGGATATACAAGCCTTGCGCGGGGGAAAAACGCTTTCTGCCGCAGAGGCGTATGCCGATTATTTTTATGCGAAGACGGATAGTCTGCTTTCGTACCTGCGGGAGGATACCCTGCTTGTGCTGGATGAGCCGGAGCGTATGCGCGCGCATATGGATATTCTGACGGAGGAATATCGGGAAAGCATTACGGGGCGCATCGCGCAGGGGTATTTGTTGCCGGGACAGAGTCATATGATATTTGATGATACAGAGATTTTGCGGCAGATGGATGGCTTGGCAACGGTGCTTTTGGCGGGGCTGAACCAAAGAATGACGGACTTTTGCCCGAAGGAAGCCGTCGCGTTTTCTGTGCGTGCAACACCTCCCTTTCAGCAGCGCGCAGACCTTTTTTGCAAGGAGCTGCTTGCCTTAAAGCGAAAGGGCTTTCGTACCTTGATTCTTACGGGAAGTGCAACGGGCGGACAGCGCATGGTGCAAGCCCTACAGGAGATGGGCTTGGAGGCGGCTTTTGTCGATGGCTTGGAAAAGGAGGTGCCGCAGGGCAGCATTTGGGTGGCGCGAGGGACGCTTTCCAAGGGCTTTTTCTATGACGAAATTGCGTTTGCGGTATTTTGTGATAGCGAGCTGTTTGGCGGCAAGAAGCAAAGAAAAAAGAGAAAGCACAGAAAAGACGGTGCAGCAATCGAAAGCTTTACCGATTTGCATATCGGGGATTATGTTGTGCATGATAACCACGGCATTGGTGTATTTCGTGGGCTGGAGAAAATCTCCGTAGAGGGCGTGCAGAAGGATTATATGAAGATTTCCTATCGGGACGGAGGCAATCTTTTTGTGCCGGTCAATCAGATGGATATGGTGCAGAAATATATCGGCACAGGCTCCACAGCGCCGAAGCTGAATAAGCTGGGCGGACAGGATTGGGCAAAGGCAAAGGCAAAGGCACGCAGGGCAGTGCAGAGCATGGCGGAGGATTTGGTTGCGCTTTACGCAAAAAGGACGGCGGCGCAGGGCTTTGTTTATGGCACGGATACCATCTGGCAGCGGGAATTTGAGGAACGCTTCCCTTATGAGGAAACGGACGATCAGCTGCATGCGATTGAGGATGTGAAGAAGGATATGGAAAGCCATAAGGTGATGGACAGACTCATCTGTGGCGATGTCGGCTACGGCAAGACGGAGATTGCCATTCGTGCGGCATTTAAGGCGGCGCAGGAGGGCAAGCAGGTGGCGTTTTTGGTGCCGACTACCATTTTGGCGCAGCAGCATTATCATACCTTTACGGAGCGGATGGAGGGTTACCCTGTGCATATTGAGCTGCTCTCCCGTTTCCGCACACCGAAGCAGCAGAGGGAAAGTTTGCAAAATATTGAAAAGGGCTATTCCGAAATTTTGATTGGGACACATCGAATTCTTTCCAAGGATGTGAAATTCAAGGATTTGAGACTGATTATCATAGATGAGGAGCAGCGCTTCGGCGTGGCGCATAAGGAAAAGCTGAAGGCGCTCAGGGAAAATGTGGATGTGCTGACCCTTTCCGCAACACCCATTCCCCGAACGCTTCATATGAGCCTTGCGGGGATTCGCGACATGAGTCTTTTGGAAGAGCCGCCGCAGGAACGGCATCCTGTGCAGACTTATGTAATGGAGGATAATCCGGAATTTATACGGGAGGCGATTCACAGAGAGGTCAGCCGTGGCGGGCAGGTTTATTATTTGTATAACCGTGTGGAGTCTATCAGCGAGGAGGCGTTCCGCGTGCAGGGGTTGGTGCCCTCTGCGAGGGTCAGTTATGCACATGGGCAGATGTCGGAGCGGGAATTGGAACGAATCATGAGCGATTTCATCGCGGGTGAAATTGATGTTCTGGTCTGCACTACGATTATCGAGACGGGGATGGATATTGCCAATGCGAATACCATTATTATTCAGGATGCCGACCGTATGGGGCTTTCCCAGCTTTATCAGCTGCGGGGACGCGTGGGCAGGAGCAATCGTCTTGCCTATGCCTATTTGCTGTATAAGCGGGATAAAATGCTGCGGGAGACGGCGGAGAAACGCTTGCAGACCATTCGGGAATTTACGGAATTCGGCTCCGGTTTTAAGATTGCGTTGCGGGATTTGGAAATTCGCGGAGCGGGCAATCTTTTGGGCGCGGAGCAGCACGGGCACATGGAGGCGGTTGGGTACGATATGTATTGCCGCCTGCTTGCGGAGGAGGTGCAAAGCCTAAGGGGCGAAGCCCCGCAGGAGGAAGCCTTTGAAACCTCCGTGGATTTGAATATCAGTGCATTTATTCCTGATTTTTATATCAAAAATCAGCAGCAGAGGATGCTGATGTATAAAAAAATCGCCGGTATCCGTACTATGGAGGAATATTACGATATGCAGGAGGAGCTGGAGGATCGCTACGGCGATTTGCCCAAGAGCGTGCAGCTTTTGCTGGAGGTGGTTTTGGTAAAGGCTGAGGCGCATACGCTGGGGATTCGCTCCATCAGCCGCAAGCATGGCAATCTTCTTTTGGAATTTCAGCCAAAGCCCAATCTGAACCCCGAGAGGCTGATGCAGTTGATTACGCAAGAGAAGGGGAAATATTTTTTCACCGCGGGGGAAAATCCTTATCTTACGATTAAGCCTGCAAGCGGCGAGGAGGAGCTTTTGCTGATTAAAAAATGCTTCGAGGCATTGAAAGACTGACGGAATGTCTGTATAATAAAAAAATCAGGCATACGATGATGCAGAGAGGAAGTATGGATATGAAAAAGAAGGGTTTTCTGGGGCTTTTGCTGGCGGGGATGTTTGCATTGGCGGGTTGTGGTAGCGGCGGCACAGCGGATACGTTTGTGCTGAAAATCGACAATCACGAAATTACGAAATATGAATATATGGTGTATTTATATACTACCACGCAGAGTTTTGTTTCTACGGCGGGTGAGGATGTCTGGAATATGGATTTTGACGGACAGACGGCGGATGAACTGGTGGAGGAGCGTACCATCAGCACATTGCAAAGCGTCCTCGCGGCGGAGAAATATGCCGCAGCCAATGATATTACATTGACGGATGAGCAGAAGGAGGAGGCGGCAGAGGCGGCGAAGCAGTTCCTTGCCACGGTGGACGAGGATTCCCTCAAAAAGATGGATGTGGATGAGGAAAAGCTTGTGCCCTTGATGGAGGCATCCTACCTGTATTCCCTGGTTTATGATGCCATTGCGGCGGAGTGTACCGCCGATGAGACGGATTTGGCGAATTATTACGCAGAGCAAAAGGATGAGATTCGCTCCGATTATACGCAGCTTAAGCTGGCAACGATTGTGGTTGAGACGGAGGAGAAGGCAGAGGAGGTGCTGCAACGTGCCAAAGACGGCGAGGATTTTACGGCGCTGTTCCGGGAATTTGATATTGATGCAGCCGCAGAGGATAGCGAGGAAACCGGCGAGACAACGATGTACCAAGGCTATGCGCTGGCGGGCTTCGGTCTGAACGAGGTGCCGGAGGTGGGCGAGGTTGTCGGTCCGATTCAAATGGAGGAGGGCAGATATTTTGTCATAAAGCTTCTGGAAAAGACTGTACCGACAGAGGATGAGGTCAAGACAAAGGCGGAGGCACTGTATCAGCAGCAGATTCAGGCGGAATATGCCGAGAAGCGCATCAATGAAATGATAAAGACACAGCAGGTGGAAAAGGTCAAGGGCATCTGGGATACGCTCGAGAAATTCCATTGAATGAAAATAAAGAAAAAATAAAGAAAAAATAAAGAAAAGGAACAAGAAAGGATGTCTTGTCTTGTAAAAGCAAGGCATCTTTTTTGTAGCAGAGGCTTGAAAAGCGTTGTCGTACAAAGCAAAATATGCTATGGTATAGACAAGGATTATCGCTTGGCGATGCAGTCGCTCTCTTGGAGAGAAGGGGACGCCTATGGTTACATACGCTGCATTGTTTCAGTATAGTTTAGTAATCATTATTGCATAAGAAATGATAAGAAAATGACCGCCTAACAGAAGTTAGACGGTCTGAAACCATATGTTGGGACTGACCACCCAACCAAAGGCGGTAACTCTCTCTTATTGCTATCATAGCATAGAGAAGGGAAAAAGCAATGAGAGGTTATGTGTTTTTTCAGGGCAATGCGGATACGATGGGAGCAATCTACTCTATTGTTGAAAAAAGGCGCTTTTCAGGTATGCCGGACAAAGACAGAACCGGCTTTTGCGGCGAAGGAGGAAAATGAAGAATGCGATTGAAAAAGGTATGGGCGATGTATTTCAGCCCGACGGGAGGCACAAAAAAGGCAGTCTGCACTGTAGCGGAGACTTTAGCGAAAGAGCTGGGGTTTCCGATGGAGGCTTATGATTTTACATTGCCACAGGGCAGGACGGGCGATGCCGTCTTTGGCGAGGAAGATTTGGTTGTTTGCGGCACACCGGTGATTGCGGGGCGTGTGCCGAATGTGCTGTTGCCCTATCTGACGGAGAAGCTGCTGGGCAATGGCGCATATGCCGTGCCTGTGGTTTCCTTCGGCAATCGTAATTACGATGATGCGCTGATAGAATTGCAAAATATTTTAGAAGCGGACGGCTTCCGTACCGTTGCGGGGGGCGCTTTTGTCAGCGAACATTCCTTTTCAAAAATCCTGGCAGCAGGAAGACCGGATGAGAGGGATTTTGAAGGTATGCGGGAATTTGGCGAAAAAATCGCAGAAAAGCTGATGAGCGGTTGGGAATATACTGCACCCGCCTATGTGCGGGGCTGTGACCCGATTCGCCCCTATTTTCAGCCACAGGATAGACACGGCGCGCATATTGATATTCGCAAGGTAAAGCCGAAGGTAAGCGATGCCTGCATTGCCTGTGGGCATTGCGCGGAGGTTTGCCCTATGGGCTCCATCAGCAGGGAGAATATCAGAGAATATGTCGGCATCTGCATCAAGTGCTGTGCCTGCGTGAAGAAATGTCCCGTTGAAGCGAGATATTTTGATGATCCCGGGTATCTCTACCATAAAGAGGAATTAGAGGAGCTTTATGCAAGACGGGCAGAGCCGGAGTGGTTTATTTAAGTTGAAATCAGGGGTTTTAACTTATTAGGACAGAAGAATACACTAATGGTTCCATCGGCGGAAGCTTTGAAACCCTTTGTTTTCCAAGCCTTTCCGCCGCTCAAACTTATAGACAAGAAAGAGTCTGTTTTTTTTCGGACTCTTTTTTATTACTCTAATGGTTTTCTAATCTTTCTTTTACATGGTTTTAACAAAAGGCTAAGTACGCCCTAATTTCCATCTCGTATACTAAAACACGAATGAAAGAGAAAAATGCTAAGAGAGGTGAAGCACGAATGGAAGAAAAATGGAGAAAGGAATTAAAATATACCGTAACCGCGAGTGACAGCAGCATGATGGCGAGCAGGCTTTCCGACTTTATGCAGAGGGATAAGAACTTAAAGGGCAAGCAGACCTACCTGATTCGCTCGTTATATTTTGACAATCTGTATGCTAAGGTGCTGAAGGAAAAACTGTCCGGCGTTGCCGTGCGAGATAAATTTCGGATTCGATATTACGATTTTGATACGGCATTTATCCGTTTGGAGAAAAAAAGCAAGCGTTATGCCGTCGGGCATAAATACCAATGCCGCTTAACGGCGGAGGAGGTGCAGAAAATCATTGACGGCAGGATTGAATGGATGGAGACGGATGCGCGTCCTCTGGTGCGGGAGCTTTTTTTGAAAATGAAGCTGGAGCTGTTCCGCCCGACAGTGATTGTAGATTACCGCAGAGAGCCCTTTACCTACGCTCCCGGTAATGTGCGTGTCACCTTTGACAGAGAAATTTGCTCCTGCAAGGATGTCAAGGCATTTTTCAGTAAGGATGCCCCGACGATTCCCGTTCTGCGGGATGGCAGGTGTATCATGGAGGTCAAATATGACGATTTTCTGCCGGATGTTGTGAGCAGAACGGTTTTGACAAGCAAAAACAGAGAGCAGGCATTTTCCAAATTTGCTGCCTGCACCCTAAACGGATAATGAGAAAGGATGAGAATTTCAATGACATTTAATGACGTTTTCAAAAGCAGCTTTTTAGATAGCTTCAGCAGCTTTTCCCTTCTGGACACAGTGCTTTGTCTTGGGGCAGCATTTGTTGTCGGGCTGTTTATCTTCTATGTATATCAAAAAACCTACAGCGGTGTGCTGTACAGCCGCAGCTTTAATGTTTCTTTGGTGGCGATTGTACTGGTTACAACCCTGGTCATCAGCGGCGTTACGAGTAATGTAGTGCTGTCTCTCGGTATGGTCGGCGCGCTGTCCATCGTGCGCTTTCGTACTGCGGTAAAGGATCCGATGGATCTGGTGTTTTTGTTCTGGTCGATTGCGGAAGGGATTCTCTGCGGCGCAAGCCTGCTGCCTTTGGCGCTTCTTGGCTGCCCGGTGCTGGGAATTTTCCTGCTCGTTTTCGCAAACCGTCAGCAGAAGGATAACCCTTACTTGATGATTGTACGTCTGCTGGACGGAGACACGGAGGAGCAGGTAGAGAGCCTTCTGCGGGGGAATGTCAAGAAAATGCAGCTCAAATCCAAAACCGTGACCGGCGGCACAGGTGCAGAGGTGATTTATGAGATTCGTCCGAAGGATGCGGACAGCAGCTTTGTCAACCTAATCAGCAATATGCAGGGCGTGGAATCCGCAGTCATGGTAAGCTATGATGGTAATTATGCGGCATAATGGCTAAGTTGAAATCAGGATTTCGACTTGTTGAAGCAGAAGACCAAACAGACGAGTTCCATCGGCTGAAAAGCCTTGGAACTCGCTGTTTTCCTCGGTGGAACTAAATTCCGCCTGCGGATGCTGGTCGGGAAACTCGTTCGTTTCCCGAACCCTTCCGCGACATTAAAATAAATTTGTCTACAGTTTGAAAGGAGGAACTCCTTTGCATGTATTAAAGAAGTATAAAGCAATCCTGCTCTCCGGACTACTGGTGGTCGCGTTTTGTGCGGCGGCGTATGGCATTGTGGGCAGAGCAGATGCGACAGACAGTAAATATACCTATGCGGAGCATATTTTCCAAGACGGAACGGTTAATGAAATCAACATCGAAATTGATGAAGAGGATTGGCAGGATATGCTGGATAACCCGCTGGAGGAGGAATACCATCAGGCAAATATCACGATTAACGGCGAGACGATCGGGAATGTTGCAATCCGCACGAAGGGAAACAACAGCCTGACCTCGGTTGCCAATTCCGATTCCGACCGCTACAGCTTCAAAATAGACTTTGATTATTATGACGATAACGGCAATTATTACGGCTTGAAAAAGCTTTGCCTGAATAATAACTATTCCGACAACAGCAGTATGCGCGAATATATTTCCTATAAAATCATGGGCGAGCTCGGTCTGGATGTCCCCGAATGCGGCTACAGCAACATTACCGTCAACGGCGAGGAATGGGGACTGTATCTGGCAGTGGAAGCGGTAGATGAAACCTTCCTTGCGACGCATTTTGACGATGCCACAGGTGACCTCTATAAGCCGGAGGGACAGGAGGGCACAGGCGCGGATTTGGTCTATAACGGGGATGATATTTCCTCCTACACAGGGCTGAATCTGAAAACAAATGAGGAAACCTCTGACGGTAAGGAAATCATTGCGCTGATGAAAGCGCTTGAGGATGGCGAAAACCTGGAGGATGTGCTGGATGTGGAAAAGGCGCTGAAATATATTGCGGCAAATGTGGCACTGGCAAACTTCGACAGCTATCTGGGCAATACCACCCATAACTATTATCTCTATGAGGAGGATGGCTATTTTACTGTCATTCCCTGGGATATGAACCTTGCCTTCGGCGGTTTTGGCGGCGGAGAGGTAGATATTTATGAGCCGACAAGCCAGAGCATGGGCGGTTTCGGCGGCCCCGGCGGAGATGATGGAGATAGAAAAAACGAAGCAAATACGCAGAATAGCAATGCCAATATTGCGGCTGATGCAGTAAGTACTGCGGCACAAGTAGATACCGGCAGTCAGGCACAGCCCCCCGATAACGGGAATATGCAGGGCGGCGGTCAGCCGAGTGACGGCAGTCAGGCACAGCCCCCCGATAACGGGAATATGCAGGGCGGCGGTCAGCCGAGTGACGGCAGTCAGGCACAGCCCCCCGATAACGGGAATATGCAGGACGGCGGTCAGCCGAAGAATGGCAATCAGAACGAGAACAGCCAATCTGACAACCAAGATACGCAAGATATGCCGCAGGGGATGCCGTCCATGGGTAGCGACGAGAAGCCCTTGGTGACAACGCTTCTGGCGAACAAGACCTATCTCTCCATGTACGAAGGCTATCTGCGGGAGATTGCGGAGAACTACCTGACGCAGGAATATATGACGACACTGGTGGAGCAGGTGCATGACCTGATTGCGCCATACGTTGAGAAGGATGCGACTGCCTTCTGCACCTACGAGGAATTTGAGCAGGCCTGCTCCACCGACCCGACAGATCAGTACTCGCTGGTTTACTATGCAGTGAATATGGCGGAAAGCATTGAAAATCAGCTGGCCGGCGGCGAGCCGACCTTCAACACAAGCAGTATGAAGGGCGGCGGTATGGGCGGCGGCGAGTTCGGTGGCGGTGGCGAGAGACCCGAGATGCCGAACCGGGACGGAGCATCCGCGGAGACGACGGCAACCAATTTGACGGGGGTGACAGATGCGGACACTGCGGACACCACCAAACAGGCGGAAAACGCCGAGATTTCGGCATCTGCGCCGGCGGACACCCAAGCGGACAGTGGACAGCAAAACGGACAGCAAAACGGACAGCAAAATGGACAACCGAGCACGGCGCCTGATTTTGGCGGCGGGGGGAAGGGAGAAAATCCCCCTGATTTGCCCGGAGGGGGCGGCGGTAAAAACGGAGGCGAGTCCCGAGTGACACTTTCGGAGTGTTTACCGACGATCGCGGTTTGTGGCGGCGTGTTTGCGGTCGGTGTGGTGGTGCTGGTGCTGTTCCGACGGAAGAAGGAGCTGAAGCCACCGAAGGAAACGAAAAATTGAGACTATTTTTCGAGAAAAAATTGGGAACGGTTGTTCCCTTTTTTTATTTTTTGTGGTAGAATGACCACAAGAGGCAAGACCTTGGGGGTGGAACCCCAAGGGTTTAGGGTTTTAAGGGGCGCAGTCGCGCTGAAATTTTGCTTGGACAACATAAGGAGTTCGCCCGTTTAGAACGATTTTGGCGAAACAGAGGCTTTTCTTCCTTACTTTTTATGCTAAAAAGCAACAAAAACCCGGGACCCTTCCCAATGGGTTCCGAACCTCCGCAAGGGTCTAAGGGGAACGAGATTCCCTTAGAGCTCCCCTCCGCAAAGCCGGATACGGCATAAGAAAAACCTTTGGGCACTGCCCTAAACCTCGCAAGGGCATCATGCCCTTGACCTGAGTGGCAGAACCATGCATATGGTTCTGCAAAAAACGAGTCGAGGAGGGATTGGGGGCAAAGCCCCAAGGTCTTCATCGTAATCAAATTGTCGGAGAAAAAAGCGGAAAGGAGGTGCGTACATGAGTGAGCTGAAGCTCTGCGGAGAGGTTGAAAATATCATTTATCAGAATCAGGACACGGGGTATACGGTTTTTTCCCTGAGCGTGGAGGGGGAGGAAACCACCTGCGTTGGCATTGTGCCGCAGATTCACAGCGGAGAGACGCTGGAGATTCACGGAAGCATGGTTACGCACCCCCTTTACGGTAAACAGGTGCAGGTGGAATATTACGAAAAGTCCATGCCGACTACAACTGCGGGTATAGAGCGATACCTTTCCTCCGGTATGCTTAAGGGGATTGGGGCGAAAACGGCACGGCGGATTGTGGAGCGGTTCGGCGAGGCTACGTTTTACGTAATCGAGGAAAAGCCCGACCTTTTGACGGAAATCAAGGGCATCAGCTATGATAAGGCACAGAAGCTTTCTGCTGCCTTTTGCGAACAGCATGAGCTGCGACGGGCCATGCTGTTTTTACAGGAGTTCGATATTTCGCCTACGTATGCCATGAAGATTTATAAAAAATATAAGGGGCGCACCTTTGAAATCGTGCAGAAGAACCCCTATCGGCTGGCGGAGGAGGTTGTTGGAATCGGCTTTCGGCTGGCGGATCGGATGGCTGCGGGGGCGGGCATTGCGGAGGACGACCCGCATCGGGTGCAGGCGGCGGTGAAATATGTGCTGCATACGGCGGCGGGGAATGGAGACTGCTATTTGCCGAAGGAGAAGCTCATTGCAGAGGCAACGGAGCTTTTGCGGCTGCATCCGCTTGTGATTGAGAATACCATTCGCGAGATGCAGGTGGATGGGCAGCTGTGGCAGGAAAAAATGAACGACATCGACTGCGTTTATCTGAATTATTACTTTTATGCGGAGATGGCTGTGGCGAAGCAGCTACTGGCACTTTCTGCGGAGTATGACGCGCCAAGCATGGAAACGATTGCGGCGGAAATTGCGAAGGTGGAGCGGGAAACGGGCGTGGTTCTGGCGGAGGAGCAGCGTGCGGCTGTGGCGGAGGCGCTCGGTTGCGGGGTGCTGATTTTGACGGGAGGCCCCGGCACGGGGAAAACCACGACCATCAACACCATTTTACGGATTTTGAAAAAGAAGGATCTTACGGTGGTGCTTGCCGCGCCGACGGGACGCGCGGCAAAGCGCATGACAGAGGCGACAGGGATGGAGGCGCAGACGATACACCGGCTTTTGGGCATCAGCTTTACCGGGGAGGACAACCGCGGGCAGACCTTTGACAAAAATGAGGAAAATCCCATTGAGGCAGATGTGATCATCATTGACGAAAGCTCTATGGTGGATATTGTGCTGATGCAGGCGCTCCTACGCGCGGCATCGAGCGGGACGCGCATGATTTTTGTAGGGGATGTTGACCAGCTGCCCTCAGTGGGGGCGGGGAATGTGCTGAAGGATATGATTGCGAGCGAGCGACTGCGGGTCGTACGGCTGCGACACGTTTTCCGACAGGCACAGGAGAGTGCAATCATCATGAATGCACACCGCATCAACCACGGAGAGGAGCCTGTTTTGAACGAGGCGGGGACGGATTTCTTCTTTTTGCGGCGTGCCTATGCCGAGGATGTGGTTGGGACGATTCGGGAGCTTGTGACGAAGCGGCTGCCGAAATTTATGGACTGCGATGGCTTACAGGACATACAGATTCTGACACCGATGCGGAAGGGGACGCTTGGCGTGCAGCAGCTGAATCAGGCCTTACAGGAGACGCTGAACCCCGCCGCGCCGCACAAGCGGGAGGTACAGCTTCGCAGGATCAGCTTCCGCGAGGGAGACAAGGTGATGCAGATTAAGAACAACTACAATGTGGTTTGGCGAAGCTTTGACGAGAGAGGGATACAAACGGAGGAGGGGCTTGGCATTTACAACGGGGATGCGGGCAGAATTCTTTCGATTGATACGCAGGCGGAGCAGCTGCGGGTCGTATTTGAGGACGGCAAGGTGGTGGACTACGAATTTGGCAGGCTGGAGGAGCTTGAGCTCGCCTATGCCGTTACGATTCACAAATCGCAGGGGAGCGAATATCCCGTGGTCATTTTGCCGATTTACAACGGGCCGCCGATGCTCATGACGCGGAATCTTTTATATACGGCGGTAACGCGGGCACAGAGGCTGGTGGTTTTGGTGGGACTGCGAGAGACGGTTTCCGTCATGCTGGGAAACGACAGGGAAATCAGCAGATATACAGGCTTGGCGCAACGGATACAGAGGCTCTATGACTTTCTGAGCGAAGGGGGAGAAGGATGAAGGAGCAAATTTTTGAGCTGGTTTTTCCGCAGAGATGCGTGATTTGTACGCAAGTTTTGGATTGGAAGAACCGGAGGGAATGGCTTTGCCGGCATTGCACCGAGAATCTGCCGTATTTTCCGAGGGGAATTTGCCCGCGCTGCGGCGGCGAGACGGACACGGCGGGCTTTTGCGGGGCTTGCCTGAAGGAATTTTCTTTTCCGGAGGCCTATGCGGTATTTCCGTATGCGGAGGTGCGGCGGGCAATCAAGCTTTTCAAATACGGCGGCGGGAAGCGGCTGGGCTACGGCTTGGGTGACCTGATGGCGGAATATTTGCTTCGCTGCCACGAGGAACTGCTGCAAAGGACGGATCTTTTGCTTTGCGTGCCGCTGCACCCGAAGAAGGAACGAAAGAGGAGATTTAATCAGGCAGCAATCCTTTGCGAAAGAATTGCGGCGCGGACGGGGCTTTTATTTCGGCGGGAGATTTTGGAGCGGACGAAGGAGACGGTACCGCAAAGTACGCTTTCCTCCGAACGGCTGCGGCGGGAGAATCTGCGGGATGCCTTTGCGGTTCGGGAGGATTTGACGGGAAAGCGTGTGCTTTTGGTGGATGATATTTTTACGACGGGGGCAACCTGCAACTCCTGCGCGAAGGAGCTATACCGTGCGGGGGCGGAGCGGGTTGTGATTTACTGTCTTTCGGCGGCAAGGCTCAAGATGGAATAAGGCGGAGGACGCCTTATTTTTTTGGCAATCGGCGGATAGGTCGCCGGTTATGCAGGGAGATGGCTACGCTGCCACCCTATTTTGGCGGTACTGTACCCTTGACCCGCTCTGCAGAGCTATATTCATGGTTCTGCAAGCAGGGTACAGGGGCTTATCCCTTGCCGGAGTGGCAAGGTGGAACCTCACAGTCTTACGAGTCTTTTGTATGAATAAAACTGTATACAGAAAGGGAATGGATGCATAATTATGCGAAACATGCAGCGGGGAGAGGCGGATTTTTGCAGGAATCGGAAAAAATAAAATAGGAATCGGAAATTTTTTATGAAAAATGCCTCAATTCCTGTATGGATTTTTTGTATTTTTTCAAGAACAAAAGGAAAATTTCTGTTTCTATGCAAAACGACGTTTCTTGTCGGACAACAGAAGGAAAAACCGGCGGGAATTTGATGTTTTTTGACAGGGAAAGTCGATTTTTTGGCAAAAAAAATAAATATGACGTATATTGACTTTTAGGAGGAAAACGAGTAAATTTTTGGAAAAGCTCGTTTTGTACTGAAAAAAGTACAAGGTAGCTTGGACGCAATTATTTTTTTACCTTTTGTAAGCGCCTGCCAGGGCGGCGGGCGGAAGATACGAAAGAGCTTCTCTGCGACGAGAGGGGAGCGGGAAGTACAAAAGAAAAGAGGGGAACTTTATGGAAAAGAAATCAGGTTTTTTTGAGGGTGGTTTTGGTAAGTTTGTTTTGCCGGGCGTTATCCTGCAATCCGTTCTGATTGGCGGCGGGTATGCGACAGGCCGTGAGATCGTGGAATACGGCGCGAAATTCGGGTCGCTGGGCTGGCTATCCGGCTTAGGCACGTTTTTGGGCTTTGCCATTATTGCGGCTTTGTCCTATGAGCTGATTCGGCTGACAAAGGTATACGATTTTAAGGGCTTTATGAAAACCATCGGCGGCCCCCTGTGGATGGTATTTGACGTGGTTTATCTGCTGTTTATGGTTGTCATCATTGCCGTTATGGCATCGGCAACGGGGAACATCGTAGAGCAGACATTGGGACTGAACTACTGGGTCGGCGTTGTTGCCATCACGGTTGTTGTTGCAATTTTGAACTTCTACGGCTCGGGGCTGATTGAGCGGTTTGAGACGCTGGGTACGGTTGCGTTGTATGCGGGGTATATCATCTTCTCTGTGTTGGTTATCGGCACCTACGGCAGCAACATCACGGAGGTATTTGCACATCACGACACAAGCTATATCGAAGGAACGGTTACGGCGGGCAAGGCACTTTGGACAGGCGTTTTGTACTGTGCGTATAATCTGGTTGTTATGCCGGCAACCTTCTTTACCATCAAGAGACAGACAAGAAGAGTGGAATCTGTGCTTTCCGGTATCATCGGCGGGGTTTTGGCAACGGTTCCTTGGTTCCTGACCTATTTTGCGGTTTTGTGCTTCTATCCCAATCCGGATGTTTTGGGTGCAAGCGTACCTTGGCTGACCATGATGCAGGGTACGGCGGGCCCTGTGGTTATCGCAATCTTTGGTATCGTTATGGGTTGGACATTGATTGAAACCTCTACCGGCATCATCCATGCGGCTTTGGAGCGTATCAACAACAGCTTGGAGGAGGCAAACAAGCCTGCGATGACAAGCAAGCAGCAGGCAGCACTGACCATTGTGGTTCTGGTTGGCTCCATGGTTTTGTCCAAGGTCGGCATTGTTGACCTGATTGCGACCGTTTACGGTGCGCTGTCCTACGCATTCCTTGCAATCTATGTATTGCCGCTGATTACGGTTGGTGTATATAAAATCTGCAAGCTGCGCAAGGCAGAGAAGGAGGAAATGCGGAAGCACGCCGTTGCACAGAAGGTAGGAGAACAGACGATGTAAGCGTTTGCTTGGAATAAAAAAGAAGGAATGTTTTTTTTGAGACATTCCTTCTTTTTTTGAGAGGAAAAAATCACTTATGGCGGGTATGCCGTATTTTGATGGGGAGAATTTGATTTTTGTCTGATTTTGTTTGTAAACGGTAAGGAAAAGGAGTATAATTCTTCTGTTATTTGTTTTTTGGACAGAGCGAGGAGGGTGAGCGATGTTACGAGTAGGATTTGATAATGAAAAATATTTGCATATGCAGTCCGAACGAATCAAGGAGCGTATCGGTCAATTCGGCGGGAAGCTCTATCTGGAATTCGGCGGGAAGTTATTTGACGATTACCATGCGTCTCGCGTACTGCCCGGTTTTAAGCCAGACAGTAAAATCAATATGCTTTTGCAGCTGAAGGAGGACGCAGAGATTGTCATTGTCATCAACGCGGGCGATATTGAGAAAAACAAGGTTAGAGGGGACTTGGGGATTACCTATGACGCGGATGTGCTGCGTTTAATCGATGCCTTTCGGGGATACGGGCTTTATGTCGGCAGCGTTGTTTTGACGCAATTTAACGGGCAGGCGAGCGCGGCGGCTTATGAAAAGAAGCTGGAAAGCCTCGGTATTCGTGTATACAAGCACTATCCCATCGAGGGATACCCTGCGAATATCCCGCATATCGTGAGCGAGGAGGGCTTTGGAAAAAACGATTACATCGAGACGGAGCACTCCCTTGTGGTCATCACCGCGCCGGGTCCCGGCAGCGGCAAGATGGCAACCTGTCTGTCCCAGCTTTACCATGAAAACAAGCGGGGCGTGAAGGCGGGGTATGCGAAATTTGAGACATTCCCCATTTGGAATATTCCGTTGAGGCATCCGGTAAATCTGGCGTATGAGGCGGCGACGGCGGATTTGAATGATGTGAATATGATCGATCCCTTCCATCTGGAGGCATACGGGGAGACGACCATCAACTATAACCGAGATGTGGAGGTTTTCCCTGTGCTGAATGCGATGTTTGAGCAAATCTACGGTGCATCGCCCTATAAATCTCCGACGGACATGGGCGTAAACATGGCAGGGAACTGCATTTTTGACGACGAGGCGGTTTGTGAGGCAGCGAAAACGGAAATTATCCGCAGATATTACAAGGCGCTTTGCGATTATCGGAAGGGTGATTTGGCGGATGAGGTAATTTATAAGCTGGAGCTTTTGATGAATCAGGCGGGCATCAGCACCGAGGACAGAACGGTTGCGGCAGCGGCCAACAAGAGAGCGGAGGAAACGGGCGACCCGGCGGTTGCGATTGAGCTGCCGGACGGCACGATTGTGACGGGGAAGACCAGCGGGCTTTTGGGAGCATCGGCGGCAATGCTTTTGAATGCCTTAAAGAAGCTGGCTGGCATCCCGAAGGAGGTCAAGCTCATTGCGCCGGAGGTCATTGAGCCGATTCAGAAGCTGAAGGTGGGGCATCTGGGGAACCGGAACCCGCGCCTGCATACGGACGAGGTGCTGATTGCGTTAAGCATTTGTGCGGCGGAGGATGCACAGGCGGCGCTGGCGCTGGAGCAGCTGGAAAAGCTGAAATGCTGCGAGGTACATTCGACGGTGATTCTATCCTCTGTGGATGAAAAGATTTTTAAGAAGCTGGGCGTAAACCTGACCTGCGAGGCAAAATATGAGACAAAGCAGCTCTTTCATAGAAATTGACAGAAAAGAGACAGAGAAAGAAGCGTATTCTGCGAAAAACGGAGTACGCTTCTTTTATTTGCCGCAAAGCTGTAGGGCGGCGAGCAGGAGAAGGATGGCGCCGGAGAGAAGCGACCAAAGGCTCTCCCTTGGGGCGGGGGAGAGGGAAAGCCTTGCGCCGCAGCCTTCGCCCAAGGCGAGAAAGGCGGTCTGGAGGAGGGCGGAAAAGAGGGGAAGAAGGGACACCTCCATTCCGCCTGCGGCAGCGCTCAGACCGATGGCAAAGGAATCTACGGAGAGCAGAAAGCCCAGAAGCAGCGCCTCCTTCGGCTCGATTTGGGAGGAGGCATCTCTATCGCAGAGAGAGGGGGCGGAGAGGGGCGAGGCCTCCTCTTTCTGCCGCAGGGCTTGCAGACAAAGCCATGCGCCGAAAAAAAGAAGAATCAGGGGGGAGAGTTGCTCTGCCAAGGATGCGGGAAAAACAGACGCAAGCTGCCTGCCGACCCAAAGGAACAGCGTCATCAAGAGGAAACTCTCCGACAGCAGCAGGAGCAGGGCGAACAGGCGAAAGCGAATCCGTCGCAGGCCGTAGGAAAGCCCGATGCCGAGTGCATCCAGACTGAGAGAAAAGGCAAGCAAGAGAGAAAAAAGCATGATTACCACCTCCTTTTCACCATCCTATGCGGGTGGTCTTTTTTTGCGCTTGTCCGCATAGGTTGAAGAAAGGGACGGGCAGAAAAAAACAAAAGACGGGGTGTGTGAGAACGATGAAATGGTGGAGTATGACGCGCGGGGCAGTTTTGGAGGCTCTGCAAACAGAGGAACGGACGGGACTTGGGACGAAGGAGGCAGAGGAACGGCTGAAACGGGACGGGGAAAACAGGCTTGCGGAGGAAAACGGAAGGAAAAGCCTTTTGCGGCGGTTTTTGGCGCAATTCAATGATTTTATGATTCTGCTGCTCCTAGGGGCGGCGGCAGTTTCCGCCGGTGTTTCCTATTGGAACGGGGAGCGGGATTTTACGGATGCGGCGATGATTCTGGCGATTGTGGCATTGAACGCATTTCTCGGCGTTTTGCAGGAAAGCAGGGCGGAAAAGGCGCTGGACGCCTTGCGTGAGCTTTCTGCGCCGAAGGCAAGGGTTTTGCGGGACGGAGTGGAACGGGAAATTCCGGCGGAGGAGGTTGTGCGGGGGGATATTCTTCTGCTGCGTGCGGGGGATTATATTTGCGCGGACGGGCGGATATTGGAGAACCAAGGCTTGCAAACGGAGGAAAGCGCGATTACGGGGGAATCGCTTGCGACGGAGAAGGAGGAGGGGATTTTTGCGGAAAAAACGCTGCCGGGCGACCGAAAAAATACGGTGCTGGCAGGAAGCTATGTCTTAGCCGGGAGGGGGACGGCGGCTGTGACCGAAACGGGGATGGCGACGGAAATCGGACAGATTGCATCTCTTTTGGCGGAGCAGGAGGAGAGCGAAACGCCATTGCAGAAAAAGCTGGGGGAGACGGGGAAACTGCTCGGTATGGGGGCATTGGTTATCTGCGGCATTATTTTCGGGATGGGGATTTTGCGGGAGCAAGCGCCGTTTCCGATGTTTATGACCTCGGTGAGCCTTGCGGTGGCGGCGATTCCGGAGGGGCTGCCGGCAATCGTAACGATTGTGCTGGCGATTGGGATGCAGCGGATGTCGAAGAAGAATACCATCATCCGCAGACTGCCGGCGGTGGAAACGCTGGGAAGTGCGGAAATCATCTGCTCGGACAAGACGGGTACCTTGACGCAGAACCGCATGAGGGTGACGCGACTTACGGCGATTGGGAAGGATTTGGAGAAAAACGAGGAAAAACGGCAATTTATCCTGACGCTGTTTGCGCTTTGCAACGACACAAGACGGCAGGGGGAGCGGCTCATTGGCGAGCCGACGGAAAAGGCGCTGGCAGAGGCGGCGGAGGAGAGCGGAATTTCTCTTGCGGAGCTTTGGACGGAAATGTCGAGAATCGGAGAGGTTCCATTTTCCTCGGAGCGGAAGCGGATGACAACGGTGCATTCGATTGGAGAAAAGTGGATTTCTGTGACAAAGGGGGCACCGGATATTCTCTTGGAGAAATGTACGCATTGCTTGGACGGCAGCGGACGGGCGATTTTTGATGGGAGGCGAAAAAGCGAAGCACGACTGAAAAACGGAGAGATGGCGGCGGAGGCATTGCGCGTGGTGGCGGTTGCCTTTCGGGAATGGGAAGAGGAGCCGCTCTTTTTTACGGCGGAGGAATTGGAGAAGGATTTGATTTTTGCGGGGATGGCAGGGATGATGGACCCGCCGAGAGAGGAGGCAAGGGAGGCAGTTGCGACCTGTAAAAAAGCAGGGATTCGGCCTGTGATGATTACGGGGGACCACGCGCTGACGGCAGAGGCGATTGCGGCGAAGCTTGGGATTTATCACACAGGCGACCGCGTGCTGACGGGGCAGGAGTTGGAACGGATGACGGACGAGGAGCTTGCGCAGGCGGCGGCAAACTGTACGGTTTTTGCGCGGGTTTCTCCGGCACATAAGGTACGGATTGTGCAGGCATTTCAGAGAGGTGGGCAGGTGGTCGCCATGACGGGGGACGGCGTGAACGATGCACCTGCGCTAAAGGCGGCGGATATTGGCTGCGCGATGGGGAAAAACGGTACGGAGGTGGCAAAGGGCGCAGCGGACATGATTCTTTTGGACGATAACTTTGCGACCATTGTTGCGGCGGTACGCGAGGGACGCGGCATTTATGAAAATATCCGCAAGGCGGTGCATTTTCTGTTTTCGAGCAACATCGGCGAGATTATGACGATTTTCGTGGCGATGTGCTTTGGCTGGGCAACACCGCTTTTGCCGATTCAGCTGTTATGGGTGAATCTGGTGACGGATTCCCTTCCGGCGATTGCGCTGGGGATTGACCCGACGGAGGCGGACTGCATGGAACGACCGCCCAAGAGGGGGAATTCGCTTTTTTCGGACGGGATGGCGAGCCGCATTGCCTTGGAGGGGGCAATGATTGGGATGCTGGCGCTGCTTGCCTTTGGCATCGGACATATTTATTTTGACGGAGAAAAGGAATACATTACGGGGCGGACGATGGCGTTTGCGGTGCTTTCGCTCTCACAGCTGGTACACGCCTTTAATATGCGCTCGGAACATTCGCTGCTTCATATTTCGCCTTTGGGAAACCCGATGCTGCTTTTGGCGTTTGGCATCGGATGCGTTTTGCAGGTTGGGGTAATTATGGCGCCGCCGCTTGCGGAAATTTTCGGGGTATGCCCGCTGCATGGGACGGAGTGGCTGATTGTTTGGGCACTGGCGCTGACACCTCTGCCGATTGTAGAGATGGAGAAGAGATTGGCAAAATGAGGATTTTGAGTGTTTGCAACAGATGAACGAGCGAATGAGCTCCGGCGGCGACAGGCAGCAGGGCTTGCCGGTGGTGATTGTATCATGCCCGGAAAACCTTAAGACTCGTAAGACCGTGAGGTTCCGCCTCATCGCTCCGGCAGGGGATAATCCCCTACACCCTATTTGCAGAACCATAAATATGGTTCTGCATTTTTTCATTTCAGAGAAAGCTGTATATCTCTTGCCCTGTAAAAGCAATGCATTGCTCTTGCAAAAAGGGTCAAGGGGATGATGCCCTTGTGGGAGAGTTGGGATACGCACCGCCGAACAGACGCGGCGGTTGCCCGAAGGGCAAGGTTTGCGACGCAAAGTCTGCTTGACTCAGCGCCCCAAGGTCCTTGCGGCTGTTATATCACAGAAAAAATGTTATCATTTTTATTTATTGCGCTTGCGTCTGCTCTTTGGATTTTGTATAATGGAAAGAAACAAAAGAAAAAGGGAGGTTGCCCCCATGAAGATTGATGTTTCATTGGATTTATATCGGATTTTTTGTGCGGTTGTGCGCACGGGCAATATGTCTGCGGCGGCAAGAGAACTGTTTATTTCGCAGCCGGCGGTGAGTATGTCGATCCGGCAGCTGGAGGACCGCATGGGCAGTCCGCTTTTGGTGCGGACGGCGAAGGGGGTTTATCCCACCGCGGAGGGTAAGCTGTTGTATACCTATCTGGAGCAAGCGCTTGGCTTGATTCAAGCGGCGGAGGAAAAATATTATCAGATGGTACACATGGAGATAGGGGAGCTGAAGATTAGCGCAAGCGACACGGTTATCGCAAACTTTCTTTTGCCGTATCTGGAAAAATATCACAAGCTTTACCCTGATATTAACATTAAAGTGACAAACAAAACGACATACGAATCCCTTCGACTGTTACGAAACGGCAGTGTGGATGTCTGCTTTATCAATTTACCGATTGCGGAGGATGATGATTTAGAGATCATTCCCTGCATCGAGATTCACGATGTCCTGGTCGGAGGAGAGCGATACCGTAGGCTGGCGGAGGTTGGCATAGAGCTGCGGGAGCTGCCAAAATATCCTCTGCTTTTGCTGGAGGATTTGAGCAACTCGCGGCGGTACATCGATCGCTATGCGGAGGAGAACGGGGTTGTGTTGAACCCGATTCTGGAGCTGGGGAGCAGCGATCTTTTGGTCAGCTTTGCACAAATCAACCTTGGATTGACCTATGTGAGCGAGGAATTTACGCAGAAGGAATTGCAGGAGCAGCGGCTTTTTGAGATTCCTGTTACGCCGGCTGTGCCGAAGCGCAGTATTGGGATGGTGCGTCTGAAAAATGTTGCCATGCCGCATGCGCTGAAGGGGTTTATTGACATTATTGATTTTCCGAAGGAAAATCCTTAAGTCGAAACAGAAAAACAGATCGGTGGTGACGAGTGCATGGAAGCTTTGTCAGCACCCTGCTTCGCGAAGATGCCTAAGGGCGGCAAGGGCTAGCTCCCCCGTGCATGATTGCGAGGATAAAAATAATCCATTCTACGGCAATGATAGTGTTGACAAAGCAAGGGCAATACGTTAATATATGAGTAGATATTCATATATTGGGCTACGGGAGAGGAGGAGATACCGATGCAGGAGGAATTTGATATGGAGCAGGAGCTGCAACGGGAGTTTCTACAGGAGCTGACGGAATTTTTCCGCATTTTCGGCGACGCCACCCGTATTCGTATTTTGCAGACGCTTTTGGAGGGAGAACGGAATGTGGGAGATCTGGCGGATGCGCTGGAGATGACGCAATCCGCGATATCGCACCAGCTGCGTGTGCTGCGGCAAAACGACCTCGTGAAATATCGCAAGGAGGGCAAGATTGTGTTCTACTCCTTGGATGACGAGCACGTACATATGATTCTGGAGCAGGGCATTGCGCATTTGCGGCACAAGCGCGGATATCAGGAATAAGGAAATAACAGGCTATCACAAGCGTATAGCCTAAATTTTCGGACAATATATGAATGATTATTCACATGAACAAACAAAAAGAGGTGTTGAGGATGAAGAAGGAAGCATTTCGCAATCATGAGCACGAGCAGACACGCTGTGGCTGTGGACA
>CAVHYX010000043.1:0-25723 GCA_963640305.1 Sodaliphilus sp. | reverse complement strand
GGCTGTGGACAGGAACACCATGAGCATCATCATGACTGCTGTTGTTGTGATGATAACGACGATGATGATTTCGGCTGCGGATGTGGCTGCGGACACGACCATACACATGGGGACGAGAATATTTTTAACCGAAAATTTTTCATAAGATTTGGCGTGGGGCTGATGGCTTTTCTGGCGGCGGTTCTTTGGCAGGAGGGGACGGTGCGTACGGTTCTTTTCCTCTGCGCCTATTTCATTTTCGGGTATGATGTTTTGCTGCGCGCAGGAAAGCACATTGGACAGGGGAAGGTTTTTGACGAGAATTTTTTGATGTCCTTTTCGACGATTGGTGCGCTTTATCTCGGGGAAATGGCAGAGGCGGTTTTTGTTATGCTGTTTTATCAGGTGGGCGAGACGTTTCAGGACTATGCTGTGGCGCGTTCCAGAAAATCCATTACGGCATTGCTGGACATTCGCCCTGATTTTGCACATCTGCTCGTGGACGGAGAGGAGAAGCGCGTTGACCCTGCGCTGGTGCGTGTGGGAGATACGATTTTGGTGAAGGCGGGGGAGAGAATCCCGCTGGACGGCGTGATCACGGAGGGGCATGCCATGCTGGACACGGCGGCGCTGACGGGGGAATCCCTGCCGCGGGCGGCGAAGAAGGGAGATACGGTGCTGAGCGGCTGCATCAACATGGATGGCAGTCTGACGGTGCGCGTGGAAAAGGGCTTTGGCGAGTCTACGGTGATGAAGATTTTGGAGATGGTGGAGCACGCTGCTGCGAAAAAATCCAAGACGGAGAAATTTATCACCCGTTTTGCGCGGATTTATACGCCGGTTGTGGTGCTGCTGGCGGTTTTGGTTGCGGCGCTGCCACCCTTGGCGGGATTGGGCAGCTTTTCGCTTTGGTTTGGCAGGGCATTGATTTTTCTGGTTGTTTCCTGCCCCTGCGCCTTGGTATTGTCTGTGCCACTGACGTATTTTGCGGGCATCGGCGCTGCCTCCAAGCGCGGGATACTGGTGAAGGGCGGCGGCGATTTGGATACGCTGAGCCACTTACAGACGGTGGTTTTTGATAAAACGGGAACCTTGACGAAGGGGAAATTTTCGGTAACGGAAGTAAAGGGAGATGTGTTGCGATTGGCGGCAATCGGAGAGGCGATGAGCAATCACCCCATTGCACAGGCAATTGTTGCGGCATACGAGGGAGAACTGCCTACGGCGGAGGGATACAGAGAGCTGGGCGGCTACGGGATTTCCTATGAATCGAACGGCGAAACGGTACTTCTGGGAAACAGCCGCCTGATGGAGCGAGAAGGGATTGCGTATGAAAAGGCGGATGGCATCGGCACAGTGGTTTATGTAGCGAAGAGCGGCAGGTTTTTAGGGCATATTCTGGTTGCGGATACGCTGAAGAAAGGCATCGCCGACTCGCTGGCTGCCCTGCGGAGAGAGGGCATCAAAAAAACGGTGATGCTGACGGGAGACAGAGAGGAAACGGCGGCGGCTGTGGCAAGAGAGCTGCGGCTGGATGAGTTCCACAGCGAGCTCTTACCGGAAAACAAGGTGGAATGGATGGAGCGGGAGAAGGATGCGGAAGGGAACAAAACCGCCTTTGTCGGGGATGGCATCAACGATGCACCTGTCTTGGCGGCGGCGGATATTGGCATTGCTATGGGCGTAATCGGCTCGGATGCGGCAATCGAGGCGGCGGATGTTGTACTGATGGATGATGATATTGGTAAGCTGGCGGTTGGTATGCGGATTGCGAGGAATACGGTGAAAATCGTGAATCAAAATGTGGTATTTGCGCTGGGCTTTAAGATTTTGGTACTGCTGCTTTCCATCCCGGGGATTGCGACGATGTGGATGGCGGTTTTTGCGGATGTCGGGGTTTGCGTTTTGGCAATCCTGAACGCCATGCGAAGGAAGGACTGAGGCTTCCAAGCTTTTCCGCTAGGCAGAGCGACCCTGCCCCTGCTACAATAGGGGGACAGGGGGGGAAGAAGGAGCTATGCAGACATTTTTGGAGTATTACAGAGAACGGATACAGCCGCAGATTGCGGTATTGGATATTTTTTTGAAAACGGAGGAGGCGCCTTATAGATGGGGCGCCGCTGCTGCTGCGTTGGGGATTTCCGAGGAGGCCTTGGCGGCGGAGATGGAGAAAAGGCGGCTGGTTTATATCACGAGAGGTGTTTTTCTGCTTCTGCTCAGGGAGGGGGAAACGCCTCTCTGCCGTATGCTGGGGCGGGTGCTTGCCTGCGGGCTGCCGGAGCGATATACGGCGGAGCTGACGGCGTATATTTTTGATTTGCCGCAGGAGGCTGTCAGGCGGGCGGCAAGGCGGATAGGGCTTTTCTCTTGGACGGAGGGGGATCTGCCGATTTTATTTTCGCAAATCAGGCTTTCTGAAACACGATATCCGCAGTGAGTGCGGCGGAATCCCCTGTCAGAAGCTCTGCGAGGCGGAGGGAGAAAGGGATTGCCGTACCGGGGGCGCGGGAGGTGGAGATATTCCCGTCTGTTACGACGGCATCCGTGCAGGGGAGGGCATCGGTCAGATGGGCTTCCATGCCGGGGTAGATGGTGGCGCGTTTGCCGCGTAAAATGCCCAAGGCGCCCAGAATCATCGGTGCGGCACAGATGGCGGCAATTTGTTTTTTTTCCGCATTTTGCTCACGGAGGAGCTGCAAAAGACCCTGATGTGACAGAAGATTGGTTGTGCCGGGCATACCGCCGGGGAGCACCAGCAGGTCGGCGGCTTCGATTTCCTCAAAAAGCAGGTCGGCCTGATAGGTGATGCCATGCGCACCGGTGACGGCTTTTTTGCCGGTTATGGAAACGAAACGCGCATCTACGCCTGCGCGGCGCAATAAATCGATGGGGGTTACGGCTTCGATTTCTTCAAAGCCTTCTGCCAAAAATACATATGCTTTTTTCATAGGAAATCCCTCCTGTATCGGTTTTTCTTCATTTTACAGGAAGGGATTTCTTTTTGCAAGAGAGGGAGGCGATGGGAAAAGGATGTGCTTTTTTTGGCAGGGTATGGTAGAATGGATAAAAAACAAGACCTTGGGGGCGTTGGGTCAAGCAGACTTGCGTCATGCCCTTGACCTGATTTGCAGAACCATATTGCAGGAAGGAGTATAGGAATAACAAGTCCTGCAAAAACAGTAGTTTTTACAAATAGGGTGCAGGGGATTATCCCCTGCCAAGGTTTGGTGCGGGGTAGAACCCTACGGTCTTAAGGTCTTAAAAATAAAGCGGAGAGGAAGGAATGGATTTTGTTACGATACGGAATGACGGCACGGACGGTGGAGATGTTTTGTATGGATGCGGCATTGCAGCGGCTTTCCGTCCTTTGCCCCGATTTGGATATCGATGTGTATAAGAAAAAGGTGAAAAAGGAATATCGCGCCATGCTTGCGCGTACTCCCGATATTGGAGGCAGTTCGCTTGAAAAAAATCTCTATGTTGCGGCGTTTGTGTTTTCCTTTTATAAGGCAGAGCCGAGCCGCATCACCCCTGCCATCGTGGATGAAATGGTAACCGCAGTGTTCGATTCGCCCTTTATGGTGAAGGCGCATAAAAATAAGAAATGCACTCTCTTTACCGATGCCACGCAGAATAAAAAGCTCAGAGAAAGCAAGGCAAGCCAATGTTCGAAATATCCCCTCGACTGGAAGTTTGACTACCGTAAGGGCGAGGATGAATTTTTTAATACCTACACGGAATGTGGTATCTGTAAGCTAGGAAAAAAAGAGGATTGCTTTGCATTTGTTCCCTGCCTCTGTAAAATGGATGAACGTAGCTATCGCTACGAGGGCGGGGAACTGCACCGCACCAAGACGCTGGCAGAGGGTGCGGATTGCTGCGATTTTCATGTGACAAGATGGAAGGGATAAGGGAGGGAAAAAGCCGCATGAAAAAATGGATGCTGATTCTTTTTGTATTTCTGTTTATCGGGTGCGGCGGGCAGACTGACACGGCAGTGGAGGATATGGAAGAAAATCTGATTCATGAAGATACCATCTCCCCGAATGAGAAATATGTGGAGAATGAAGAGGATCTGGTTTATTACACCGTCAAGGTATATCGGGAGGACGGCGGACTTCTGGTGACCTCCCGGTCCAATTCATTATTCAGCAAGGATATGCAGTATGAAATCGAAACCGACGCGGAAATAACCGAGGAGGATATTGCTGTGCAGTGGAAGACCCTGACGGGCGAAACGACCGACAGGCAGGGCAATCAGTTTGGGCTTGCCGTTGTAACCGTTTCGGCAGAGGGTGCAGTCATTGACCAGAGGGTCATCAGCTTTGTTGGCGGCGCGGTGGAGCGTATTGCGGATGCAGTCAATCCCGGATGAGAAAGGAAGGTAAGATGGAAATTGAACGGAAATTTTTAACGAAGGAAATTCCCTTTGATATTACGGCGTACCCCTGCAAGAAAATCACGCAGGCGTATCTCTCCTTTTCGCCAACGATTCGTATTCGGAAAAGCGATGAGGATTACTATTTAACGGTGAAGGGGAAGGGGCATCTGGCGAGGGAGGAATTTGAGCTGCCCATCCAAGAGGAGGAATATACACGGCTGTTCCTAAAAACAGAGGGGACACCTGTTTGCAAGAAGCGGTATCTTGTGCCACTGGCGGGAGCTTTGATTGCGGAGGTGGATATTTACGAGGGCGTATTGCAGGGACTCATAACCACCGAGGTGGAATTTCCCTCCTTGCAGATGGCGGAGGCATTTGCTGCGCCTGCGTGGTTTGGACGGGATGTCAGCGGGGAAAAGGCCTATAAAAATACATCCCTTTCGCGATACGGAATCCCAAAGGAGCTCTGATTCGGAGTTCTTTTTTTATTGTAAAAGCATATCCTGTAACAATGGTGTCTATGAAAAAGACAAGCAGAGGAGGAAGGGTATGTATCACAGACGATATGAAAAGGTATTCCTGATGCTGCGGCAGGAAACGGCGGGCTATGCCAGCGGCAAGCGTCCCCCTTGGGGCAGCTGTATTATGGAGTTGAAGAACGGGAAGGGAAAGCTTTCTTTCAGCGTGCAGGGCTTGCGCCCGCTTTGCTATGCGGCTTATGCTCTGGCGGGAGAAGAAAGCCTTTTTTGCGGAGCGCTGCGTCCGCAGGGGAAGGAGGGGCGAGCCGAGCTGCAATGGGAATTTGACCCGGATGCAGTCGGAAGGGGGCAATGCGCCGAGGACTTCCATACGGTGCTGCTTTTGGCGGAGGATGGCGGAGCTTCTGTGCCGCTTGCGGCTTATTTTGGGGAGAAGAGAGATTGGCGAGCGTTTTTTCATCCGCAGGAGCGGGTACAGGTGAAGCGGGAGGAACAGAAAGGAAAAGAGGAAAAGCAAGAAAAAGAAGAAAAGAAAGAAAAGGCAGAAAAGGCAGAGGAAAAGCCGATTTTGGCGGCGGCGGAAAAGCCTGTGCTGCGGGTAGCGGAGCAAACGGGGTATCACGGCAGCTTCCGAGGACTTTTGGCAAAATTTCGGCAGGAATTGGAGGCGCTGGAGGAAACGGGCGTGCTTTCGGCAGAGGAGACGGCGCACATCCGCGCTGTGGGGCAGGAGGACAACGGAAAAACGGAGCAAGCAGAGGAAACGGAGCAGACGGAGAAGGACAGACAAGCGCTTTTTGCGAAAAACAAGGAATGGGAGCCCTTTGGAGACGGGGAGCTTTGGAAATGCCTTTTTTTGGAGGAGCTGACGCTTTTGGCGGAGATTCCAATCAAATGGCAGAGGGAGTTCTTCTTTTTGGACGCTTTTGGCGGAGATTCCAATCAAATGGCAGAGGGAGTTCTTCTTTTTGTTGCCCTACAGGCGGTATCATCACCTGATTTTTCGGCAGGAGGAAAACGGCTTTTGGCTGGGAGTGCCGGAGGCTTATGACGCGGCGGAGGATGCGGAGGCGCTGCGCTTCGGCTTTCGGGAATTTCGGTGCGTAGAGGGAGATTGGGGGTATCGGCTGGCTTTTTTGGAGAAGGAGAGTTGAAAAACTCCGGATTTTTGTGTATACTCATTCTGATATTTTCGGAAATTTCGGCAGAAAAGGCATTGAAGGAGCAGATACATGAGAGTCAGAAAGAAAGCATGGGCAGCACAGGAATTATTGGAGAACGAGATGGTCATCAACGAGGCATCCGAGCGAAAGGGCAAATGGAGGGAATATTTCGGCAACGACCATCCGATTTATGTGGAAATCGGCTGCGGGAAGGGCGGCTTTCTGCGAAAAAACGCGGAGCTTTATCCCGATGTGAATTTTATCGGCATTGAAAGGCAGGAAACGGTTGTGGCGATGGCGGCAAGACGGGCGGAGACGGCTCTGCCGAATCTGGCGTTTATTTGGGACAATGCGAGCAATTTATCGGATTTGTTTGCGGTGGGCGAATTTCAGAGATTGTATTTGAATTTCAGCGACCCATGGCCCAAAAAGCGCACCTATAAGCGGAGGCTGACATATCGTGGGTTTTTGCGGGAATACCGCCGCATGATGGGGGAGGAGGCGGAAATCTTCTTTAAGACGGATAACCGAGGGTTGTTTGAATTCTCTCTGAATGAATTTTGTGCGGAGGACTGGAGACTCTCTCATATCAGTCTGGATTTACATAACAGCGATTATGAGGGGAATATCATGACGGAATATGAGGAGAAATTTTCCTCCCGCGGGATGCCGATTTATCGCTTGGAGGCAAGAAGCAGGAAATAAGAAAAAAGAACCCCTCTTTGCGTGAAAGACTCATGCAGAGAGGGGTTCCTTTTATTTTTTATATTCTGAAAGTGCGTTTATCAGAATATTTATACCATCTTCAATAATGGAAAGCTCATTTTCGGGGAGAGTTTGTAATTTGCCAATCAGTCCCGATAAATGTGTGCTTTCTTTTCTGTCAAATAACAGATAATCACTGGAAACATGAAGGGCATTGCAGATTTTTATCAGGGTTGGAATGGAGGTTCCTGTTTTTCCGCGCTCTAAATCAGATACATATTGCACGGATACATCAATGATTTCGGCAAATTTTTCCTGTGTTAGACAGGCTTGTTCGCGACTTTTTTTGATACGTTCCCCGATTTTTATATTTAATTCTTTTTTATTTCCCATGCGCATTTACTCCTATCAGCTAATTGTTATATTTTATATTAACTAAAGGTTGCACTATTATTAATCAAGTGATATACTTATTCATATAATAGTATTACACTTATAATCCTATTAAATAATGAGGAAGGGAGGTTTTCGTATGTGGGGATTAGTAGGACTCTGGGGAGCCTTGAACTTTGCAATCTACGGCGGCGCATATGCACTGTGCAAAGCTACTCGTAAAAGATGATGCAAATGTTTGAATGTTCCAAAAGAAGGGAAGGGGGTTAGCCCCCTTCCTGTTCATTCATGGGGGAATATATATGATACTTTTAGAAAATGTTTCTAAGAAATTTGATAATAAATTAGTGATTGATCATATCAGCTTCACAGTGAAAAAAGGACAGATTACCGGCTTGATTGGACATAACGGTGCCGGAAAAACGACAATTATGCGGCTGATTGCATCTATATTACAGCCATCGGAAGGAAATATTTACATAGACGAAGGAAAGGTATCTCCCAATTCTGCCGAAATGAAAAAGAAATTGGGAATAGTGAATATTGGGGAAAGCTGAGAGGACTACGGGATAAGGAGATAGAGGAACAAATCTGTAAGCTGGATGAATATTTGCATTTTACAGCTTTTATGCGGAAACAGGCGCATACATATTCGAGGGGGATGCGCCAGAAGATAGTGATTGCAAAGGCATTTATTCATAATCCGGAAATTTTGATTCTGGATGAGCCGACAACAGGCTTGGATATAGGTACAACGTTAGGGATACACAAGCTGATTGGTTATCTGAAAACGCAAAATAGGACAATTATGATTTCTACACATAATTTATATGAGATAGAAAAGCTATTTGATGAATTAATTATTCTGAAAAATGGCAGAGTGCTTGAAAAAGGCAGGGTGTGTGACATTATTGATTTACATAAAAATATTGTAGAGGAATTGTATCTGAAATTGGGGGACGAAACTTTATGATGTCAGTGTGGTTCATATTAAAGTATGAAATGAAAAAATTTTTCCGAGAAAAAACATCAATTCTTTTTATCCTTATTCCGATGGGTATATTTCCAATTACAATGGGTTTCATGAATACAGGGCAGCTGCTTTTGAGTGATATGAATCGTACCAATACTGTGGCAATGATAAAAGCGGTGCCGGAAGATAACAGTCTGGATAATATCATACTGCATCAGAAGGGATATACTTATCGTTCATACGAATCCATACAGAAGGCATGTCTGGATTTGAAAAAGGGGAGGATTACAGGCATTATTTATATGAAGGCAAGAGAGAATGCTGAGGACAGTCGGCTGCATTTTATTTATGACCCCAATTCCATGGAATCACTCAACTTTTTACAGACCTTTTCAAAAAAGATGCAAAATGCACAAAAAAATATTTTAGATGATTTGGAGAAAAGATACGCTGTTTCGGATATAGATGTCAGCTATACTGCGGAATCTTATACAGCTTACATGGGTACACCGCTCAATGATATTGTAGTTTCGATTTTGCCGGTCATTCTTATTACATTTGCATTATTTAGCGGAAGTGCGATTGCGACGGATACAATCACAGGGGAAAAAGAAAGAGGGACCTTTGAGGACTTGTTATTGGTAAATCCTTCTTTTTCGGCAGTAATATGCGCAAAGACATTATTTGTCTACATTGTTTTGCTATTTGAAACGCTCAGTGCGGTCATTGGATTTGGTATTACGGCTTTATGCGGAGGACTCTTTTCTTCTGCATTGCAGTTGGATTTTTTGTCGGGGGTATCACTTTCCGTAGTGTTCCGGATGATACTTATGATGAATATATTTATTTTATGTGTTTCCGCATTTATGGTATATCTAGGGATTTTGTCAAGGAATGTGAGAGGTGCTAATCTGAAATTAAATATTTTATCGCTGATTCCATGCTTTTTCTCTTTTTTTCTGCTGTATTTTAACGCGGAAAACTGTCCGGATATATTGTATGGAATTCCTATTATAAATATTATGGTGGCTGTGAAATTTTTGCTGATGCAGACATTAGGAATGAGCAGTTATTTCATTGTAAATGCAGCAAATCTTCTGTATCTGTTTATACTTGTGTTGGCTGCAAAAAAAGCATTATTATCAGAAAAGAATATTATTTAGAAAAAAGAACCCCTCTTGGTATGAGAATACATACGGAGAGGGGGTTTTTGCTTATCTGGAAAGTCTGCGTTTCAGGAAATGAATACCTGCTCCGAGGAAAAGCAGGACTGCGGCAAACAGCAGTCCGAAGCCTACGGGCAGCAGGAAGAAGTTTTCATGCAGATATCCTGTTGCGTCCAGGTATTCGGGGGAGAGCGCCTTTGCGGTGAGACAGAAAACGCCGCAAAGCAGAAGTATTGTGCCGATATGAGGGATATGCGTTTTCATCCAAGTTTTTGCTGCTATATACATAATTACGTTCCTTTCTATAAACAGTGTAAAATTTTTCATTGCCTGAACAGTATACACGATTTGCCGGGAGGAATCCAGAAAGAAAGTGTTAAAATTTTTGATGAAAAGCGTTCGGCTCATAAATTTCATAGTCACTGATAAATTTCCTAACATCTTTCCCCGCGGGAGAGAATCGGCTAATATGAGTGTGTCACAATAAAAAAAGAAACGGAGGAAATTATCATGTTAAACGAAGCAGTGAGAAGGGTATTGCAAAACGGAATCTGGGATCTGGCAACCTGCGCAAAGGGGGAGCCAAACGTAGTACCCGTGGCGTTCAAGGATGTTACGGCGGAGGGCAAGCTGATTGTGGGAGATGTTTTTTTGGAAACGACGCTGAAAAACATTCGGGAAAACAACGGCAGGATTGCGATTTCCGTTTATGATGCAAAAACCTTGGAGGGCTATCAAATCAAGGGGAAGGCGGAATATGTGACCGAGGGCGAGGTGGTAGACACATTCAAGGCGATGGTGGAGGAGATGTTTCACGGGGCGGTAACGGCAAAGGGCGCGCTCATCATTTCTCCCGAAAGGGTCATTGTAACGACACCCGGCGCGGAGAACAAAAAAGAGCTTTGATTTCCGCTCATAAATTTCATAGCTACTTCCAAAACCGGTATCCTCGCGCTATAATAGGGGCAAAAAATAGTGTGGGGATATTTTTATGGCAAAATACAAGAAAAAGCTGGAGGACGATATCCGATGCCCATTGGAATACGGACTGACGGTATTTGGAGGAAAATGGAGATCAAGAATTATCTGCGTGCTTTCTGCGAGGGAAACGCTGCGCTACAGCGAAATTCGCCGAGAGATGTATAACATCACGGATGCGGTGCTTGCGGCGACGCTGAAGGATTTGATTGCGGACGGGATGCTGGATCGAAAATCCTATGATGCGATTCCGCCGAGAGTGGAGTACGCTCTGACGGAGAAGGGACGCTCCGTTGTGCCGATTTTGCAGAGTATTTGCGGATGGTCGGACAGCTATTACAGAGAGGATACGGAAAACAGGATGATGCAGTGCCAAAAATGCGATTATCGCGGGTAAGGTGCAAAAATAATAGCACACTATTGACACAGAAATAATAGTGTGCTATTATTTTTGCAGAAAGAAAAAGGGGGTGGCAAAATGACAGGCGGTGATACCTGTGGTGCATTATTAAAGCAGATTCATGATGTGCTGGAGAAACAGGCAAACAATGCGCTCAGAGGGCAGGGGATTACCTTTTCGCAATCGGGTGTGCTGATGCTCTTATATGAAAGAGAAGAAAAAACGGCAGCCTTCAAGGAGCTGGAAAAGGATTTTGGCGTGGCACAGCCTACGATGGCGGGGATTTTGCGCCGCTTGGAGCAGAAAGGGCTGATTGTGGTTCTGGAGGATGCGGAGGACAAACGAATCCGCAGAGCGCAGCTGACACAGGCAGGAGAGGAAAAATGCAGGGAAGGCTATCGGCACAGGCGGGCGACGGAGGAACAGTTGCTTTGCGACTTAACGGAGCAAGAAAGGGCAGAGCTTCTGCGATTGCTGGCGAAGGTGCTTGCCTCTGCAAAGGGAGACGATTGAGTGATGGATTGAGTGCGTGCGTGTTTTTACGCACTTTTCTTGCGGGAAAATCAATAGCAAGCTATTAAAAATGCTTGTGGAAAGGAGGACGACATGGAGAAAAAACAAAAGGATTCCTTGGAGATATTTGTGCGTGCGCCCATCGGGCAGGCGGTGCTGAAAAACACGGTTCCCGCTATGGCGGCCATGCTGATGGTTTTGCTTTATAATTTGGCGGATACCTTTTTTATCGGGCAGACGGATGACGCATTTATGCTGGCGGCGGTTTCCCTGGTTACGCCGGTCTTTTTGCTTTTTATGGCGCTGGGGACGGTATTCGGCATCGGGGGAACGAGTGTGATTTCGCGCGCGATGGGGGAAGAGCGGAGGGAGTATGCGAAGCAGGTATGCGCCTTTTGTATGTGGGGCTGCGTTGTGGTTGGCATTGTGATGATGATTCTTATTTTTGCCCTTATGAATCCAATCCTCAGTCTGCTTGGGGCGAGTGAAAGCACGATTGGCTATGCAAAGGAATATTTATCCATTGTGACAGTCGGAGGGCCGTTTGTGTTGATTTCAAATTGCTACGCAAACATCATTCGTACAGAGGGAAAAGCGGGCATGGCGATGCTTGGTCAGCTTTTGGGCAATCTGCTGAATGTGGTGCTTGACCCGATTCTGATTTTGCTGCTTGGTTGGAATGTGGCGGGGGCGGCGATTGCGACGGCGTTCAGCAATCTGGTGAGTGCGGTATATTATATTGGCTATTTCAAATGCGGCAAATCCATGCTTAGCATCCGCCCAAGAGATGTTTCCCTGCGGAACGGTATTATACAGGGGGTTTTAGCAATTGGCATCCCCGCGGCGCTGGGGGATGTCTTGATGAGTGTATCGAGTATTCTGCTGAATGGGCAGATGGCGAAATACGGAGATATGGCGCTGGCGGGTATCAGCGTTGCCATGAAGGTGACGATGGTGACAGGTATGATTTGCATTGGCTTTGGACAGGGGATACAGCCCTTACTGGGGTATTGCGTGGGAGCAAGGAATTGGCAGCGCTATCGGGAGGCACGACGATTTTCGGTGCTGTTTGGCTTGGGGTTGAGCACGGTAATGACGATTTTCTGCTATGTATTTGACAATCAGATTGTGGAGATATTTTTAACAGAAACGGAAGCGCTGCAATATGGAATTACATTTCCCCAAATTTTGCTGACGACGAGCTTTTTGTTCGGGATGTTTTACGTATTATCCAATGCATTGCAGGCGATGGGCGCGGCAAGGTCGGCCTTGCTCGTCAATCTGAGCAGACAGGGGCTGATTTATATTCCGGCGATTTTTCTTTTGCAGCGGGCAATCTGCTTGGATGGATTGGTTTGGGCACAGCCTGTGGCAGATGTACTGTCGCTGGTGCTGGTTTTGGTATTATATTTCCGTGCAGAAAAAAAGAAAATGAAAGAAATATAGGAAAAAAGGCAAAAATCCGACTGAGAGAATCCGTCGGATTTTTTATGTATTCGGGTTATTGTTTTCTGTGGGAGCATTTTCCTCCTCCGGCTCGTCCGCTGCGAGAGCGGAGAGAAAATCGCGGTAATAGTGCTTGACCTGCTTACGCCAGTTGCGGCAGACCTGCTGCGCCTGCGATTTGGATACGACGGAAACGCTGATTTCCATCAGGGCGGTTCCGTTATCATCGCAAAGCCCGCATTTGACCAGATATTCTCCGTTTGCCTCGGGAAAATAATTGGCGGTTACGGCATATTCCGCGCGGATGCGCCTGCTGTTTTGGTGGACATAGGTATTGATGTCGTTTTTGACATCCTCGGAAATGCGGCTGAGGAAATAATTAACGACCTCCTCGCCGTCATAGGTTAGGGTATAGCGGGTGTTATTTTGCTCACGGGCTTTTTCCAGCCAACCGGCCTTTTCCAGCTCCGCAAGATATTGCTGCACGGAAAAATAATCCATATAATTTTTTTCCAGCAAAAATTGACAAATTTCGCTATTGGAGAGGGCAATGCCCATCTTTTGCAGCAAATGCAGAATAATGAGCTTATGCTCCGCAAGCTTTTGTGTGGTATCCTGCACGGACATGACCTCCCTTCCGAAAAAGATACCCCTTTATCATAGCACAGGATGCTGTTTTTTGTAAAGAAGCGCGGGGGTGATTTTACGGTATATTGCTTCCCTGCCGGATTTGGTGCTGCTCAAGATAGCGGTGTAGGCTGTTGAGGACATCCCGCTTTTGGAGGCTCCAGAGGGGCGCAAGCAGGGTTTTTCTGTCTCCGTCACCCGTCAGACGATAGAGCACGATGTCCGCGCGAAGGTGTGCGATGCAATCCCCGACAAGGGCGAGGTATTCGTCCTTTTCCAAGGGGGTATATTTACCGGAGAGATACCATTCCGCTAAGTCGCTGTCGGCGAGGACGTGGAGCAGCTGTAGCTTGACCCCGTGGATGGGAAGGTGGTTGAGATAGTCAATCGTTCGGCGGACGGTTTCGGGATTTTCCCCGGGCAGACCGAGGATGATATGTACTACAACGGGGATATTGCGGGCAGCAAGCGCATAGACAGCATCGGTAAAGACCGCTAAGGGATAGCCGCGACGGATACGGACGGCGGAGGCCTCGTCAGCTGTTTGCAAGCCTAATTCCACCCAGAGCTTTGCTTTTTCCTTTAGCTCCGCGAGCAGGGAAAGCACCGCAGGAGGAAGGCAATCGGCGCGGGTGGCAATGGAAATGCCCTCGATTTCGGGGCAGGCAAGCGCTTCTTCGTATTTTTGCCGCAGTAACGAGATGGGGGCGTAGGTATTTGTGAAGGCTTGGAAATAGGCGATATAGGCGGGGTCTTTCCATTTTTTCGCGGTTTGCGCCTTGCCCCGCTCGATTTGCTCCGTAATGGAAAGCGCGGCGTTTTCCGCAAAATCGCCGCTGCCGCCGCTGCTGCAAAACAGGCAGCCTCTTGCGCCGCAGGTGCCGTCCCGATTGGGGCAGGTGAAGCCGGCATCGAGGGAGATTTTTGCTGCCTTGCGCCCGAAAATGCTGCGATAATATTCATTTAAGCTGCGATAGGGATTCATACTGCTTGCCGCCGCCTTTCAGGTTCGGAGGTTTCGTTGCCGTAATTTTTCACAGAGAGCGGTCAGAGCGCACCACTCATCCTCGTTTTCCGCCGCTTGGTGAATCAGAAGGAGAAAATCCGCCTTACTGCTTTCCAGAAAGCTGCGCGTGCGCTCCGTCTTTTGCTCCCGACAAGCGGTAAGGAACAGGGAAAAGCTTTCCTCTGTGACCGCGAGGGGGATACAGTTTTCTATTTTTTTGAGAATTTCTCCGACGGTCGCCCCGCCGCACGCCTGCCCTGCCAGATGATGGTAGAGGGCGCGGCTGTTGAGAAAAATGACATTGGGGGCGGGGAAGAGAGCGGGGATTTTGCTGCGGAGCAGCGACAGATAGCCGCAAAGCTCCTTACGATTGGGGACTGCTGCCATAAACATCACCTCAAAACGAAAATTGCTTTGAGATAATATGTGCAGGAGGAAAGGGGTTTACGATAGCAATTTTTTACGGTGCTGTCACCTTTATCCTTCTATCCATTTTTTCAATTCCGCAAGCAGGGCGGCGTTATGCTCCGGAGAAAGAAGACAGAAGCGCAGATAGCTTTCATCCAGAAAAGGGAAGGAGGACGCATCGCGGATGAGCATTTTTTTTCGGATACATTTTTCAAACAATTCATGTGCGGTGACGCGGTCGGTGGTCAGGCGCAACAGGATGAAATTTGCCTCGGAGGGATATGCCTTGCCATTTTTCCACGAGGAAAGGGTGGCGAGCGCTTTTTTTCTTTCCGTGGAAATGAGCGATTGCGTTTTTTTATGGAAGGCAAAATCCGTGAAGATGCGCTGACCGACAAAATCCGCAAGGCTGTTTACGCTCCAAGGGTCTGCATGGGTTTTGAACTGCTCCAGAAAGGCTGGGTTGGAGGAAATACCATAGCCAAGACGGATGCCGGGGGCGGCAAAAAACTTGGAGGTACCGCGGATAACGAAAAGGTTATCGAACTCCCTTGCCAGCGGGATGGCGCAAAGCTCGGGCAGGATGTCGGAAAATTCGATATAGGTTTCGTCAATCATAACGGCGGCACCGATTTTTTTACAATGCGAGAGGATGACGCGCATTTCCTCTGTGCGGATGGCGGTGCCTGTGGGATTATTGGGATTGCAGACGATAAACATCCCTACATCGGTCGTGAGCGTCTCCAGCAGAGTGGGGAGCCGCAGACGGAAATCATCCTCCTCCCGCAAGGGGAAATAGGTGAAGCTGCCGCCGCTTAGGGCGATCTCCCGCTCATATTCGGAATAGGCGGGTCCCAGAATTACGGCGTGCGCCGCATGGATGGTATGGATGAAGGCGGAAATCAGCTCGGTGGAGCCGTTGCCGACAACGATATGGGCGGGGGAGGCGCCGGTATAGACACCGATGGCAGCCTTGAGTGCCTGATATTTTTTATCGGGATAGGTGCGGATGAGATGCAGATTTTCCCGCAGGGCATCCTCAGCCTCCTTGGGGAAGCCCAAGGGGTTGATATTCCCGCTGAAGTCGATGATTTCCTCTTTGGGGATGCCGTAGGTGCGTTCGATGGCATCCAAATCGCCGCCGTGGGCGTGTGTCAATGTGGTCATGATGGTTCCTCTTTTCGCAGTTTGCGTGTATTAAAAAACTTGATTTTGCTGTTCCAGCTGTACGAATTTTTCGCTCTGCCCGGTTATCCTCGGATAGAGCAGATAGGGGTTGCCCTTGCGTTGCTCTAAAATCTCCAGCGTCAGGGAAAGCCCTTTGGTATAGTCCGGATAGAGGGTGAGGCGGCTACCGATGGAAAGGGGCAGCCTACGCAGGGGCTTGCCGTTGGTTTTATTGAGGGAGCGTTTAGAGCCGGCAGCAGAATAGGCGATGGGGAAGCCGTTTTCATCCGGAAGGGAGAGCAGATAATCCGGCTGTGCATCCACATAAAAGGCGAATGCTGCGCAAAGTTCCAGACAGAAGGCATGTATCTCCATATCTTGCGAAACCTCAAGAATTCGCCAATATTCCTCCTCCTGCGTATAGCGGACACGGACGGAAAGGATGTCCGGCACGGCTCCCGCTGCAAAAAAACGTTCTTCCTCCTGCCGTTGCCGCCTTGCCTGCTCAAAAACGACCGCCGCAAGCTGTGAAAAGGACGTATCAGGCGGGATGAACTGCTTATCCTCGATGGCAGCGGGGGCGAAAAGCGCCTTGCCAAGTGGGGTCAGGCTATAATAGGACGGCGGGGCGAAAAGCTCTGCATCCGTCGGCTGCCCAGTCAGAAGAAGGGAGGACAGCGTATTCAATACGGAATGGAATTGCATGGGCTGGAAACCAATGGGGCGGAGGAAGCGGAAGAAGAGGCTCATGGGAGTCAAAAACCACTTATCCAGCAAAATGCCCGTATAGAGGAAAGAGGAAACGATGGAGCGCTGCTCCTCATTCAGCTTTTCCGGTTCACACTGCCAGATGGCCTCAATGTCCACATCCCATTTTTGATAGAAGGAAACGAAGACCTGATCGAGATCCTGACTGCGCGTAAGCAGGCTACGGAAGAAATCGGAAATCTGAATATTCTCATCCAAGTCCATGGATTCCGTGAAGCGCTCTGCGGCAAGGGCGCAGGCGGACTCGCCAAGCTGTAGGAGAATTTCCTTTGTGCTTTGGGCGAAGAAGGCCGCACATTCCTGCGAGGGCTGCGCTCTTTGGGTATGGATGGAGGGCATGGGCACCAGAAGCCCCTGCCGCCATGCCAGACGCATGAGATATTCCGTATAAAACGGGATGGAAAGGCTCAGCTTTGTCGTAAGCGTGGCTGTATCCGCGGCAGAGAGAAGCCCTGCGGCATCGGTGGCGCGGTCGGGCACAAAATAGCCGAGCAGGGTTTGCAAATCGCGGAGCAGGGGATGCTCCTTTGTGCTGTAGGAAAGCAGGGAAAAGCGATACGCCTCTGCTTTATCTTCCGCTGCGGAGGAATCGGTTTTCAGGACATAGGCATATTCCGTATTCGTCTCCCTTGCCTGTGGGAAATCCAATGCAAAGAGATTAGCGGGGGAGAGGATGGTATCCGGTAGCAGTGCGGCATGATACCATTTGCCGAAAACAAAGGGCGCAAGCGCCAAAAGGGAATCGAGACAGGGGGCATCCATATTTTGACGCAGTCTTTCGTAGTTGTCTCGAAAGAGATGTAAAACGGGAAGGTGATGGTTGGGTATGGATTGTATATTCATGTCAAAACTCCTTTGTCTGCGTTTTTCGCAAGCATACTCCTTTTTATTTTAGCAGAAAAAGCGGAATTTTCAAACCGCAAAGCGAAAAAAATCCTCCTATTTGCGAAAAAAAAGGGGAGAAAGGGAAAAGAAAAATTCGCAAGAGAAGGACATTTTTTTGGATTTGTGCTTGTCAAGAGGTATTTTTTATGGTATAGTCCTTATGTCAAAAACAGATGTTTCTAATTGGAAAACAGGAGGCGTTTTTGTGAAGGAAGATAAGAATTATTATATCGTTGACAAATCCGTTCTGCCGGAGATTTTTCTAAAGGTGATGGATGTAAAGAATTTGCTGGAAAGCAAGAAGGAAAAAACGGTGCAGGATGCGGTCAATCGGGTGGGTATCAGCCGCAGCGCATTCTATAAATATCGTGATGCGGTACATCCCTTGTATGAAAATACCAGAGGGAAGACTGTGACCATTTCCTTGAATCTGGATCACACCAGCGGGCTTTTGTCCTCGATTTTGACGGCGGTCGCCGCAGAGGGTGCGAATATTCTGACCATCAATCAGACCATTCCCATCAACGGCATTGCACATGTGACGCTTTCGATTGAAACCAACGAAATGCACGGGGAGTTGAGTAGACTGATGGCACGCATCGAGAGCCTTGGGGGCGTGCAGTCGGCGAAAATCATTGCAAGAGAATAATATAGGAGGAGAAAAGGTATGATACATATTCGGATTCCGGCAACCTCTGCCAATATGGGGCCGGGCTTTGACAGCATCGGGACTGCTTTGCAAATGTACAATCACCTTTGGGTTGAGGAGCAGGCGGAGGGTCTGACCATTGAGGTCAGACGCAAGCAGGAGATTCGCGTACCGACGGACGAGACGAATCTGATTTACCGCACCATGCGGCATTTTTATGAGAAAAAGGGTCTGTCTGTGCCGGGGCTGCATTTGATACAGGAGGATTACATTCCGATGGTGCGGGGGCTGGGCAGCAGTGCAGCCTGTATCGTTGGGGGACTTTTGGCGGCGAATGCCTTGGCGGGGAATCCTTGCGAAAAAGAGGAGTTGGCGCAGATAGCGGCGGCGCTGGAGGGACATCCCGATAATTCCAATCCTGCCATATTCGGCAGCATGGTCGTTGGGGCGCAGACCGAAACAGAGATGAACTATGTACGGCTTGAGCTGCCGGAGGATTTGCTGTTTGCCGTGATGGTTCCGGATTTTCCCGTTTCCACTGCGGCTGCCCGCAGCGTTTTGCCGGAGCGGTACGAGAGGAAGGATCTTGTTTTCAACGCATCGCGCGCGGCACTTCTGGTGGCGTCCGTGATGACGGGGAAATATGAAAATTTTGACATGGCATTGCAGGACAGAGTGCATCAGCCCTATCGGGCGAAGCTTATCCCGGGGATGGAGGAAATCCTACAACACGCAAGGGAGCTTGGCGCGGTCGGCGGATATTTGAGCGGAGCAGGCTCTACGCTGATGGCTCTGGTGACGCAGGAGCGGGCGGAGGCATTTGAAAAGGAGATGTCCGCCTATTTGGCGAAGCGTGCGCATCACTGGAGGCTGACGCTTTTATCGGCAGATACAGAGGGCGCAAGGGTGGAAGAGGTGCCGCAGGCTACTGTCGGCAAAGAGGAATCACAGGAGGAGAAAAAAAGATGTTGATTGTGCAGAAATACGGCGGAAGCTCTGTGGCGGATGCCGAGAGAGTGCTCCATGTTGCGAAGCGCATCATGCGGACGAGGATGGAAGGAAACGATGTTGTGGTCGTGCTTTCGGCACAGGGAAAGACGACGGACGGACTGATTGCGAAGGCGAAGGAAATCAACCCGAAGCCCAGCCGCAGAGAGATGGATATGCTGCTTTCTACGGGGGAACAGCAATCCGTGGCACTGATGGCTATGGCAATCAGCGCGATTGGCGGCAGAGCTGTTTCGCTGAACGCGGCGCAGGTGGGAATCGAGACGACGAATACCTATAGCAATGCGCGTATCCGCCATATCAATACGGAGCGCATCGAGAACGAGCTGGACGAGGGCAGCATTGTGCTGGTTACCGGCTTTCAGGGCGTGAATCAGCTGGGGGATACGACAACTCTGGGACGCGGCGGCTCCGATACATCTGCGGTTGCACTGGCAGCAGCCTTAAATGCGGATATTTGCGAGATTTACACGGACGTTGAGGGGGTTTATACGGCAGACCCTCGCGTGGTGCCGACTGCGGTAAAGCTGGATGAAATCAGCTACGACGAGATGCTGGAGCTGGCATCTCTGGGAGCAAAGGTGCTGCACAACCGTTCTGTTGAGGTTGCGAAGAAATATAATGTGAAGCTGGTGGTGCGCTCCAGTATGACTGAGGCGGAGGGCACAGAGGTGAAGGAGGATGTAAAGATGGAAAGAATGCTGGTGAGCGGCGTTGCGGCAGATAAGAAGGTATCTCGTATTTCGATTATGGGAATCAATGACGAACCTGGGAAGGCATTTGAGATTTTCTCCCTGATGGCAAAGGAAAAGGTAAGCGTGGACATTATCCTGCAATCCACGGGGGCAGACGGCAAGCAGAACATCTCCTTTACGATTGGAGAGGATGATTTGGATATTGCGCTGAAGGCATTGGAGAAGAACAAGGAGCGCCTCACGGCGAAGGAAATTCTGCACGACGAAAATACGGCGAAGCTTTCCATCGTCGGTGCAGGGATGGCGACAAACCCGGGCGTTGCGGCAATGTTTTTTGAGGCGATGTATGACGCGGGTGTCAATATCCAGATGATTTCCACCTCCGAAATTAAGATTACGGTGCTGATTTCCAAGGACGATGTAGATGCGGCGATGATTGCGGTGCATGATAAATTTAAGCTGGAATCGGTGAATATGAGGAAAGCGGCGGTTACAGAGGAATAAGAAAAAAGCCGACACCCGAGAGGGTGTCGGCTTTTTAGGTGTGTCCCAATCAGAAAACAGGAAGAAAATAAAATGGCGGAAAGTCGGCGGATATTAAGGAGGTTTTCCGAGAGTCTCCTTAGGCTTAGACTGCCAAGGGGAACTGACCCCGTAGCTTATAGCATTTCAGAATTCAAGTTTTCTTGCCCGGGCACACCTTTTTGGTTCTGCTCACAAAAGAAGTAAGGTAAAAAAAGACCTCATTTTTTATTTTCTTTTGCGGATAAGATAGCTGACTGCCGCAGCAATCAGGCAGAAGGCACAGTCCGCCAGCCAGATGGGGGCATAGCTGCCCGTAGAATCAAAGCAGACACCGCCGAGCCATGCGGAAAGAAAGCCGCCAATCTGGTGTATGAAAAAGGCAAAGCCGAAGAGAATGGAAACGCCCTGCTTGCCGAACAACTTGCCGCAGATGCCGGCAACGGGGGTAACGGTTGCGGCACCGGTAAAGCCGAGAAAGAAGATATAGATGCAGACGGAAAGCATGGATTTCGGCAGAGCGAGGAACAGTAGCGTCATAACGGTGCGAGAGGCATAGAGCGTGCCGAGGACGGTTTTCATTTTCAGCCTTGCGCAGAACAACCCTGCCAGGAGCGCACCGACCATGGTTGCAATGCCGTAAACGGAGAAAGCAGAGGACGCATCCGCGGCGGAAAAGCCGTAGCTTGTAATCTGTGTGGGCAGATGGTTCGTGATTAACGCCATATGAAAGCCGCAGGTGAAAAAGCCGATCATGATAAAGATATAATCCCTGCTGTGAAACGCCTGCGCGAAAAGCGTTTTTGTAGGCAGAGGCTGCTCCGGTACGGGAGTGGTTTGCACGGATGTTTTCGCGACCGCTCCGCCGCAGAGCAGAAGTACCGCGGGAATCATGAGGATGGTCGGGGCAGAGAGGACATACATCCCATATGCCAGACCACCGATGGCAAGCGAATGATGGACGATGGGGGTAAGCAGAGAGTTGCCGATACCCGAGGAGGCATTGATGATGCCGGATACTACAGAACGGCTCTTTTCGAGCAGATGGGGATTGACTGTGCCGACAATGAGACCAAAGGCAATCGCCCCGATGCCGCCGGGGATGAGGATGCCGAGGACGAGCATGAGAGAAAGAACCGATTTGCATTGGGGAGTCAGAAGAACACCGACAGCGGTGCAGATGATCCCCAGAAGCAGGGCAAAGCAGTTGCCCTTTTTATCGGCAAGGATGCCGGAAAGCGGCTGTGTTACGCCATAGCTGAACTGCCCGACCGCAAGCACAAAGCTGACCGAAACAAAGGAAAGCCCGGAATGCTCCACGATAGAGGAAAGCATGATGCCGAAGTTGTTGCGGATGCCGTTGCTTACCATGTAGATGAAGCAGGCGGAGAGAATAATGAAAAGGGTATAAAGCGTAAATTTGGGGCTTGTATTTTTGATTGATTTTTCCATAGAAATCCTCCTTGTTTTTATCTTTAGTGCAGATACATGAATGAAGATAAAACGGTATACACCAAAATATAATATGCAATCGCTTTTTATTGTGACAGTACTGTTCTTTTTTAGGATAGCATGGGGGTGCTGGAAAGAAAAGTCAGTGTTCTCGAAACAAAAATTCGATGAAATTGAAGAAAAAACGGCAAAAGAAAAGCCCCTGTAAGCACAGGGGCGAAAGCGGATGACGGGAATCGAACCCGCCTCTAAAGCTTGGGAAGCTTTCATTCTACCAATGAACTACATCCGCAAATTTTTTATCGCCCTGTTATTATACCTTCATCTGCCGCTGATGTAAAGACCTAATTTTTGCGATTTCTTTTTTTTTACAATTTTTCGTTTACTTTCTTTTCTCACGGAGGACTTGCTTTTCTTTCTGCGGGCATACTAGCAGCAGTGATTTTTTTAAGGATGCGAGGGATGATGCGGGATGGAAAAATTTGTGGTAACGGGAACGGGCAAGGGCTTGCACGGACGGGTAAAAATCAGCGGTGCGAAAAATGCGGTTTTGCCGATTTTGGCGGCGTGCCTTTTGACGGAGGAGGAATGCGAGATTCAAAATGTGCCGCCGCTTGCGGATGTGCGGCACATGGAGACGCTGCTTACGGAGCTTGGCGCGGAGGTCTTGTATGACGGGGCAAATATGCGGGTGCGGGCGGCACAGCTGCACGATGCGGCGGTATCCTATGAAGCGGCGCGGAGGATGCGAGCCTCCTTTCTTTTGGCGGGGGCACTATTGGCGAGACGAGGTGTGGCACGACTGCCGCTGCCCGGGGGATGCAGAATCGGCAGCCGCCCCATCGATTTGCATTTGAAGGGTTTTCAGCTTTTGGGGGCGAAAAGCAGACAGGAGCATGGGATGGTGGAGCTTTGGACAAAGGGGCTGAGAGGAAACGAGATTTATCTGGATTTTCCGAGTGTGGGGGCGACGGAGAATCTTCTTTTGGCGGCGAGCATGGCAAAGGGCGTGACAACGATTGCGAATGCGGCGGCAGAGCCGGAAATTTGCGATTTGTCGGATTTTTTGCGGAAGATGGGCGCGGAAATTACGGGGGACGGTACGGATACGATTACGATTCGGGGCGGTAGGAGCCTGCATGGTGCGGTGCATCGGGTGATTCCGGACCGTATGGAGGCGGGAACCTTTTTGGCGGCAGCGGCAATCACGGGCGGGGATATTTTTCTGGAAAATGTACGGGAGGAGCATTTGAAGCCTGTTTTGGCGAAGCTTGCGGAATGTAATATCAAAACGGAGCGGACGGCGGAGGGACTGCGCGTTTGGCGAAGGGGGCGGATTTGCGGGGTACAGGTGAAAACGATGCCATTTCCGGGTTTCCCAACGGATATGCAGGCGCCGTTTATGAGTCTATTGGCTGTGGCGAAGGGGACGAGTGTGATGACGGAGACGATTTTTGAGAACCGTTTTTCGCACGTGGGGGAATTGCAGCGGATGGGGGCGAATATTAAGATTGATAGTCGCAGTGCGGTGATTGAGGGGGTGGAAGCCTTGACGGGGGCGAAGGTGCGGGCAAGCGACCTCAGAGCGGGTGCGGCATTGATTTTATCCGCATTGGCGGCAAGAGGAGAAACGGAAATCGGTGATATTTACCATATTGAGCGGGGCTACGACAGGATTGACGAGAAGCTGCGGCTCTTGGGGGCAGAGATTCGCAGGGAGGAGGAATAAGAGGGTATTTACAAAATGTTCACATTTCGTTCACGGGAAGGAAATGCCCGTTTGGTATGGTATATTCTGTAGAGAATGGCATAATGGGGGGAGTTTTCCCCAATACATAAATGCCGAACGAGGAAATGCGAAAAAAGAAGGAGTGTGTGAATGGATGGATGTGAATAACCAACGAAAGCCTTTATTATACTATTGGCTGATTGCGCTGCTCATTATGGGCCTTATCAATATGTTTTTTCTGCCTTTTATGACGAGAAACACCGTGGAGCAGGTAAATTATGATGTTTTTCTGACGCAGATGCAGAATAAAAATATCTCACAGGCAGAGGTGAATGAGGATGTTATTTATTTCTACCTGAAGGATGAGGAACAAACGGAGCAAACAAATACGACGATTTTTTCAAATAATACACCCAAAATTTATTCTACCGTAAGAATGGATGACCCACAGCTGGTGGAACGGCTCTACAACGCGGGGGCATCCTTTGGCGAGGTCAAGCCGAAGGAGGTTTCGCCATGGTTCAGCACGCTGGTCATGTTTGTTGTATTTTTCCTGCTATGGCAGTTTGTCATGAAAAAAGCCATGAGCAAGATGGGAGGCATTGGCAATGCGATGTCCTTCGGAAAATCCAATGCAAAGATATATGTTAAAGCGCAAACAGGCAAAACCTTCCGCGATGTTGCGGGGCAGGATGAGGCAAAGGAGGCCTTGCAGGAATTGGTCGATTTTTTGCATAATCCGCAGAAATATACGGAGGTGGGCGCAACGATGCCAAAGGGGGCTCTGCTTGTTGGCCCTCCGGGAACCGGGAAAACCCTGCTGGCGCAGGCGGTCGCAGGCGAGGCGGAGGTTCCCTTCTTTTCCATTTCCGGCTCGGAATTTGTGGAAATGTTTGTCGGGATGGGTGCGGCAAAGGTACGTGACCTCTTCCGGCAGGCGAACGAAAAGGCACCCTGTATCGTCTTTATTGATGAAATTGATACCATCGGGAAAAAGCGCGACGGCAACGGCATGGGAGGGAACGATGAAAGAGAGCAGACCCTCAACCAGCTTTTGACGGAGATGGACGGCTTCGACGGGAGAAAGGGCGTTGTCATTCTGGCGGCAACGAACAGACCCGAAACTCTGGATAAGGCATTGTTGCGTCCCGGACGTTTTGACAGGAGGATTCCCGTGGAGCTGCCGGATTTGAAGGGCAGAGAGGCGATTCTTCGGGTACACGCGGCAAAGATAAAAATGGAAGAGGAGATTGATTTCGGCGCGATTGCGAGAGCAACCTCGGGCGCATCGGGCGCAGAGTTGGCGAATATCATCAATGAGGCGGCGCTACGGGCAGTTCGCATGGGGCGCGACCGCGTGCAGCAGGAGGATTTGATGGAAAGCGTGGAGGTGATTCTGGCGGGCTATCAGAGGAAGGGCGCTGTTATTTCGCCGAAGGAGAAGCAAATTATTGCATATCACGAGGTAGGACACGCGCTGGTTGCGGCGAAGCAGAAAAACTCCGCACCTGTGCAGAAGATTACCATTATCCCCAGAACCAGCGGCGCGTTGGGATATACCTTACAGGTGGAGGAGGATGAGAAGTTCCTGATGAATCGGGAGGAGCTGTTTAATAAGATTGCAACGCTGACCGGGGGACGCGTGGCGGAGGAATTGAAATTCGGCTCTGTTACCACGGGGGCATCCAACGATATTGAGCAGGCGACACGATTGGCACGGGGAATGATTACACGCTACGGGATGAGCGAGGAATTTGGCATGGTTGCGCTGGAAACCGTGAACAATCAGTACCTCGGCGGGGACACCTCCCTGGCTTGCTCCAACGAAACGGCAACCAAGATTGACGCGGCTGTGATTGCCACGGTGAAACAGGCGCATGATAAGGCGGTCGAAATTTTGCGGGGGAATATAGAGAAGCTGGAGGAAATATCCGCATTTCTTCTGGAGAAGGAGACGATTACCGGCGAGGAATTTATGGAAATTTTGAACCGCACGTAAGAAAAACAAGCTACTTTACAAAGATAAAGCAACCCTTGCATTGCTTTTGCGGCGCGAAAAAAGGCTTTTTCCGAAATCAGACGGAGGAAGCCTTTTTTATCGGAGGAGGGAGGAAGAACGGAGAGGGAGGGTGACATTCGAGGACAATAAAAAAGAGTACAAGATTTTTTCTTGTACTCCTTTTTTATGATTGCGGAGACAGGATTTGAACCTGTGACCTTCGGGTTATGAG
>CAVHYX010000042.1:0-51353 GCA_963640305.1 Sodaliphilus sp. | reverse complement strand
TACGGGGCAGAATAATCAGTTGGTATTAAATACGATAAGAAAAGCAAAGAAAAAATCAAAACCACTAGTTAAACTAGTGGTTTTGATTGATGTCGTATCCGGCTGATTTATGCCGTTTCCGGCTCGTGGGGAAGGGTTTGGAAAGGGAAACCTTGTTGCCCTTTCCTTGTCTGCGGCGGTTTGGAACCCATTACGAAACGGGTTTCAAGTTTTTGTTACTTTTTAGCATAAAAAGTAAGGGAGTAAAGCTCCTGTTTCGCCGTAATCGTTCTAAACGGGCGGTTACTAATTTTTGCCAAGCAAAGTTTCGGCGCAACTGTACCCAAGGTCTTTGGCAACGCCCCAAGGTCTTAAGGGTTTTATTCCCATTCGTCTTGCTGCCTTGCGCGGAACATCGCCTTCAGTACAACGGCGAAAATCGGCCCTAGAATCAACCCGAACACACCGAGGCATTTCAGCCCGAAATACATGGAAAACAGCGTCAGAAGCGGGTGCAAATCAATCTGCGTACTAAGTATTTTCGGCTGCAAAAGCTGCCGCATCACCTGGATAATCCCATATAAAACCAGATAGCCCAAGGCGAGAAAAACATTACCGCGCAGGAAGAAAAGAATCGCGCCCGGGAACAGAATAATCCCGCTGCCAAAGAAGGGCAGGGCATCAATCACGGCAATCACAATACTCAGCAGCAACGGACGCGGCGAACGGAGTATCAGCATACCGATGAAGGTGACGGCAAAAACAAAGCACATCAGAATCAGCTGTGTTTTGACATAGCCCCAAACGGAGCCTTTCAGCTCTTGCCCGGTGGTATGGAGCGCATTGCCGAAAAGCGGTGCGACATAACGTTCATACGCCGCACGAATCAGCGCCTGATCCTTCGTAAAGAAGTAGGCGGAGAGTAAAACTACGAAAAAGCCGATGAAAAAGCCGGAAACACCCACCAGTTTGCCTGCAGAAACCAGGCCGGTCAGCGTGGAGAGCAATGCACCGGTGAAATCATTTTGAAACTCCAGAAAAGACTCCTGTAGCTGCGGGGGAAGCTTTTCCACAATGGTATCGAATTGTGCCCAAAATTGTGCCAGTCCCGTTTGCAGCATACGGATATACCGCGGGAGATTATCCGAGAACGATTTTGCCATATCTATCAGGCTTGTACCGCTCCAAAAGCCGAGTAGCCCGCACAGCGCGAACAGGAGTAAAATACCGACGAGCGCACCGATGCTGCGGGGAATATGCAGCCTTTGCAGAAGCTTTGCCAGAGGGTTTAGCAGAAGGCTTAAAAGCCAGCCGAGCAAAAAAGGCAGGAAGATGCGGAACAGATAGCGAAAGAATAAAAATCCGCCGAGAATCGTCAGACAAAGCAGAGCGAGATTTTGTAGGGCGCGTTTATTTTCCTGATAAAAATACCACACGGCGATACCTCCTTTTTGCAATAAAATACCGCAGGGTTCTGCCCCACCCCAAACCTCGGCAGAGGATAATCCCCTGCACCATGTTTTTTTGCAGAAGCAAAACCTTGCTTTTGCGAGATTTATTATCCCTATATCTTATCCGCAGAACCATGAACATGGTTCTGCATATCGGGTCGAGGGGGTGACCCCCTCGTAGGGGTGTTGGGGGCAACTCCCCCAAGGTCTTGTCTTGTGGCTATTCTACCACAAAAAAGCCGTCCCGAAGTATAAATCCTCGGAACGACCCTCTTTTTTTCGTTTTTTACTGTGTCCCCTTCACGATAATTTCGGGTACCGCCTCTTGGATAATCTCCTTATCCACCTCTTTTTCCTCCGTCACCACGCCGTTGACACGGGTAATGCGGATGGTGCTTTTCTTCTGTCCCGCCTTGCCCTGCTGCACAACCTTCTGATAGCTTGCGGGCTTGGTATCGTCATATTGTGTTTGGTAGGTTTTCGGCTCTACTGCGGTCAACACCTGTGTTTCTACCGTTTTCACAGAGATTTTCGGCTTTTGCAGCGGCACATTGATGACCTGCCCCACACGAATCCCGTTGGAAAGCTCTGCGCCCTCATTCAGAGAAATCAGCTTTTCCACCGTGGTTTTCCATTCCTGCGCAATGACATAGAGCGTATCGCCGGATTGTACCGTATAGCTTTGGGTCGTTTCCGTCGTTGTCTCCAGAGCAGCAACCGCTGCTTCCTGCTCCAGAATCTCATCGGAATCCACAAATTCCTTCACAACCTCAACCTTCTCCTGCCAACCGATTTCCGCGTCCTCCGCAACGCCCTCCTCGGGCATCAGATCCTTCTGCACCTGCTCCAAAACGGCATTCGCCGTTTCCTCATTGGCAAGCACAGCCGCTCTGCCACCATCCACGGTGATAATAGCCGCCTCTACCTGATAGGTAACCATATTCCGCAGCTTCGGCAGCAAATGCTCCATCGTACAGACATCCTTTTTATCTCCGCCACCGATATGAATGCGATTTACGGTAATTTCCTCGTTGATTTTCACCTTGGAGCCAACGATACTTCCAAGCTGACTTTCCAGGGTCGTCGTTAATTCCTCCGCACTCACCTTTCTGCTCTCCAAAACGCCGACTCTCTCCCCCGCCAGTAAAACAGCGGAGCCGTTTTTCCGCGCAAAGATAAAAACCACTACAAGCAGCACAAAGCCGAGCAAAAGAAGCGCCCGCCGATTGGGGATCTGTCTGCGCCTTCCGCCGTCCCTACTCCGTTTTTTCGGCTGCTGCGCTTTTCTGCCGCGCTCTGCTTTCTGTCCGTTTTTCTTCTTTTTGCCGTCCTTGCCGCCCTCGACCGTTTTTCCGCCGCTGTACGGCACACGCTCTTCGCGCTTCGGGAATAATGTATCAGCCACAGCTCTCCCCCCTATCACCGCAAAATATGACGCTTTTCCCTATTTTATGCTATCCGGCAAAAGATTGCAAGCAAAAGCCGAAAAATCTAAGACCTGTAACGAAACTGTAAGATAAGTCCACCGTATCAAAAAAGCCCCTGGGGCAATCCCAAAGGGCAAAATTTTTCTTATTTATTTCTGACCACACGCAAAATGGATTCCGTCTGATAATTGATATGGCTCTGTGCAACCGCCGTTCCTTCCTCGCTGTCGTGATTTTCCAATGCGCGCAAAATGCTTCTGTGGTGTGCGACAATCGTCGCCATCGAGCGGTCATTCTTTGCCTGTGCCATTCTGTAGCGATAAAGCTGGATCCGCAAATTACGGAACATCTGAATCAGCTTATCGTTATCGGTCGCCTGAAAAATCATATCATGAAATTCCTCATCAATATCGACAAAACGATCCACATCATTCTCCGCTACCGCACGCTCAAAATCCGCTTCCATGCTCTTTAACTGCTGTAAGCAGTCCTTACTCATCTTTTTGCAGGCAATGGAGGTTGCCAGCCCCTCTAATGCTCTGCGGATTTCCAGAATATTGATAATATCCTTCTCCGTCATGTCCAGCACCTGTGCGCCCTTTCTGGGAACCAGCTCCACTAGGTTTTCCAGCTCCAACATACGCAGCGCTTCTCTGACCGGTGTACGGCTCACGCCCAGCTTCTCCGCAAGCTGATTTTCCATCAATCTCTCGCCGGGGAGCAGCTTACCTGTCAGAATCGCATCCCGCAGGGTATTGAATACCACATCCCGCAATGGCAGGTATTCGTTTGTATTGATGTTGAATTTTGTCTCAATCATGCCTATATTCTCCTCTCAACTCTCTCTCGGTACGATAGATTCCGGTGGTCAGGCAATCCCGTAGGGAAAACTCCCGCTTCACCAAAGCCGCCGCCTTCTTTGCCTTTGCCCGATCCGTAAACAGGGCGAACACAGTGGGGCCACTGCCGCTCATCAATGCGCCCTCTGCACCCAATTCCACCAAGCGCGCCTTGATTTCTGCGATGGTCGGGTGCATCGAAAGCGTCACTGTTTCCAAGACATTGGAAAGAAGTGCACCCATCCGCGGCACATCCTTTTCCCGGATGGCATCCAGCATCGCCTGCGTATCAGGGTGGTACATAATCTCCCCTTCGGAAAGTCTCTGATAGACAGAAGCTGTGGAAACACCGACCGGCAACTTCGCCAATACCACGAAGCAGTATGGGCAAGCCGGCATCACATTCGTCATTACCTCGCCGATACCCTCGCAAAGCACCGTCCCACGGCGAATACAGTAAGGAATATCAGAGCCAAGACCTCCTGCAAGCCCCTCCAGCTCCGCCTCGGAAAGCCCCAGCCCAAACAAACGGTTCATGCCGACCAAAACCGCTGCGCAATCCGCACTGCCGCCGGCGAGCCCTGCCGCAACGGGAATCCGCTTCTCAATGGCAATGAAAACGCCTTGGGCAATGCCGAATCTCTCCCGCATCAGGCTTGCTGCACGCCATGCCAGATTTCTCTCATCTGTCGGTAGCCATGGCAAATTGGCCTTCACCTGAATGACAGGCTTTTCCAGCTTTTTCATGTAAATGCCGTCATATAGTGCAACCGTCTGCATAATCGTCCGCAAAAGATGATAGCCGTCCGCTCTTTTTCCCGTCACATCCAGTGTCAAGTTTATCTTCGCTCGTGCCCGCAGGCGTATTTCCTTCACGGCGCAGCCTCCCGTTTTTTCTATACTGTATACACTGATTATCTGCATTGTACACCATCAGAAACAAACACGCAACCGACAACTTCCACAAAAAAACGACAGTTTGCGGAAAAAACAGACTTTTTGCACCGATGTTAGAAAAAATTAAAGAAAATAACCGTCCTTTTCCCTGCGGCCATGGTATAATGACCACAAGACAAGACCTTGGGAGGCGTTGCCCCAACACCCCTACGAGGGGGGTGACCCCCTCGACCCGATATGCAGAACCATGTTCATGGTTCTGCTAGGGGAAATACAAGGATGATAAGTTCCGCAAAAACGGTAGTTTTTGCAAATAGGGGGCAGGGGATTATCCTCTGCCGAGGTTTGGGGTGGGGCAGAATTCCACGGTCTTAAGGCCTTACAGTCATGATAGAATATTTTTATATCGAAATAAAAAAAGGAGGCTTTCCTATGGGTATTTCTTTTTCTCTGAAGGGAGATTTTATCAAAAAAGAGGAGCTTTTTGCTTTGCAGAGCGAGGTGGAGCGCTGCCACAGGGCATTGCACGAAAAAACGGGGCGCGGCAGCAATTTTTTGGGCTGGCTGGATTTGCCCGTAAATTACGACAAGGAAGAATACGTCCGTATCAAGCAGACGGCGGCACGTATACAGGCAAACAGTGAGGCCTTGTTGGTGATTGGTATCGGCGGCTCCTATCTGGGGGCAAGAACGGCACTGGATTTTATCAAAACGCCGTTTTATCATGCAAAGAAAAAGGATACGCCTGATATTTATTTTCTGGGAAACAACATCAGCTCCGCCTATTTACACGATATTTTGGAGCTTTTGGGGGACAGGGATTTTTCCGTGAATGTTATTTCCAAATCCGGCACAACAACGGAGCCTGCGATTGCGTTTCGCATTGCGAAGCAGCTTTTGGAGAAAAAATACGGCAAGGCGGAGGCGGCAAAGCGCATTTTTGCCACGACCGACCGCGCAAGGGGTGCGCTGAAGCAGATGTGCGACAAGGAGGGATACGAAACCTTTGTGATTCCCGATGATGTCGGCGGGCGTTTTTCCGTGCTGACGCCGGTCGGACTTTTGCCGATGGCGGTGGCGGGTGTTGATATAGACGCTGTGCTGCGGGGCGCAGCGGACGCAAGAGAAAAATACGGCAATCCCGATTTGCGGGAAAACAATTGCTACCAATATGCCGCATTGCGTCATTTGCTCTACGAAAAAGGGAAAACGGTGGAGATTTTGGCAAATTATGAGCCACAGCTGACCTCCTTCGGGGAATGGTTTAAGCAGCTTTTTGCGGAAAGCGAGGGCAAGGAGCATAAGGGGATTTTCCCTGTCACGGCCAATTTTTCGACGGATTTACATTCCATCGGACAATACATTCAAGATGGGCGCAGGTGTTTCTTTGAAACGACGATTTGGGTGAAAACACCGAGAGCTGCGGCAAGCGTACCCTTTGATACGGAGGATGCGGACGGGCTGAATTTTTTGGCGGAAAGGGAGCTGCATTTTGTCAACGGCAAGGCGTTTGCGGGTACGATGCTGGCGCATATGGACGGCGGTGTGCCGAATTTGGTGGTTGAGATAGAGAAAACGGATGCTTATCATTTCGGCGCGCTGGTATATTTCTTTGAGAAGGCGGTTGCCGTCAGCGGCTATCTTTTGGGCGTGAACCCCTTTGACCAGCCGGGAGTGGAGGAATATAAGAAAAATATGTTTGCGCTTTTGGGCAAGCCCGGCTATGCGGAACGGAAGGCAGCGCTGGAGGAAAGATTATAAAAACCATACGGCAGAGGGGGCGTACCGTTCGTGCCGAAGAGGCGCTTTCTTGATTTCGATGCGCCTTTTTGGCGGGTTTGTTTACTTTTTTCGCTTTTTTTAGTATAATCGGAGCAGAACGAAATAACGGAGCCTTCCGAGGGAGAGAGGATAGTATGGACAGAAAAATTTTGATTGTGGATGACGAAAAAAATATTGTCGATATTATTGCGTTTAATTTGAAAAAAGAGGGATATACGGTCATTCGGGCGGCAGATGGGGAGGAGGGTCTGGAAAAGGTTTTTACGGAAAACCCCGATTTGATTCTGCTGGATATTATGATGCCGAAGCTGGATGGCTATGAGGTGTGTAAAAAAATCAGAGAAAAGAAGAACACCCCGATTATCATGCTGACCGCAAGAGCGGAGGAGGTCGATAAGGTGCTGGGGCTGGAGCTGGGCGCGGATGATTATGTCACAAAGCCCTTTGGCGTCCGTGAGTTGATGGCAAGAGTTAAGGCGAATCTCAGAAAGGCTGCTGCACGGGAGGAGACGGAGGAAAGACCGCCCGCCGCAGAGGGCAATTTTGGCAGATTGGACTTAAATCCGGAGCGCTACGAGGTGCGAAAGGACGGAAAGGTCATTGATTTGACGGTGCGGGAGTTTGAGCTTTTGAAATTTCTTTCCGCGCGAAAGGGACAGGTTTTTTCCAGAGAAACGATGCTGGAAAAGGTTTGGGGCTATGAATATTTCGGCGATGTGCGGACGGTGGATGTCACCATTCGTCGCCTGCGGGAGAAGATTGAGGATGACCCCGGCAAGCCGACCTATATCCTGACCAAAAGAGGCGTGGGATATTATTTTGATTGCTGAGAGATGCGTGGAAAGGGCTTTTACGGATGCGTAGTATAAAATGGAAGCTAATTATCATGTATTTGGGATTGGTTCTGATTGTGATGATTGTCAGCGGAACCTATATTCTGCTGAGTCTGCGGAATATCGAGATGGATCAATCCAGACAGGAGCTGGCGACCTATGCGGAAAGAATCAATGAACAGGTGATTGAGGGCGGCAAGGAGGAGGAATTTCAGAGCAGGCTGTTGAAAATGGTTTCCAATGCGGTGGGACTTCAGGGCAATATCCTGAATACCGATGGGGAGACGATTGCCTCTACCGCGGTGACGGAGGCGCCCTATCCCGTTTATACGGATCAATCTGTGATTGGAGCCATGAACGGCTTGACCTCCTTTTCTACCCAGAAAAAAAGCACCGATTCCTTTGGGCTTCTGCGGGAATGGATGAGCTATGCCACGCCGGTGCAGGTGAAGGAGGGGCAGGAATACCAGACCTCCTATATCATCTATACCAGACTGGATGCCGGAGACATGCAGACCAGCCTGGATACCACGACCCGTATCATTGTGGCGGCGGTTGCCATTTCGCTTGTGCTGGCGGCAGTGATGGGGTATGTGTTTGCACAAACCCTGACAGGACCCATCCTTGCCTTGACAAAGGGCGCGAAGAGCATGGCGGAGGGCAATATGGCGCAGAGTCTCAAGGTACGCAGCAGCGATGAGATTGGGCAGTTGACCAGCAGCTTTAACTATATGGCGGCGGAGCTTTCAAAGAATATGTCGGAAATTTCCCGAGAAAAAAACCGATTGGAGATTTTGCTGCATAACATGAGCGACGGGGTGATTTCCTTCAATCGGGACGGTGCGCTGATGCTGGCGAATACTGCGGCGGAGGAGATGCTGGGGCTGGAGAAAATCGAAATGAATTTTACGGAGTTTATCCGTGCCTATGACATCAATTCCGCTGTGTATCTGGATTTGGGCAATGAGCCGTCCAAGAAGGTGATTTTTCCGGTAGGCAAGCAGTTTATCAATGCCAATTTTTCGCCCTATTACGATAAAAACGGCGAGATTGAGGGCGTTGTTGTGGTTTTGCAGGATATTACGGAGCAGAAAAAGCTGGACGATATGCGGAAGGAATTTGTGGCGAATGTTTCTCATGAGCTTCGAACGCCCCTGACGACGGTCAAGAGTTATGCGGAGACGCTTCTTGAGGGCGCGATGGAGGATGCGGAGATTGCGCGAGACTTTCTCGGCATCATCAACAGCGAGGCAGACCGCATGGCGTTCTTGGTGCGGGATCTCTTGCAGCTGACCCGTTTTGATAACAAGCAGGTGCGGCTGGATATTACGGAAATCGAGCTGAACGAATTTTTGAGCGTGACCGTGCGTCAGAATAAGATTCACGCAGAGGCAAAGAATCAGAGCTTAAGCTTCGAGCCATACGAGCACGCGGTGGTTATTTTCGGCGACAGGGATCGCGTGGGGCAGGTGGTCAACAATATCGTGACCAATGCCATCAAATACAGTCTGGAGCAGGCGAGCATCCGTATTTTTATTACGGAGGATGGACAATTTTATAAAATTCACGTCAAGGATACGGGCATGGGTATCACAAGAGAGGATTTGCCCCGTATTTTTGAACGCTTTTATCGCGTGGATAAGGCACGCAGCCGTGCCATGGGCGGCACGGGGCTGGGGCTTGCCATTGCCAAGGAAATTATGGAAAGCCACGGCGGCAGGCTGACGGCAGAAAGCGAATACGGCAAGGGGACAACGATGGTGATGTGGTTTCCGAAGGAACGCCCGATTTTGGATTACGAGGAAACGCAAAGCAACGACTGAACGCTCCCTTTACAGACCCTCCCAACCGCTGAGGGTCTGTCGGAGCGGAATGTTAGAGAACTGTAAGCACGCTGTAACATAATTGTAATCTTTCGAGGGTATAATAGGGTATAATTCAGAGTAGGGAAGGTCTTTTGTGAAGGTGAAAAAGGAGGTGACGGGAGTGAAAGCATATCGAAAAAAATGGCTTGGCTTGCTTTTTGCGGCAATGCTGGTGTTTTCTCCTGTCAGCGCATTTGCGGCGGAGTCCTCTGTGACCATCACCAGCGGCTTGCAGCTGGACAGTGAGGAAACAGAGTGTACCTTTGCGGACAGCCGTTTGATTTACGGCGAGGCCGCCCCCGGCACAAAGGTCACCTTTACGGTGTCCCGTATGGATCGCTTCGGCAGTCTGACGGAGGTGTATCGGGATACGGTTACGGTCGGCTCCTTTGGCCTGTTCAGTGAGACATTGCCCCTTTCGAGAGGGAATAACTACATCGCATTTTTTGCGGAAGGAGAAAGCCACACAAATGTTGTGATTAAGCAGGTGCCGCAATCGGTAAAGGATCAGCTGCAACGGCTGATTGCCTTGCCCGGCTTGGGTGCGACGAAATAAAAAATGAAAAATAACAAAATTGAATAGAAAAAAGCGGTGAGATCAAATGAAGATAAGCAGGGTTACAAATTTTATCATTGTTGCTTTGGTCATAGCTGCGGTTTATCAAACAGGAGAGTTATGGCTGGCAGGAACAAGCGGTCATAACTTTTTTTATGCGCTGACGGATTACTTTACCTCGGGGCAGGAGGAGGCGGACGGAGACGTTCTCCTTGCGACCCGCTATGCGGTTGGGGAGGGAGAAGGAACCTTTTCTGTCTATTACCCGGATGATGTGGGGAATAGTGCTATATTAGATACGGCAAATAAGGCTCTGGGGGAGATTTTATCCAAAAAAAATCCATCTCCGGAGAAGATGACTGCCGATTGGAGAACGATGCTTTCGTCCCACTGTATTGTTATGCAGTATGACTTTATGATTGCTTCGGAGGAATATTTGGAAAATTATAAGGAATGGAAATCGGAGCAAAGGCTGGAGCAGTTCGACTATATCACCATTGTGCCTGCCGGACGTAGCGGCGAGGAAAGCAGCGCCTATTTTGTCAATTCCGATACCAACGAATGTATTGCCTTTCGGGCGGAGGGCGGTAGCGCCTCTGTTGCCTTATATGAAGCGTTGCAGGAGTCCGCGACGGATATTCACTATATTTCCACGGGACAGCGCACAGGTGCATCGGTTTTGTGGCGCAATATGTTTTTGCCGCAGTGGGCAAGCCTACCCTATACCTATGCGGCGCTGCAGCGGGATTTTGTTTTCGAGAAGGACGGAGAGCCGAGCCGTGCCGCCTTGGAGGATACGGTAAAAAATTTCTTCCATAATTTTTCCGTGGACTGGAGCGAACGGGATGAGGACGGCACGTATATTTTCAGTGACCGTGAAACGGTTGTAAAATATTACCCCGATTTGCGTGTGCTGGAATATTACAGCTATGAGAATTATACGGGGAACGACCGCACGGGGCTTTTGGAGGGGTATCAGATTTGCTGTAATTTTCTGAGAAATGACAGCTCGCTCAAAACGGATATTTATTTGGCGGATATTGTGCGTACCATCAATAATGAGGTTATTTATTATTTCGATTACGCAGTAGATAATCTGCCGGTCAATCTGTCGCAGTCTCTGAAGGACAGCGTCGGCTCCTCCCATGCCATCAAGGTGACGCTGCGGAATCAGGCGGTGAAAGAATACCGCCGCTATGCGGTGAACTTCAGTGAAAAGGAGGAGGCGGAGGAGCAAATCAATGTGCAGTTTATCGACGCGCTGGATGATGCCAACAAGACCTATAAGACAGTTGCAGGCGATAGAGAAATTACGAATGTGAAAAATATCTCTCTGGGCTATCATGCGGATGAATCGGGCAGTATACGCCTGAAATGGTTTGTGACGCTCTATGAGTATACCTTTGTGGTGGATACGGAGAAGGAAAAGTCCGGGACAGATGTGTCGGCGGGGCAGCGAGAAGGGGTGTAGGACAGCATGGAATGGAGCAATGCAAAAAAATTTGTGGTTGTTTTGCTGGTGCTACTCAATGCGCTGCTTGCGGGGTTGAATTATCAGCAGAGGCAGGACAACACCATGACGGCAAGCCAGGAGCGGGCGATTTTTGAGGTACTTTCGCAAAATGGCATTACGCTGTATACCGACCTTTTGACGAATCATGCACCGATGGCGCGTTTGGTAGCGGAGCCTGCCTCCTATTCCAAAGAAACGCTGGAGCGGCTGTTTTTCGGCGGAGAGCGCACCACGGTCACGACGAAGGGGGAGCGGAGTGTTTATCAAGGAGAGACTGCATCCTTGACACTGAACGGCACAAAGGGTGTTTGGCAGACCGAGGAGCAGAACGGCGGTAAGACGGAGCTGACCGAAGCGGAGGCGCAACGGCTGGCGCAGAAATTTATGGATAATACGGAGCATTTTTTCGGCAGCTATGAGGAAGTGACCGTAACCGAGGAGACGGATGGCTTTCGGGTGGATTTTTACGGGCAATATAAGCGGGAGAAGATATTCGCAAATTATTTTTCCTTTTTTGTGACGGATGCAGGGATTCAGCGCATCACATTTTCCTATTGTCCCGTACGGGGCTATACCGGAGAGAAGCAGGATATTTGTTATGCGGACGAGGCGCTGCTTGCCTTTATGCGGGAATGGAAAATGAGCGAGCAGGAGAAAACGACGATTTATCGTATGGAATTGGGCTACGCCCGTATGGAAAGCGGCAGCGCGGGGGCAGCCTCTATTACGCTGGAGCCCTGCTATCGCATTTATCTGGCAGAGGAGGAGGAGCCGTACCTCATCAACGCCTATACCTGTCAAATTTTAGAACAATAAAAATAAAAGGCAGTGAGCCAACCGAAACGGAAGGTTCACTGCCTTATTTTATTGCATTTCCTTTAGTGCTTTTTCGTCTGGGTTATTTTCTCGACACTCCTTGCAGACCCCGTATAATATAAGCTGTTCGCATTCTACCGCAAAATCCAGATGAGGCGCGAGTTTTTTCGTGACCTCCGTCAATGCGTCCATGTGCAGATCGTCCACCTTACCGCAAACACGGCAGACCGTATGCGGATGGCACTGCACCACAGCATCATAACGGGAGCTGGGCTCGCCGACATTCAATTCCTGCACCAAGCCGAGATGCTTGAAAAAATCCAGCGTTTTATAGACCGTTGCAAGGCTCATGGTGGGATTGGCAGGCTCCAACGCCTTGTAAATCATCTCCGCATTCGGATGTGCGGTTGTTCCCAGGAGCATATTATAAACGGCAATCCGCTGCGGGGTGACCTTCAAGCCTTTTTCTCGCAAAAGCTGTGCGGTTTCTTTCATGCAATTACACCCCTTTTCCAAATAATAATTATTGTTATTTAATAATAATACGGATTCTTATTTGTGTCAAGCACCAATCGAAATTTAACCTGCCAGTACATTTTTATTTTTGAGGATATAATCCGTGCCGGAGAAAATCGTAAAGAATACCGCGAGGGCAACGAGCAGCTTTTCCAAAATGGGCATATACGCATACGGCAAATCCAATAGCAGAACGGGAATCATAATCATCTGCGTGGTAGTTTTTACCTTGCCCCACCAGCTCGCTGCCATGACGATATTCGCCTCCATTGCGAGGGTGCGGAAGCCTGTAATCGCAAATTCCCTTGCCAGAATTACGATAACCACCCATGCCGCCAAATCCTTGAGTGCTACCATGGAAACCAATGCAGCCATCACAAGCAACTTGTCCGCAAGGGGATCCATGAATTTTCCGAAGTTGGAAACCATATTGTATTTTCTCGCAATTTTGCCGTCCAGCATATCCGTTAGGGATGCCACGATAAAAATAATCACCGCAATATATCTGTTTATTGGCTCAGGTGCCAGAAACAGCACCAGTAAGAATACCGGAATCATAATTACCCGCAGCAGGGTCAACTTATTCGCCAAGTTCATATCCATCCATCACATCTCCCATCAAATCGTAATCGCCCGCCTCACGAATCTTTACTGTTACAAAATCACCGGAATACAGTTCCTCCGCGGAGGAAACAAATACCAGACCGTCAATCTCGGGGGCGTCCCGCCTCGTTCTGCCACAGAAGATATTTTCCTCGGGCAGCTTGCCCTCAATTAGCACCTCCACTACCTTGCCGACCTCTTTTTCACAAAGCGCTGCCGCAATGGATTTCTGAATATCCATGATGCTGTTTTTGCGTTCCTCCTTTAATTCCTCGGGAATCTGATTTTCCATTTCCGCCGCAACCGTACCTTCCTCCTGCGAATAGGTGAATACGCCCAGACGGTCAAATTGCATTTCCTGCACGAAGCGCTGTAAATCCGCAAATTCCTCCTCTGTTTCCCCGGGGAAGCCGACAATCAGCGTGGTGCGGATGGCAATATCGGGCATAGCCGCCCGCAACCCTGCCACCTTTTCCCGAATGAGTGCCTGACTGCTTCTCCTGCCCATGCGCATGAGTACGGCATCATTGCCATGCTGAATCGGCAAATCAATATAATGACAGACCTTTTCGCACTCTGCCATCGCCTGTATCGTTTCCTCTGTCAGTGTTTCGGGATAGGCGTATAAAAGACGAATCCACCGCAGACCCTCAATGGCATTCAGTCGCCGCAGAAGCTCGTGCAGCATGGGCTTGCCATACAAATCTCTGCCGTAAATCGAGGTATCCTGTGCAACAATGACCAGTTCCTTGACCCCCTGCTGTGCCAGAATCGTTGCTTCTTCCACAAGGCTTTCCATATCCCTGCTGCGGTGCCTGCCGCGCATTTTTGGGATGACGCAATAGGTACAGCGGTTATCGCAGCCCTCGGAAATTTTCAGATAGGCAAAATACGGCGCGGTCGAAAGCACGCGCAGCTTGCCGTTTCCGTCCTGCATGGCAAGGTCAATGCTTTCCAGCTGCTTCACCTGCTCCTTGCCGCCCAGAATTTTATCCGCGACCTCCGCAATGGATTCATACGCTGTTGTACCGACAATGGCATCCACTTCGGGTAATTCGTCGAAAAATTCCTTTTCGTATCTTTGCCCTAAGCAGCCTGCCACAATCAGACCCTTACACTGTCCCACAGAGGGATCCTTGTAGCGGGACAGCTCCAAAATGGTTTCGATGCTTTCCTCCAGGGCATCCTTGATGAAGCAGCAGGTATTTATCACGATAATATCCGCCTCTGCCTCATCTGCTACCGGTGTATAGCCGTTTTTCTGCAAAATCCCCAGCATAACCTCGCTGTCCACTCTATTCTTATCGCACCCCAAAGAGGTGAATGCGATTTTTCTGCTCATTGTATTCCTCCTTAAAAGCTCTCGTTTTTTACATCGTTATATTCTACTATAAAACCGAGGAAATTGCTATATTTCCGCAAAAATTCTTTTTCCCCTCTTTTTGGCAAAAAAAAGAATACCCTTGACTCTCTTTGAAAGACAAGGGTATCCGGCTTATGAAATTCCTGTGATTTTTCCTTATTGCCATCCATTCTGGATTTTTGCGGCTGTGATGCAGTTTTTCATCAGCATCGCGATGGTCATCGGGCCAACGCCGCCGGGAACGGGCGTAATCGCCCCTGCAATTTCCTTCACGTTCTCAAAATCCACATCACCGCACAGCTTGCCTGCTTCATTGCGATTCATCCCCACATCAATGATAATCGCACCGTCCTTTACCATATCCGCCGTGACTGTGTTCACCTTACCCACTGCGCTGACAATGATATCCGCCCCCCGACAGATTTCCGCCAGATTCCTTGTTCTGGAATGGCAAACAGTGACAGTCCCGTTCTCCCGCATCAACAGCATTGCCGCAGGCTTTCCGACGATATTGCTTCTGCCGATGACAACACAATGCTTTCCCTCGATGGTATGTCCGCTGCGGCGAATCAATTCGATAATGCCCGCAGGGGTGCAGGGAAGGAAGCCCTTTCCGCCGGTGTGCAGATTGCCCACATTGATCGGGTGGAAGCAATCCACATCCTTTTTGGGATTCATAGCAAGAATGACCCTTCTTTCGTCAATCTGCTTCGGCACAGGCATCTGTACCAAAATTCCGTGAATGCTTTTGTCGTCGTTGAGCATGGCAATCAGATCCAAAAGCTCTCCCTCGCTTGTATCCTCGGGCAGCACATGGGAAACGGAGCGGATGCCGACTGCCGCGCACGCCTTTTTTTTATTATTCACATATACCTGAGAGGCGGGGTTTTCTCCGACCAGAACAACAGCCAGACAGGGCGTGATTCCCCTTGCCCTGAGTGCCGCTGCCTCCTCCGCCGCCTCTGCCTTAATTTGTGCGGAAATTTGTTTGCCATCAATCAATTTCATCTCTTTTTACTCCCTTTATTCTTTAGAACAGTCCGACTACGTTGCCGTCGTCATCAATATCAATATTCAGTGCAGCGGGCTTTTTGGGCAGACCGGGCATGGTCATGACATCGCCCAAAAGCGCAACGATGAAGCCTGCACCCGCAGAAATGCGGATTTCCTTTACCGTTACCGCAAAGCCTTCGGGACGACCCAAAACCTTGGGGTCATCGGAAAGGGAATATTGTGTTTTTGCGATACATACGGGGAAGCGGTTGAAGCCCAGCTTTTCGATTTGTGCCAGCGTTTTCTGTGCCGCAGCGGAGAAATGCACTGTGCCTGCACCATAAATCTCCTTGCAGACCTTATTTACCTTTTCCGCAATGCTCAAATTATCCTCATAGAGGAAACGGAACTCGCTTTTTTTGGTTTCCAGTGTTTCCAAAACCTTTTCCGCCAGCGCTTTGCCTCCTGCGCCGCCTTCTGCCCAAACCTTGGCAACGGCAAAGGTTGCGCCCATTTTTTCGCAGCGCTCCTTCACATAGGCTACCTCGGCATCGGTATCGGCAACGAAATGGTTCAGTGTTACCACAACGGGTACGCCGTATTTTTGGATATTTTCGATGTGCTTTTCGAGGTTGACAAAGCCCTTTGCCAGCGCATCCAAATTTTCGTTTGCCAGCGCATCCTTTGCTACGCCGCCGTTATATTTCAGTGCGCGCACCGTTGCAACCAGAACGACCGCATCGGGCACAAGCCCTGCCTTGCGGCACTTAATATCGAAGAATTTCTCAGCACCCAAATCCGCACCGAAGCCGGCCTCCGTGATGACATAATCCGCAAGCTTCATGGCTGTTTTGGTCGCCATGACGGAGTTGCAGCCGTGTGCGATATTGGCGAAGGGGCCGCCGTGGATGATAGCCAGGGTGTTTTCCAGCGTCTGTACCACGTTAGGCTGTAGCGCATCCTTCAAAAGAACGGTCATTGCACCATCTGCACCCAGCATTTTTGCCGTTACCGGCTCATCGTCATAGGTGTAGCCGATGATGATTTTGCCGAGCATTTCCTTCAGCTGCTTCAAATCGTTTGCCAGACAGAAAATTGCCATGATTTCGGAGGCAACGGTAATCTGGAAGGCATCCTCTCTGGGGACACCGTTTGCTTTGCCGCCCAGACCGGAAACAATGCTCCGCAGCTGTCTGTCGTTTAAGTCAACGCAACGCTTCCATGTGATTCTTCTGGGGTCGATACGTAGCTCGTTGCCCTGCTGGATATGGTTATCCACCATAGACGCAAGCAGATTGTTTGCGGTGGTAATGGCGTGCAGGTCGCCTGTAAAATGCAGGTTGATGTCCTCCATGGGAACAACCTGCGCATAGCCGCCGCCGGCAGCGCCGCCCTTTACGCCCATGCAGGGGCCGAGTGAGGGCTCTCTGAGGCAGGTTACGGCGTTTTTGCCCATCTGCTGCAATGCCTCCGTCAAGCCGATGGTCACGGTGGTTTTGCCCTCCCCGGCTGGTGTGGGGTTTACGGCAGTCACCAAAATCAGCTTGGCATCGGGATTGTCTTTGATTTTTTCGTAATAGCTGCGGTTGATTTTGCCCTTATACTTTCCGTAGCAGTCGATATATTCCTCGGGAATCCCCGCCTTTGCGGCAACCTTCAGAATATGCTCCATGCTGCACCTTTGTGCGATTTGCAGGTCTGTCAGAAACATCTGCAACATCTCCTCTCTGTTTGATTCCTTTTTGTATTCGTTGATGCGGGAGAGGGCGGGTTTTTTGAAAAAATATAAAAAAATTCTCATAAAAAAAACCGCACGCAATCCAAGCATCATCGCCCAGACGGTCGGCATTCAAACAGTCATACTTCCTTGTGGTTCGTTCCACTTCCGTCAGTCATATGACCCTAGAAAAATGGTACTATATCCGTCTGTATTTGTCAATCTTCTTTTTTCGCGGGAAATATGGTAGAATGACCACAAAAGATAAGACCTTGGGACTTTGTTCCACAATCCTCCCGACAGGGGGACGTGGTCAGAGCATCTTCCCTGTGGGAAGACAGCTACGCCGCCGCCTTATTTTGGCGGTGCTACTACCCCTGCACCCTCATTTGCAAAAGCAAAGTAAAGCAATGTAATGCATTGCTTTGCTTTTGTGGTATCGGGTCAAGGGGGGATCCCCTCGTGGGGTGGCGGAGCCCCACGGTCTGAGGCTTTTACAGATATAGAGTACCCCGAAACCATTACCTTTTATGAAAACAAGAGTGAGATATATCAGAAATTAAATAAAAATTAAGCTTTTTTCTGCGGATTTCTTAAAGGATATGCGATAGGATAGAAGCACAGCATGACGGAGGTGCAGTACGATGTATAATATTTTAATTTGCGATGACGAGAAGGATATTGTAACCGCGTTATCCATTTATCTGTCTACCGAGGACTATAAGCTTTTCACAGCCTATACCGGACAGGAGGCGCTGGATATTGTGGCAAAGCAGGATATTCACCTGATTCTGATGGATGTGATGATGCCGCAGATGGACGGGATTGCCGCCACGGTAAAGCTCCGAGAGGCCTCGAATATCCCGATTATCCTGCTGACCGCAAAAAGCGAGGACAGCGATAAGATTCTGGGCTTGAATATCGGCGCGGATGACTATATTACCAAGCCCTTCAATCCCATTGAAGTTTTGGCAAGGGTGCGCTCCCAGCTGCGCCGCTATACCTCTCTGGGTGGCATGACAAGGAAAAGCACGCACCTTGTAAACGGCGGAATCGATTTGGATGATGAGACAAAAATCGTTACGGTGGACGGTGAGGCTGTTAGCCTGACCCCCAGCGAATATAACATCCTGAAGCTTCTCATGGAAAACCCCGGCAGGGTGTTCTCCTCCACGCAGATTTACGAGCGCATCTGGAATGAGGATGCCTGCGGCTCGGGCAGCGTAGTCGCCGTACATATTCGTCATTTGCGTGAAAAAATCGAGATTGACCCCTCAAATCCCCGCTATCTTAAGGTAGTCTGGGGCTTGGGCTATAAAATCGAAAAGGAGGCAAAGAAATGAAAAATCTTCCCTATGCCTTGGGAACGAAGGTGCTTGCCTGCTTTGTTGCGGTGCTTTCCGCAGTCACCGTCTTTTTCGGCGTGCTCGGCAGCTTTCTCTTGAACAGATATAGCCTTTTTCGCGGCGAGATTACGCTTGCGAATATCGGTAGTATGTTCCCTTTTTGCGATGCGGCAGTGCTGGCGAGGCTTTATGAGATGCGCGGCGCACTGCTGCCGATTCTGGCCGCCGGCCTGCTTTTGTTTGCTGTTTCCGTAATTTATCTGCTTTGTGCCGCAGGGCATAGAACCGGTACGGAGACAATTACCCCGAATTTGCAGGATAAAATCCCGCTGGATTTGTATTTTTTGCTCGTCTGTCCGCTGCTTTTTTGTGATGCGCTTCTTTTTTTTGAGGGATTTTCTCCCTTTTCGTATCGGTATACGCAGGGAGAGCTGCTCGTGGCAGTGCTGTGCGTGTTGGTCGGAGCCGTCCTTGGCTTGGCGGCCCTTCTTACCTGTGCCACCCGCTTGAAGCTGGGAAAATATTTTTATCAGCATACGATTGCGTATCAGGTCATCCGTTTCTGCTGGAAAATACTTGCGGCTGTCTGCTCTGCCGTTTTGGATGCCGTAAGAAGCATTTCCGTCACATGGAAAATCGCATTGGTGTGGCTGGTGGTTTCCGCTTTTTATATCAGTGGCGGCTTTGGGGCGGTTGTGCTCAGCCTTGTGCTGTTGCTTGTGTTCTGTTCCATGGCTTCCCAGATGCAGAGATTAAAGGAGGGCGGCGAGAGGCTGGCGCAGGGTGATTTGAATTATAAGCTTGATGTACGGCGGATGCTTCCCTTTTTCCGCGCCCATGGGGAAAACCTGAATCGCATTTCCGACGGTTTTTCTGTCGCGCTGGAGCAGAAAATGAAAAGTGAGCATCTGAAAACGGAGCTGATCACGAATGTCTCCCATGATATTAAAACGCCCCTGACCTCCATCATCAATTATGTGGATTTGTTGAAAAATGAGAACCCGCAGGGGAAGACGGCGGAATATATCGAGGTTCTGGACAGACAATCCCGTAGGCTGAAAAAGCTGACCGAGGATTTGGTCGAAGCCTCCAAGGCGTCCACGGGCAACCTTAAGGTTGCGCTTGCCCCGACGGATATGGGTGAGCTCGTGGCGCAGGCGGTCGCGGAATATGAGGAAAAGCTGGCGGATGCCTGTCTTACGGCGGTTGTCCATGGCGGCGAGACACCTTCGTTTGCCATGCTGGACGGTAATCTGACCTGGCGCGTGCTGAGTAATCTTTTGAGCAATGCCTGTAAGTATTCCCAGTCGCATACAAGGGTCTATATCGACATCAAAAAAGAGAAGGAGGCCGTGCTTCTCTCCATGAAAAATACCGCAAGGGATGCCCTCAATATCCCTGCGGAGGAATTGATGGAGCGCTTTGTACGGGGGGATAGCTCCCGCCACACCGAGGGCAGTGGTCTGGGCTTAAATATCGCACAATCCCTCGTCGGCTTGCAGAAGGGGGAGTTTTCTCTGGAAATCGAGGGGGATTTGTTCAAGGCATTTGTTGCCTTTCCGGCAACAGAGCCTCCCGCGCCCCCTGCGGAGGAAATGCCCGAGGAAGATAGGAAAGAGGATAGGAAAGAGGATAGGAAAGCGGACGAAATCCAGACAGAAGATTTGTCGGAGGAAACGGAAGAAGCACAATAAAAAAAGAGCGATTTGGACAATCCTCCGAATCGCTTTTTTGTTTTTACCATCTATGCCGATGCAGCTGCCCCTCCAGAAGCATCCCGGGGAAGCCCTGCTGGCGCATTGCCTCATAAATGATAATCGCCACGGAATTGGAGAGATTCAGGCTTCTCGCCGCTTCGAGCATGGGAATCCGAATTGTGGTTTTCTCGTGTGCCATGAGAATTTCCTCCGGAATGCCGGCGCTTTCCTTCCCGAACATGATATAGTCGTTTTCCCCGTAGCGCACACCCGTATAGACATGGCGCGCCTTTGTGGATGCCATCCATATTTTTGCGTTGGGATTTTTTTCGCAGAATTCCATAAAATTTTCGTAGTAGCGAATATCCAAAAGCTTCCAGTAATCCAGACCCGCACGCTTAAGATATTTATCCTCGACGGAAAAACCCAAAGGCTTTATGAGATGCAGCACGGAATTTGTCACCGCACAGGTGCGCGCGATGTTTCCGGCGTTTTGGGGTATCTCCGGCTCCAACAAAACAATGTGCATGGTAAATCCTCCTTTTTTTGCCAAACAATAATTCTATTATCGCACAAAAACGAAAAAAAGCCTATCATTTTCCGTTTTTTCTTTGCCAATCTCCGCAAGAATCTTGGAATTTGCGAAAAAAAGAGGTAGAATATGCAAGGAAACCATACCGATTAAGGAGGAGAATGTATGAGGGCAGAGATTCTTGCAGTCGGCACAGAGCTGCTGCTGGGGGATATTTTGAATACCAATGCGCAATTTTTGGCGCAGGAATTGGCAAATCTGGGGATAGAGCTATACTATCAGACGGTTGTGGGGGATAATCCCAAGCGGCTGAGGGATACGATTTTTCACGCTTTTTCCCGAGCGGACTTAGTCATTACAACGGGCGGCTTGGGGCCGACGGAGGATGATTTGACCAAGGAAACGGCGGCGGAATATTTCGGGGAGAGGCTGGTTTTGGATGAAAGAGCCTTGGATCGTATCCGAAAATATTTCGAGCGCACCGGCAGATCCATGACGGAAAATAATGTCAAGCAGGCAATGGTGCCGGAAAAAAACGGCATTGTCCTGTATAACGATAACGGCACTGCGCCGGGCATTATTCTGGAAAAAAACGGAAAAATCATTATCATGCTGCCGGGACCTCCGAGGGAAACCGTCCCTATGTTCCAAAATCAGGTAAGGCCGTATCTTGCAAAAAAGCAGGAGTTTACCTTTGTCTCCCGTATTTTGCGCGTGGCGGAGGTGGGCGAGAGTGCCATGGAGGATCGCGTAAAGGATATTATCGATGCACAGACCAACCCGACCATTGCACCCTATGCGAAGGACGGCGAGGCAATCCTCCGCATTACGGCAAAGGCACGGGATGAAGCAGAGGCAAATCGGCTGATTGACCCCGTTGTGGCGGCACTCAGGGAGCGGCTGGGAACTGCGGTTTATGGCGAGGGTGAGACGAATCTGGAAACGGTCGTTGCGGAGCAGCTGCTGCGAAAGCAGCTCACGCTGGCTGTCGCGGAATCCTGCACCGGCGGCTTGATTGTATCGGAGCTGGTGGAATATTCCGGTATTTCCGCCGTTCTTTTGGAGGGCTGCGTCACCTATTCCAATGAAGCAAAAATGCGCAGACTCGGCGTGCGGGCGGAAACGCTGGCAAAATACGGCGCGGTCAGCGAGGAAACGGCAAGAGAGATGGCGGAGGGCATTGCAAAAACAAGCGGCGCCGCCATCGGCCTGGCAACCACGGGCGTGGCGGGTCCCGAAAGCAGTGAGGGTAAGCAGGTCGGCTTGGTTTATATCGCACTTTCTTATTGCGGAAAAACGCAGGTAAAGCAGTGCCGCTTTGTCGGCAAGCGGAATAAAATCAGAGAACGTGCGGCGTATGCGGCGCTGAATCTCTTGCGAAAGGAAGTCAGTGATGAGACATAAAGGGGATTGGCTGCTGCTTTTGGCGGCGTTTATCGGCGGCGGCGGCTTTATCAGCTTGAAATATCTGTTGGATTGGGGGTATTCCCCGTTTCAGGTGCTGTTCGGGCGGTTTTTGATGGCATCCGTCTGTATGTGTTTCGTCTATTGCGGGCGGCTGAAAAAAATCACCGGGCAGGAGTGGCGGGTTGGCGGTATTCTGGGCTTGCTTTGGGCGACGATGTTTCTTCTGATGACTGTCGGATTGCAATATACCACGCCGTCGGTCAATGCGTTTTTGGTCAATATCCCTGCGGTGATTGTGCCGTTTCTCTCTTGGGGCGTATTTGGGCAAAGGCCGAGCCGCAGCTGCTTTCTTGCGGCGGTCATGACGCTTTTCGGCGTTTGTCTGCTTTCGCTTAAGGCGGATTTTCGCATGGATTTCGGCGCGGTGCTTTCCCTTCTGGCAGCGGTGGCGTTTTCCCTGCAAATGACCTTTCTGGGGAATTTGACCCGGGACTGCGATGCGGTGCATATTGCGATTGTGGAGAACCTTTCGACTCTGGCGGTCATGACGGTGATTTTTCTCGCTACGGGCCGGAGGATGCCGCCGCTGACCCTGCCCGCATTCGGAAATTTCCTCTACGCCGGAGTGTTTTGCACGGCAATCTATTTTGTGCTGCAAAGCGTGGGGCAACGTACCACCCCGCCGAATCACGCGGCGATTATTCTAACCTCGGAATCGGTTTTTGCGGCATTTTTCTCCGCGATTCTATATGGCGAACGGATGTCGTGCAGGGGCTATATTGGTTGTGTGGTGATTTTTGCGGCAATGACCTTGGCGCAAAACCCGGCGCGGGAGACAAAATAAGTATTGACAAGGCGAACAAAGTCAAATAAAATGAGAACAAAATAGAACAAATATTCGTAAAAATGATAGCAAAGCAATCGTTTTTTTGGAAAGGCGGAAAACAAATGGCGGCAAAATTACAAAAGGAAGACAGCAGATTTGAGGATAAGCAAAAGGCGCTGGATGCGGCGCTCAGCCAGATTGAAAAGCAGTTCGGCAAGGGCGCGGTCATGAAGCTTGGGGATGATAGCGCAAGAATGTCTGTTGAGGTTGTGCCGACCGGCTCCCTGAGTCTGGATTTGGCGCTGGGCGTCGGCGGGCTGCCGAAGGGCAGAATCGTTGAGGTTTACGGACCCGAGTCCTCCGGTAAAACAACGGTTGCGCTGCATATGGTGGCAGAGGTGCAAAAGCGCGGCGGTATCGCGGGCTATGTGGATGCGGAGCACGCCATGGACCCGACCTATGCCAAGGCGTTGGGCGTGGATATTGATAATCTCTATATTTCCCAGCCGGATGATGGCGAGCAGGCATTGGAGATTGCGGAAACCATGGTGCGCAGCGGTGCGATTGATATTGTAATCGTGGATTCCGTAGCGGCACTGGTGCCTCGTGCGGAAATCGAGGGCGAAATGGGCGATTCCCATATGGGCTTGCAGGCGAGGCTGATGAGTCAGGCGTTAAGAAAGCTGACGGGTATCACCAATAAATCGAACTGTACGGTTGTTTTTATCAATCAGCTGCGTGAAAAAATCGGCGTTGCCTTCGGCAATCCAGAAACCACAACGGGCGGTCGTGCGCTGAAGTTTTACGCTTCCATCCGTATGGAGATTCGAAAAATTGACGTCCTCAAGCAGGGAGCGGAGCCGATTGGCAACCGCACCAAGGTAAAGATTGCGAAAAATAAGGTTGCACCCCCCTTCAAAATTGCCGAGTTTGATATTATCTACGGCAAGGGCATCTCCAAGGAGGGCGATATTCTGGATTTGGCAGCGGATGTGGATATTGTCAATAAAAGCGGTGCATGGTATGCCTATCAGGAAACCCGGATTGGGCAGGGGCGCGAGAATGCCAAGCAGTATTTGCGGGAGCATCCTGATGTATGTATGGAGATTGAAAATCAAGTACGGGCGCACTACGGCTTGCCGGTGCAGGATGCACCCCTTGCGGAGGAGGCAGAACCCGCCACGGAAACGGAATTTTGAAGTTGACCATAAAGAAGCCCTTCGTGTGAAATTCATACGAAGGGCTTTTGCTTAGATAAATATGAGTTGCACCAGAAGCATATAGCAGACGGTGCCGCCGAATATGCTGATGAGCGTGCTTCTTTTCCAAAGATGCAGCAAAACGGTCACTCCCGCGGCAATCAGCGGCGGCGCAAAGCCTGCCGCAGAGGAAAAGGAAATTCCCCGCAGGCAATAGATGACCAGCGTTGCCATAATCGCCATGGGCAGCACACGCCCCAGATAGCGCACCGGCTCCGGAACGGCTCTGCCGCCGAAAATCAGGAAGGGCAGGGCGCGCGTCAGCAGTGTGCAGATGCCGCAGACGGCGATGATTGAGATAGATTGTATTGTTGTCAAAGCCATTTACGCTCCCTCCGTTTCTTCTTTCTTCACAGGCTCAATGCGGTGACGCAGGATAGTCAAAAGAGCCACCGTAATCAGCAGCGAGGGCAGAATGAAGCTGTTCGGTCCGAAGAGAATCAAACAGACAATGCTTGAGACAAAGGCAAGCCTTGCCGGCAGGCGATTATCCGCACCAAGCAGCTGCTCTGTCAGAATGACGATGAAAAGTGCCGTCAGCGCAAAATCAATCCCCGTGGTGTCGAAGGGAATGATGCTCCCAATCAGCGCACCGAGGATGCTCAGGCAAATCCAATAGGAAACGGTCAGAAGCGCCGTCAGCACGAAAGCCCATTTTTCGTTGACATCTGTGTCAAAATCGTGTGAGCAGTGGAGTGAATAATTCTCGTCCGTCAGGGTATAAATCAGGAAATATTTCCAAGCTCCGAAGGAACGGAATTTTTCAATGAAGGATAGCCCGTAGAAAATATGGCGGCTGTTGAGCAGGAAGGACATGACCGCAACGGTTGCGAGAGAGACGCCCCCGGCGAAGAAGGTCACCATCAGATATTGCAGAGAGCCGGTCAGAACGAAAATGCTGCACGCACCTGTCCAGATGAAATTGTAGCCGCAATTTTGCATCAGCACCCCGTAGGCAAGGGCAACGGGGATGTAGCTGAAGAATATGGGAATGCTGTGCCGAAGGGCATAGCGCAGGGTTTTTGCCATGAGTCTTGCTCCTTTCTTCCAAAGGATAGCTTCCTTTATTCGTTTTTCATTTGTTGAATACGGGCTTCGTCGGGGGTGATATAAATGGTTTTATTCGTCAGATAAATCACCATGCCCGGTTTTGCACCGTTTGGCTTTTTGATATTTTTCCGTTGGGTATAATCCACGGGTACCATACTGCTGTGCTTTGCCTTGCTGTAGAAGGCGGCGAGGTTTGCGGCCTCCTCCATGGTTGCTTCGGGCAGCTCGCTTTGCCCCCCGGTGCGGATGATGACATGGGAGCCGGGGATATCCTTTGTGTGCAGCCAAAGGTCTGTCGGCTCTGCCGTACGCAGGGTCAGCTCGTCGTTTTGCAGATTGCTTTTCCCGACCAGAATTTCATACCCGTCCGAGGAAATGTAGCGGAGCGGCTTTGCTTTTTTCTGCCGTTGCTGTCCCTTTTTTTGTACCTGCTTGCGGAGAAAGCCGCTTTCCGTAAGTTCCGTGCGGATTTCAGCCAGATCTGCCGCATCCTTCGCGCTTTCCAGCGCATTGAGGACACTTTCCAGATAGACCAGCTCTTCCTCGTTTTGCTTTTCCTGAATTTCCAGCGCCGCCAGCGTGCGCTTTGCCTTGTTGTATTTTGCAAAATATTTCTGTGCATTTTCCGCCGGCGTTTTGGCGGGGTCGAGCGCAATTTCGATTTCCGGCAGGGTCTCCTCGTAGTAATCAATTGTTTTGAAGGTTGTCGCACCCTGCGGAACGGCATAGATATTGGCGGTCAAAAGCTCTCCCTTTTTCTTCCATAGATCCATGCCGCGGGTTTCCCGCCTTGTTTTCAGCTGAATTTCCTTCTTCTTGACGCAGCGCTCAATGTGATTTATCACAAGCTTTCGCATATCCTGTGCCTTCTGTCGGATGTGCGCCGCTGTATCCCGCTCCTGATAGAAGCCCTCCAAAAGCGCGGAAACGGAGGGGAACGGCTTTGCGGAAAGCCCTTGGAATTGCTCCATTTTCAATACGGCAAAATCGACAATGCGATTATTTTCCTTTTGATAATAAATCGCAGGGAAATACGCTCCCGTCTTGACCTCCTGCATCGCGCCAGCCAAGGCGGCAAAAAGCCGCTCACCGTTTTCGAGTGTGGTCGTCTGGCAGACATCCGAGGCATCTAAGCCCGCGCGGGTGCAGATTTCCGCCGCCATAAGCGGGCTGAGCCCCGTGTAGGTCTGATAGAGGAATTCCTGCAAGCGCCTGCCCTCCTGCAAATGCAGCGCAGAAAGGAAATCCGCCTGCTCGGCAAGGAGTGGATTTTTTTTGCCCTGCGAGGGGGGGGAGGCATATTCCTTCCCCGGGAGCACCTCGCGCACGGAGCTTTTCTCATGCGTGACCCGCTTGACCGCGTCTAGGATTTTACCGTTTTCATCGGTCAGAATGAGGTTGCTGTGCTTGCCCATAATTTCCAGAATGAGATTTTTGACGGCAAGGTCGCCCATCTCGTTTGCGGCTTCGATTTTGAGAATGATGATCCGCTCAAAATCGGGCTGCACGATGTCAACGAGCTTGCCTCCCGCAATATGCTTCCGCATGACCATGCAGAATAAGGGCGCGGTCATGGGATTATCGGCAGTGCTTTCCGTTAAATGGATACGGGGATGCGCGGAATTGGCGGAAAGAATGAGCCTTTTTGCGCCGCCGCCAAGCCCCCGCACCGTCATGCGGATTTCGTCCGCAAGCGGCTGATGGATTTTGTCGATTCGCCCGCCCAAAAGAGTGGATTTTAATTCGGCTACGATAGCCGCCGTTGTGATGCCGTCCAGTGCCATGCGCGATGCCTCCTTCCAATCGTGTACTAATCTGTAATTTTAACACAGGCAGACCCTTTTTGCATCTGTTTTCCCGGAGAATTTTCGGAAAAAAGTAAAAAGATTAAAAAATGATTAAAAATAAGGGATACAATTTCGTACTTTTCTTGTGGTTTCCCGCATGGTTTTGTATAATGAAGCGGAAATGCATGAGAAGTGCATGAGAGAAGAAAAGGGGTAGGATATGAATACAAGCGTGAGAAGCATGACCGGCTATGGGCGAGGGGAGCATATTGCTGAGGAGCGTAAATTTACGGTGGAAATCAAAGCCGTGAACCATCGCTATAACGATATCACGATTAAGCTGCCTCGTTCTCTGGCGAGTCTGGAGGATAAAATCAAAAAAAGAATCCTACGCGAGGTATTCCGCGGAAAAACGGATGTCTACATCAGCTTTGAAGCCTTTTCCGCAGCGGATGTGGAGGTTCAGTTGAATGAGGCTCTGGCAGCGGCATATCTGGCGGCGCTTAGCCGTATGGAGGAGCGCTTTTCCCTCAGCGGCGGGGATAAGCTTGCACTGACGGCGAAATTCCCCGATGTGATTACGGTGGAAAAGACGCAGCAGGAAGAAGAAGTCATTTGGGCGGCGCTGCTGCCCGCCTTAGAGGAGGCGCTGGAAAAATTCGTTGCCATGCGTACCGTTGAGGGCGAAAATCTGAAACAGGATATTTTGCAGAAGGCAGAACGCATCCAAGCGTTGGTTGCCGCAGTCAGGGAGCGCGCGCCGCTGGTTGTCTTGGAATATCAAGAAAAGCTGCAAAACCGCTTGAAGGAGCTCTTGGGCGGCGTCGATGTTGACCCGCAGCGCATTGCGACAGAGGTTGCCGTCTTTGCGGATCGCGGCTGTGTTGATGAGGAGGTGACCCGTCTGGAGAGCCATCTGATTCAGCTTCGGGATATTCTGGAGGGCGGCGGACAGGTGGGGCGCAAGCTGGATTTTCTCATTCAGGAGATGAATCGGGAAACCAATACCATTGCCTCCAAGGCGAATGATATGCAAATCGGGAAGGTGACGATTGAGCTGAAAAGCGAAATCGAAAAGATCAGAGAGCAGGTGCAGAATCTGGAATAAGCCTTCGTTTTGCAGGCTTTTGACAAAAGGGGAGTACGCATGAAAAAACAGGGTGTTTTATTGATTATCTCGGGTCCCTCCGGTGCGGGCAAGGGAACGGTCGTCGAGCAGCTTTGCCGCGAGGATGATTTTTCGCTTTCCATCTCCGCAACAACGAGAAAGCCCAGAGAATACGAAAAGGACGGGGTGCATTATTTCTTCCATACCAAGGAGGAATTTGAACGGATGCGCGACCGCAGCGAGCTTTTGGAGTGGGCGGAGTTTTGCGGCAATTATTACGGCACACCGAGAAAATATGTAACGGAGCAGCTTATGGCAGGGCGCAATGTCATTTTGGAGATTGAGGTGCAGGGCGCATTGCAGGTAAAGGAAATTTATCCCGATGGCGTGCTGATTTTTCTGGTTCCTCCGAATCTGGAGGAATTGGGCAACCGCCTAACCAAGCGGGGCACCGAGGACAAGGAAACCATCAACAGACGCCTGCGTCGGGCGTTGGAGGAGATGGAGTTGGTGGAGCGCTATGATTATCTGGTGATTAACGATACCGTGGCGCAGGCGGCGGGGGATATTTTTACTATTGTCGCGGCAGAAAAGATGAAATGCAGCAGAAATAAGGACATTCAAAGGATTTTCAAAGGAGAGATGTAATATGTTAAGACCCTCTTATTCCGATATTTTAGAGGTTATCACGCAGGATTCCGAGGATATTACCCTTGCCAGCAGATATACCATCGTAATCGCGGCGGCAAAAAGGGCAAGACAGCTGGTGGATCATCAGGAGCCGCTGGTAGACCATATCATCGTAAATAAGCCGGTTTCCATTGCCGTACAGGAGATTTACGAGGGTAAGCTTAAGATTCGGCAGGGCAAGCCGATCGTGGAGGAGGAAAAGGCAGAGCCGGTTGAAGTGGACTTTGCAAGCATGGCAGAGGAGACGGAGGAAGTCTGAACAGAAGGAAATAGCCTGTAGGGGAGTGTGCGCCTTTACGGGCTTTTTTTGCAGGAGGTGAGAGAGAATGTATGCAAGTGTGCTGGTTGGACTGAACCGCCCCGAGACGGATAAGCTGTTTGATTATCGGATTCCCGAAGGAGTGGCGGTTTGTATTGGCGCGCGGGTGATTGTGCCCTTTGGCAGCCGCAACAAAAAAACAGAGGGCTATGTCCTTTCTCTCTCGGAGAAAACGGAGGTGTCGCAGGATAAAATCAAGGAAATCCTTGAGGTCACGGATGAGGGCGAGCCGATTCTTACTCCCGTGCTGCTGGATTTGGCAAAATGGATGCAGGAGAGGTATTTCTGTACCCTAAACCAATGTCTGCAAGCGATTCTGCCGCCCGGACTGCGCAGCAAAAGTCGGTGGACGGTTACGGTCGGCACAGTAACGGCAGAAACAAGGCTGACCCCGAAGGAAAAAGCGCTGCTTGCCCTGTTTGGCACGCGGGAGAGTCTTCCCTTGGAGGAGGTGAAGGACGCACTTGGCGAAAATTGCCTTGCGTTTTTGCGTCGGGCGGAGGCGAAGGGCTTGCTCAAGCTCAGGCAGGAAATCTATCGCAGCGCCTACCAAAAGGAAAAACGGCTCTATTCTCTGTGCCTTGACCATCCGCTTTTGAAGGAAACACGGCAAAGAGCAGAGCGCGACAAGCGCCTTTTGGGGCAAGGTCGCATTTTGGAGTATCTGGAAAACGGCAGAGAGGCAACTGCCGCAGAGATGAAGGAGGCGTTGGGCGTTACCGATTCCCCCATCCAAACCCTGCTGAAAAAGGGGATTCTGCGAGAACGCAGACAGGCGGAGAAGCACCCCACTGCGGATACCGAAAAAATCGAAAGAACAAAGCCCTTCCCGCCAACAGCGGAGCAGGCGGCGGTGCTTTCCGCTCTGCGGCGGGAGCTGGCGCGGGAGGAAAAAAGACCGGCGCTTTTGCATGGGGTGACGGGCAGCGGTAAAACAGAGGTTTATATGCAGATTATCGCGGAGGTTCTGGCGCAGGGCAGACAGGCAATCGTGCTTGTGCCGGAAATCGCCCTGACCCCCTTGCTGGCATCGCGCTTTCTTTCCCGTTTTGGGGATGCGGTCAGCGTGACGCATAGTCATCTTTCCATGGGAGAGCGCGTGGAGCAGTGGCGCAGGGCGCGCACGGGTGAAATTTCCGTTGTCATCGGCCCGCGCTCGGCCTTGTTTCTGCCCTTCCCCGATGTTGGCGCGATTATTATGGATGAAGCGCATGAGAGCAGCTATGTCTCTGATATTACGCCGAAGTACGATACCAAGGAGGTTGCAGCGGAGGCGGCAAAGCGCTATGGTGCTTTGTTTTTGATGGGAACGGCAACGCCGGATGTATGCAGCTATTATAAGGCCTGTCAGGGGCAACTTCTTCTTCTGAAATTAAAGGAACGGACGGGCGGCGGTGTTTTGCCGCAGGTCTTTATCACGGATATGCGAAGGGAGCTTCGGGAGGGGAACCGCTCTGCGTTCGGCAGGGAATTGCAGATGGAGATTCATAAAAATCTCGAAAAAGGCGAGCAAACCATGCTTTTTCTGAATCGTAGGGGCTATGCGACCTTTGTTTCCTGTCGCAGCTGCGGTCATGTGATGAAGTGTCCGGCATGTGACATTACCTATACCTATCACGCGAAGGAGCACGCGCTGCTCTGCCATTATTGCGGCAGAAAAGCACCCTTGCCGCGCCTTTGCCCTGCCTGTGGTTCAAAATATATCCGCTATTTCGGTACGGGTACGCAAAAAATCGAGGAGGAAGCAAAAAGACGGTTTCCACAGGCAAGGATTCTGCGGATGGATTTGGATACTACGCTGACCAAGCATAGCCACGAACGGATTCTTGCGGCATTTGCAGCGGGGGAGGCCGATATTCTGATTGGAACGCAGATGATTGCCAAGGGGCATGATTACCCCAATGTCACGCTGGTCGGCATCATGGCAGCGGATTTGTCCTTGAATCTGAATTGTTTTACGGCGGCGGAAACAGCCTTTCGGCTGATGGTGCAGGCGGCAGGGCGTGCCGGCAGAAGGGATGACAGAGGGCGCGTCCTTCTCCAGACCTATCAGCCGCAGCATTATGCGGTGCAGTGTGCCGCAAGGCAGGATTATCGTGGCTTTTACGAGGAGGAGCTTTTGGTGCGGCAAATGATGGGTGAGCCGCCCTTTTCCGCCTTTTTCCATATCCTGCTGACAGGCATAAAAAAGGAGGAGGCGGAGCAGGCAGCGCAGGAGCTGGCAAAGCGCTTGGCAGAGGCGGATTCGGAGGGCATTGCCGCAATTTTGGGGCCGACCCCTGCGGCATTACCGAAGTTCCGCGGAGAATACCGCTATCAGCTGATTGTAAAGGCGGCGGAGGAGGAGCCTCTGCGGCAGCTGGTTGTGCCTGTGGTGCAGTGCATGAAAAAAGAGAGGGGCGGACGTGTGCGGTTGCAGCTGAGCCTCAATCCCGCCAATCTTGTGTAAAAGAGGGAATTGTGGTAAAATTCCTTATCGGAACGGGTTTTTCGTTTTCGTTTCGGATAAATTCACAAAAAGTTTTTCATTTATTCAAATTTTGGAGATAGTATAGAATCAGGAGGAAACAACATGGCAATTCGTAATATTCGTATCAGTACGGATGAGGTGCTGAGAAAAACCTGTAAGCCGATTCGGGAGATTACCCCGCGTCTGCTGACGCTTTTGGAGGATATGGCAGATACCATGTATGAAGCCAACGGCGTAGGCCTTGCCGCGCCGCAGGTAGGCGTTTTGAAGCGTGCCGTTGTCATCGACATCGGCGAGGGTCTGGTGGAGCTCATCAATCCCGTCATTTTGGAGACAAGCGGCTCCCAAATCGAGGAAGAAGGCTGTCTGAGCCTCCCCGGACGGTCTGCTACGGTGGAACGGCCCTATTACGCAAAGGTGCAGGCGATGGATCGGGACGGCAACGAATGTATCATTGAGGGCGAGGGGCTGATGGCGCGTGCGCTTTGCCATGAAATCGACCATCTTGATGGGATTTTGTATATTGATAAGGCGTTGCCGCAGGAAGAGGCATAAGGAGGAAAATCAATGAAAATCATTTTTATGGGAACACCGGAGTTTGCCGTGCCTTCCTTGCAGGCGCTCCTGACAAAGCATACGGTTGTTGCGGTTGTGACGCAGCCCGATAAGCCCAAGGGCAGAGGAAAAAAACTACAGCCCACGCCCGTCAAGGAGGTAGCGCTTGCGCATGGAATTCCCGTTTTGCAGCCGGAAAAGGTACGTGCGCCCGAGGTTGTGGAGGAGCTGCGCGGCTATGCGGCGGATTTGATTGCCGTAGCCGCCTTCGGACAAATTTTGCCGGAGAGTATCCTCGATATGCCGCGATACGGCTGTATCAATGTGCATGGCTCCCTTCTGCCGGAATATCGGGGTGCAGCCCCCATGCAGCGCGCCATCATTGATGGCAAAAAGGTGACCGGTATCACCACCATGTTCATGGCGAAGGGCATGGATACAGGGGATATGCTTCTGAAAAAAGAGGTGGAAATTCTGCCGACGGATAATTTCGCGGATTTGTATGCGAAAATGGCGGAGGCGGGTGCCGCACTTTTGCTGGAAACGATAGACGGCTTGGAAAAGGGTACGGTTGCGCGGATTCCGCAGGAGGATGCGCTGGCAACCTATGCACCCATGATTTACAAGGAAACGGGGCATATTGATTGGAGCATGGGCGGACAGCAAATTTTGAATCTCATGCGCGGTATGTATCCCGGGCATGGTGCCTATACGCTTTTGGGCGAGGAGCCGCTTAAGCTGTTTTGGGCGGAGCTGGAGCAAAAAAGCTGTCCCGATGCGGTGTTTGGTGAAATTATAGAGGTAACAAAGAAGGATTTTGCGGTCAAATGCGGCGATGGCGGGATTTTGCGTATCAAGGAGCTACAGGCGCAGGGCGGCAAGCGGATGCCGACGGATGCGTATTTGCGCGGACACGCAATAGAGACGGGCATCGTGCTGCGTTGATTTGCCCTATGACTCAGATTAGGAGGAAGCGATATGTATTATGGATATGGATTTGACAGCTCGTACTTTTTGGTGCTGCTTGCTTTCATCCTTTCCCTTGTGGCGCAGGTGAAGGTATCCGGCACATTTAATAAATATGCAAAAATCAGGAACCACAGAGGGTTGACGGGCGCGCAGGTGGCGCAGCAGATGATGCAAAATGCGGGGATTTACGATGTGAGCGTGCAGCGTGTGGCGGGGAATCTGACAGACCATTATGACCCCAGAACAAAGACCCTCCGTCTCTCCGAGAGTGTGTATGACAGCAGCTCCGTGGCGGCAATCGGCGTTGCGGCGCATGAAACAGGTCATGCCATACAGCATGATGTGGGGTATGCGCCCTTGGCGTTGCGGAGCTTTTTCGTGCCTCTGGCGAATTTCGGCTCCCGTCTGGCGATTCCTCTGATTCTCATTGGCTGCCTGTTTGGCGGAGGCAACAATGGATTGATTACATTGGGGATATTGTTCTTTTCCCTTTCCGTTGCGTTTACGCTGATTACGCTGCCTGTGGAGTTCAATGCTTCCCGTAGAGCCATTCGGCTTTTGGTGGATGATGGCTTTTTGGATGAGGATGAAATCGGCGGAGCAAAAAAGGTGCTTGGTGCGGCAGCCATGACCTATGTGGCAGCAGCCTTTGCGGCGGTCGCGCAGCTTTTGCGTCTGGTTACCGTTTTCGGAAGAAGAAATGATTAAACAAAGAAGGGCTAATCTGATTGCAGATTAGTCCTTTGGCTTTTTTGGCAGCAGTCTATAGAAGCCCTTGGAGCCTTTTTTTGTCGAAAATCAGGGCGAAATGATTGAAGAATCGTGTTTTTTGTCGTATAATACTATGTTGAGACAGAATCGCTTGGACGGAAGGAGCAGAAACCATGCTTCAAATCAATCCCAGAGAAATTGCGGCGGAGGCTCTCATGGAAATCATGACGGCGGATGCCTATAATACCTTGATACTGCGGCGTCTGCTGCGGCAAAACGGTGCCATGCCCGGGCGCGACCGCGCCTTCGTGACGGAATTGGTCAACGGAACCCTGCGCAACCTTATTTATATCGACCATGTGCTGAATACCTTTTCCAAAATACGGACGGATAAAATGAAGCCGTGGCTTTTGGCGGTACTGCGAACGGCGGTCTATCAGATGTATTTCATGGATGTCCCCGATGCGGCGGCGTGTAACGAGGCGGTGCAGCTTGCGGTGGTGCGGGGCTATGCCTCGCTGAAGGGCTTTGTGAACGGCGTATTGCGGACGGTGGCAAAGAAAAAACAGGAAATTCCCATGCCGCAGACGGGAACGGCGGAATATCTTTCCGTTGCCTATTCCCACCCGCTCTGGTTGGTGCGGATGTGGCTTGCCTATTATGGCTATGCAGAGACGGTGCGTCTCTGCGCCTGCGATAATCGCCCTCCTGATGTGACGATTCGGGTGAACACACTGAAAACGAATCCGCAGAATTTGCGGGAAACGCTGGAGCAGGCGGGAGTTGTGGTGACAGAGGGAAAAATCTGCAAAAATGCGCTGCACCTGACAAAAACCATGGATTTGAGCCGTTTGGAGGCATTCCGTGCGGGGCTGTTCCATGTGCAGGATGAAAGCTCCCAGCTGGCGGTGCGGGTATTAGACCCCCAAAGGGGTGAGAAAATTTTGGATATGTGTGCCGCTCCCGGCGGAAAAAGCTTTACGATTGCGGAGACTATGGAAAATACAGGCAGCCTGCTTTCCTGTGATGTTTATGAGCATAAAATTGACCTGATGGCGGAAGGTGCGGCGCGCCTTGGTATTTCCGTCATGCAGTGCCGGGTAAGGGATGCGGCGGCAGAGGAGGAAGCTCCGGTGCAGTTTGACCGTGTGCTGGCGGATGTCCCCTGCTCCGGCTTGGGTTTGCTCCGAAAAAAGCCGGATATTCGGCTGAAAAAGGACGGAAATGAGATAGATAGCCTGCTTCCGCTGCAAAGGAGAATCTTGGAAAATGCGGCGCGCTATGTGAAAAAGGGCGGCGTGCTGGTCTATAGTACCTGTACGCTCTGCCGAAAGGAAAACGAAAGGAATCCGGAGTGGTTTTTAGAGCGCCACCCCGATTTTGTTGCAGAGGATATTTCGGAATATTTGCCCGAAGGATGGGATGCGGAAACGGCAAAAAGGGGATATTTGACCCTACTGCCCCATCAAACGGGAACGGATGGGTTTTTTATTTCCAAAATGCGAAGAAGGGACTAGGCGATGGAAAAGGCAGACATCAAATCCATGAATATCGTAGAATTGCAGGGGCTTTTGCGGGAAATGGGCGAGCCGAGCTTTCGTGCAAGGCAGCTTTTCGATTGGCTGCACGCCAAGCAGGTAGAGAGCTTTGATGAAATGACCAATCTCCCAAAGGCTTTGCGGGAAAAACTGAGGCAGACAGCTGCGTTCAATGGTGTCACGCTTGTGCGCCGTCTCATTTCCGAAATGGATGGCACAAGAAAATATCTTTTCGCCCTTTCCGACGGTGCCGTCATCGAAAGCGTTTTGATGAAATATGAGCATGGCAATACGGTCTGTATTTCCACGCAGGTCGGCTGCCGGATGGGCTGCAAATTTTGCGCCTCCACGCTTTTGGGCTTGGAGCGCGGGCTGACGGCGGGGGAGATGCTTTCCCAAATCTATGCCATCCAAAGGGATTGCGGCGAGCGGATACACGGCACGGTGCTGATGGGCAGCGGTGAGCCCTTGGATAATTACGAAAATGTTCTGAAATTTCTGCATTTGGTGAATGCCCCCGAGGGGCAAAATATGGGGCAGCGGCATATCACCCTTTCCACCTGTGGCTTGGCGGAGTGTCTGGATGCGCTGGCGGAGGAAAATTTGCAGATTACACCCGCGGTTTCCCTGCATGCCCCCAATGATGCGATTCGTATGCAGACAATGCCGATTGCAAAGCGGTACGATATGGAACGGCTTCTTCGTGCCTGCAAAAATTACACAGAAAAAACCGGTCGTCGCATGACCTTTGAATATGCGCTGATTCACGGCGTCAATGACGCGGATGCACACGCAGAGGAGCTGGCACAGCGGCTTTGCGGGATGCTCTGCCATGTCAATTTGATTCCCGTTAATGATGTGAAGGAGCGAGGCTATGTCAAAAGCTCTGCCGAGCGGGTAAAGCGGTTTGCCGCCATTTTACAGGAACACGGCATAGAAACTACGGTCAGACGCAGACTGGGCAGCGATATTGATGCGGCCTGCGGGCAGCTGCGGCGCAGCCATATACAGAAAAATCAAGCAAAAAAATCCGAATCATTCGAAGAAAGCGAGGAGGTGGAGCAGCGTTGAAGGCAGTTGGGAAAAGTGACATCGGTAAATGCCGTAAAAATAATGAGGATGCCTATTACATTTCGGCGGGGGAGGACCCCACGGAGAATTTATATCTGATTGCAGACGGTATGGGCGGTTGTAATGCGGGAGAAATCGCAAGCAGCTGCGCCGTAGAGGGTTTTCTGGCGTATTTCTGGAAGGAAATGACGCACGCCGAGGCGGAGGAGATGCCCGATCTTTTGACCGGTGCGGTGGCGGCCGCCAATCGTGCGGTTTTTGTAAAATCCAATTCCCGCAAGGAGTTTGCGGAAATGGGAACCACCCTCGTTGCAGCAGCGGTGCGAGAGGGGAAGCTTTATGTTGCCCATGTGGGGGACAGCAGAGCCTATCTGTTCCGCAAGCGGGCGTTGCAAAGGCTCACAACCGACCATTCCTATGTGATGGAGCTGTTGAAATCCGGCAGCATTACCAAAGAGGAGGCGGAAACGCATCCAAAAAGAAATGTGATTACACGCGCCGTTGGAATTCGTAATACAGTGGAAACGGATATGGTGATTCATTCTGTGCAGCCGAGGGACATTATCCTGCTTTGCACGGATGGTCTTTCCGGTATGCTGCGGGACGAGGAAATGGCAAAGCTTCTGAATAAAAGAACCACCTTGGACAAAAAGGCGGAATTTTTGATAGAAGAAGCCAATCGGCGAGGGGGGCAGGATAATATTTCCCTCATTTTGGTTGAAATATAAACGGGAGGTTGCAGACTGATGTTATTGAATCCGGGTACTGTCCTAAACGGCAGATATGAAATTTTGGAAAAAATCGGTTCCGGCGGCATGGCAGTTGTATATAGAGGCAAGGATAGAAAGCTGGACCGTTATGTTACGATAAAGGTGCTGCGTGAGGAGTTTGCGGGGGACGAGGAATTTATCGAGCGCTTCCGCTCCGAGGCGTGCTCCGTGGCAAGACTTTCTCATCCCAATATCGTCAGAGCGTATGATGTGGGCGAGGATGGGGAAATTAACTATATCGTCAATGAATATATCCACGGGGATACGCTGAAAAAGGCGATTCAGGAGAAAGCGCCCTTCGATTCCCGCTCCACCATCAATGTCTCGATTCAAATTGCCTCTGCGCTCAGTCAGGCGCATAAGGCGCGCATCGTACATAGAGACATCAAGCCCCAAAATATTCTTGTGGGAACGGATGGCGTAGTCAAGGTAACGGATTTCGGCATTGCCCGTGCGGCAACCGCCTCCACCATGACGACCACTGCTAATGCGGCAGGCTCCGTGCATTATTTCTCCCCCGAGCAGGCAAGGGGCGGCTATGTGGATGAAAAAAGCGATATTTATTCCTTGGGTATCACCATGTTTGAAATGATTACGGGTGTTTTGCCGTTTCAGGGGAGCAATTCCGTCAGCATTGCCTTAATGCACATCAATGACGAGCTGCCGGACATCCGCCGGTATAACCCGAACTGCACCCCCTCTCTGGAGGGCATTATCAAAAAGGCAACCATGAAGAAGGCGGATGAACGCTATGCGAGCATCGACCTTCTGCTTGCGGATTTGCTCCGCGCCAAGGCGGAGCTTGGTATATCGGAGCCGGAGAAAAAATCGGAGACAGGGGCAAGGTCCCATCGGGCGGAGGCACGTCTGCGGGCGGAGGAGGGAACGGAAAAAATCGCCGCGCCCCCCGTAAAGCCGGATGCGCCGACCGAAACAAAACCGACCGACCCGAAGGAGCTGGAGTATATTCGTCGCCATGCGGCGCATACGGAGGAAAAGGCGGAGACACCCGCCGCAGAGGAAAAGGAGGTGCCGGTGATGGGCTTGGAGCAACACAGCAGAAGGCTGAAACAGCTTTCTCAGGAAGACGATTACGAAAAGGAATATGTGAAAACCGAGCCTGTGAAAGCCAGCAGAAGGCCGGAAAAGGTGCGTAGAAATCCTCGCACAGAGGGGGATTATGATAATGAGCATGACAGAAGGGCAGAACGCAAGGTTATTTTTGCTGCCGTGATTACGGCGTTGGTTTTGATTGGGATTATCTCCGTTATCGGCATCAAATTTATGGGCGGCGGCTTTGGCGGCTTTGTTTCCGAGGAAAAGAATATCGAAGTGCCCCTACTTTTGGGCGTGGAGTATGACGATGCGGTCAAGGAGGCAGAGCGCCTAGGGATTACTCTGGTACAGGAGGGCGAGGATTACAGCAGCTTCTACGATACAGGCTGTATCATTTATCAGTCCGTCAACGAGGGCACGATGGTTGGCGCGGGTACGAAAATCGGCGTAAAGGTCAGCCTGGGTCTGACCGAGGAGGAAATGCCCGATGTGCTTGGCAAGAGCGAGACTGCCGCAAAGGAGGCAATCATCCGTCTGGTCGGCGATGTGGCGCAGGTGGAATATGTTTATGACGCAGAGGCGGATCCTCTGGAGGTCGTTGAGCAAACGCCAAAGGCAGGCGAAAAAATTACGGCAAACAGCCGCATTGTCCTGAAGGTCAGCAAGGGTGATGAGGGCGACGATGTTGTCGTGCCGAACGTGGTCAATGAAAAGCTGGAGGATGCAAAGGCAGCCCTGATTGCAGTCGGCTTAACGCCGGGCAGCGTTTCCTATACATCCAGTGACAGTATCAAGGAGGGCTATGTCATCACCCAGACTGTTGCAGCGGACAGCACCGTTTCCTCCGGCAGCGTGGTCAATCTGGTTGTCAGCAGTGGCGCGGAAACGCAGGAGACCGAGCAACAGACTCAGCAGCAGACCCAAGAGGCTCAAGCGCAGGGTACGCAGCACTTTACTATCAGTGCCCCTGCAGGTACGACCGGAAGCGTGTATGTGCGCGTGGTGAAGGAGGACGCGGACGGTGTGTATCCCGTGGTGGATACTTATAAGGATGTCTCCGAACTGCCCTATAGCATCTCTGTAACGGGCAGGGGCAGCGGCACAGTCACCTGCTATATTGATAATGTACAGCAGTGGTCGCAGAGTGTAACATTCTCCGAATGATACGGATAAGGGGGAAGCAATGCTGGAAGGCGTAATTTTGAAAGGAATCGGCGGTTTTTATTATATTGATACCCAAAGCGGCGTGTACGAATGTCGGGCGCGGGGCATCTTCCGCAAGGAGGGAATTCGCCCGACCGTAGGCGATGCCGTGCGGATTTCTGTTCTGGATGAGGAGAAGAAGAAGGGGAGTTTGGATGAAATTTTGCCCAGAAGAAATGAGCTTATTCGTCCGCGGGTGTCCAATGTAGACCGTGCCGTGTTTGTGTTTGCGGCAAAAAGCCCGAATCTGAATTTGGATTTGCTGGACAGATTCCTGCTTCTGGCAGAGGAGCAGGAGCTGGATATTGTGATTGTCATCAATAAAATTGATAAGGATAAAAGGGAAAATTATCTCGCGGCAGCAGAAATGTATCGGACTGCGGGCTATCTCGTTCTTTGCACCAGTGCAGAAAAGGGAATCGGCATTGATGCCCTGCGCGCCGCTTTGGAAAATAAAATTTCCGTGTTTGCGGGTCCCTCCGGTGTCGGCAAGAGCAGCTTAATCAATCAGGCCTTCCCCGGCTTGGCGCTGCATACGGGCGAGATTAGCGAAAAAATACAGCGCGGCAAGCATACTACCCGTCATGCGGAGCTGATTCAGGTCGCGGAGAAAAGCTATATTGTGGATTCTCCCGGGTTCACCTCCCTGTATCTGACACACATTTCCGCAGAAAAGCTGCAATATTATTTTCGGGAATTCGCCCCCTTTGTGCATGAATGCTATTACAACGGCTGTATGCACATCCATGAGCCGGATTGTGCCGTAAAGGCGCAGGTCGGCAGGGCGATTCACCCCATGCGCTATGCGCGCTATGTGACGATTTATAATGAGCGTAAGGAAGAAGAAGAGAGGAGATTTTGATTGATGCACATAAAACTTTCCCCCTCCATGCTTTCCGTTGATTTCGGGAAGGTGGCGGAACAGCTCAAGCTTGTGGAGGACGTAGGCACACCATATATCCATCTGGATGTCATGGATGGGATTTTTGTCCCCAATATTTCCTTTGGGATTCCTGTGGTTAAGAGCATCCGAAAGCATAGCAATATGGTCTTTGATGCACACCTTATGATTGTGGAGCCCGAAAAATATGTCGAGGAATTCAGAAAGGCCGGTGCGGATATTATCAACTTTCATGTGGAGGCAACCAAATACCCCGCAGAGGTGATTCAGCAGATTAAGGCGACAGGCGCAAGGGCGGGCATTACCATAAACCCCAGAACACCCGTTGAGGTCGTGTATCCCTTCCTAAAGGAGGTCGATATGGTTCTGGTTATGACGGTAGAGCCCGGCTTCGGCGGTCAGAAATTCATGGCGCAGCACGTTGCCAAAATCAGACAGCTTGCGGAATGGAAGAAGGAATTGGGCTTGGATTTCGATATTGAGGTGGATGGCGGCGTTACTTTGGATAATGTGCGCGAGGCTTTGGATGCCGGCGCAAATGTGATTGTTGCAGGCTCCGCCGTGTTCGGCAAGGAGGATATTGCAGGCGCGGCAAAGGCTTTTCTGGATATTTTTAAGGAGTATGAGTCACGATGAAGGTCATTCTTTTTGCGGGAGCGGAAATCAGAGATTACAGCTTTTGTAAGACATATATGGACGGCGCGGATGCGGTCATTTGCTGTGATGCGGGGATGCGCCACGCAAGGACGATTGGCATCGTTCCCGATTATATCGTAGGGGATTTTGATTCCGCAACCCCGGAGCTTCTGGAATATTACAAGAAGAAGAATATCCCTATTCGCCGTTTCCCGACCAGAAAAAACGAAACGGATATGGAGCTTGGAATTTTTCTGGCATTGGAATTGGGCGCGACCGACCTTGTACTGCTTGGCGGCATCGGGGATAGATTCGACCATACGCTTGCCAATGCGCATTATCTCCTCTCTCTTCTGAAAAAGGGCGTCCGCGCCCGTCTGGTGGATGAAAAAAACTGCGTAGAGGTCATAGATAAGCACCTGACCCTGCGTGGCAGGGTGGGGGATCTGGTATCCACGCTGCCCCTTTCCATGGAGGTCACGGGCATTACGCTGCGGGGCTTTTCCTATCCCCTGACGGATGCAACCCTGACGATCGATGGCGATTATATTGCCGTAAGCAATGTTCTGGCGGAGGAAACCGCCACAATCGACATCAAGAGCGGTTATCTCTATGTCATCTGTTCGAAGGATTGAATCGTCGCCACAATCAAAAAAGTCTCCGACTCTCCCATTGGTCGGGGACTTTTTTTGCACATCATGCCAAAAAAACGCATATAGATGATAGAAAGGGGGGGATTGGAATGCGAAGAAGATGCAATGGCGCACCCATCAAGTGGTTAGGCGGTGTTGTGCTGACTGCCGTCGGTCTTGGTATGCTTCTCGCGTGCCTGATTCCCAAATGTGTTTTTTTGATTGGCATACTTTTGCTTGCGCTCGGCTTGTGGCTCATCAGCCAAAACCGAAGCTGCTGACTTTTTTCAAAGCAGCAGAAAGCAAAGACAGTCTACAAGAAAAATGCCACCGAGAATGACTGCGAGTAGGGTAACGCTGTGCGTGGAAAGTCGCGCCAGCCTTCTTTTTAGCCAAGGATAGATAAAATAAAGAAGCGCCATCCCGCCCACGCCGAACCGCAGACTGGGATTCAAGGCGATGCGCCCTTGAAAATTCGGCGTAAAACGGGTATAATCCCACGCCCAACCACCGCTTGTCCATTCCATGTAATAGCTCGCGGCCAGCTCAACCGCCGTCGTAATGCCGACGATTCCGATAAAAACCATAATCGGTGTCAGGGAAAGCCACCCGAGCCGGATGTGTGTTTCCATAAGTCGTCGTAGGCAGAGCAGCAAAAGCACCGCGCCCAAGCCGTATACGGGACAGTACGGCCCCGTCAATACCCCGCGGTCGCTGTAGCCCCAGCGATAAACGATCAGCTCCAAAAAGACCTCATAAACCCAGCCCATCCATGAGACAAACAGAAAAAACAGAAATAGCTCCGAGATTTTCCTTTGCATCTCCGCCGTTCCTTTTACTGACATATCGACATTCTCCTTGTTTTTTGTAAATTTTTTCCTGCACCGCGGTACATGAAAAAAAGCCCTTCTTTTGGTAATAAAGAAAGGCTTTTCGCATCTGTTTGAAATTAGATTGCGCGTGTAATCTTGTTGGAACGCATACATCTTGTGCAAACATAAATAGATTTCACATTACCGTTGTTCTCAACGATTTTCACCTTTTTTACATTGGGTTTCCATTTTCTATTCGCGCGTCTGCTTACCTGGGAACGCTCAATACTGATTCTATGTCCTGTAATCTGACCTTTTTCACAAATCGCACATTTAGCCATCATCCGCACCTCCTTCAACCTTTGCCTATGTGACATAACAAGGCTATTCTAGCAGAAAAGCAAGCAATTTGCAAGAAAAAAATAAGCAAAAAAACGGATTTTTTTCGGGCAGAAGCGGAGAAGGATGCAATGGGGCAAGCGTCAGACTGTCCCTTTCTGCTGTTTGCCCTCTTGTTTTTGCGGCATACCGCATTGTAGCAGTGCATCAGGACTTTTTTCGCAGTGCCGTTCTTTTTTTCTCACAGGGAACGATTGTATTTCCCTCGCTTTTGCGGTATGATAAAAGAGAAAAAAACAGGCAATCCTGTTGCTGATAGCGAAAATATTAAAGGAGAAATCGAATGTTAGATGTTTGTTTATTGGGCACCGGCGGAATGATGCCCATGCCAAGCCGCTTTTTGACCGCCATGCTGGTAAGGCTTGGCGGCAGGCTTGCCCTGATTGACTGCGGCGAGGGGACGCAGGTGACCATGAAAATGCTTGGTTGGGGCTTTAAGTCCATTGATGTCATCTGCTTCACTCATTTTCACGCCGACCATATCTCCGGTCTGCCCGGCTTGCTGCTCACCATCGGCAATGCGGGGCGGACAGAGCCCCTGACGCTGATAGGTCCTGCCGGTCTGCGGCGGATCGTCGGGGGCTTGACGCTGATTGCGCCCGAGCTGCCCTTTCCCATCGACTATATCGAGCTGGATAAGGCAGCGCCGAATCCCGTCCGTGTGGGGCTCTTTGAAATTCACCATTGTCCCGCCGACCACATGGTAAAATGCTTCGCCTACCGCATTGATTTGCGGCGTAAGGGGAAATTTGATGTCAAACGGGCGGAGCAGCTTTGTTTGCCGAAGCCCCTTTGGGGCAAGCTGCAAAGAGAGGGCGTTGTAGTGTATGAGGGCAAAACCTATACGGCGGATATGGTGCTGGGGGAGAGCCGTAAGGGCATTTCCGTTGCCTATTGCACGGATAGCCGCCCGGCAGAGCGCATTGTAAAATTCGTTGCGGATACGCAGCTGTTTATCTGCGAGGGAATGTATGGCGAGGAGGAAAAAAAGCAGAAGGCGAGGGAAAATAAGCATATGCTTTTTTCCGAGGCGGCGCGTATGGCAAGGGATGCCGGTGTCGAGCGGCTCTGGTTGACGCATTTCAGCCCCTCCCTGAACGAGCCGGAGGCATATTTGCCCGCGACGCAGGAGATTTTTCCGATGACGGAGTTGGGCGAGGAACGCAAGTGTATCACCCTTGTATTCCCGCAGTAAGGAACGGTGGAGAAAAAATGATGGTAGAGAACGAAGAAAAATTAAAGAAGGAAGAGAAAGTAGAGAAAAAGGATATTTATATATTGGCAATCGAAAGCTCCTGCGATGAAACCGCGGCAGCCGTGGTGAAAAACGGCAGAGAGGTGCTTTCCAATGTAATTTCCTCTCAGATTGCTTTGCATACCCTGTATGGCGGTGTTGTACCGGAGATTGCTTCCAGAAAGCATATCGAAAATATCGACGGTGTGATACAAAAGGCGCTGACGGACGCAGGCATGACCTTAGCGGAAATGAATGCCATCGGCGTCACCTACGGCCCCGGGCTTGTGGGCGCGCTTCTGGTCGGTCTTGCGGAGGCAAAGGCGCTGGCGTATGCCGCAGAAAAGCCGCTGATTGGCGTGCATCATATCGAGGGGCATATCTGCGCGAATTATATTCAAAATAAGGATTTTGCACCGCCCTATATGGCTCTGGTTGTCTCCGGCGGACATTCCCATCTCGTTTTTGTTTCCGATTACGGAAAGTATGAGATTTTGGGGCAGACCCGTGATGATGCGGCGGGCGAAGCCTATGATAAGGTTGCCCGCGCGATTGGTATGGGCTATCCCGGCGGGCCGAAAATAGATGCCGCCGCAAAAAAAGGCAACCCCGATGCCGTGAAATTCCCCCGCGTTTTTCTGGAGGAGGATAGCTACGATTTCAGCTTCAGCGGCTTGAAATCTGCCGTGCTCAATTATGTAAATAAGCAGAAAATGCTGGGAGAGCCGATTGTCCCCGAGGACATCGCGGCAAGCTTCCAGCAGTCCGTGGTGGAGGTGTTGGTGAAAAAAACCATTAAGGCGGCAAGGACGCATGGTGTTAGGAAGATTGCGCTTGCGGGCGGCGTTGCCTCCAACAGCGCACTGCGCACGGCAATGCAGCAGGCGTGTGCGGAGAATGGCTTTGATTTGAGTATCCCCGCGCCGATTCTCTGCACCGATAATGCGGCGATGATTGGCTGTGCCGCCTATTATGAATATCTTGCCGGCGTGCGGGATGGTTGGGATTTGAATGCAAACCCCGGTCTTCGGCTGGGGCAGAGATAAAAAAGGAGGAAAAGCGTATGGCAAGTATTCTCAACAGATATGAAAGCATTTTGTCTATGAATGTCTGCGGTATGATTGCCGCAGCGGAGGATTCCCTGAAAATGGCAAGGCATTTGTGCCATCATATGGAGGATGACCTTTCCAAAACAAAACGGGAGGGTGTTGCACTTTTGGCGGAAATAGAAAAGCTGGAGCAGGATACAGTCGCGCCCAATGCAGAGGCGCTGTTGGTTGCGAAAAAAGCGGAGATGGAGAAGCTACAGGAAATTTACGATAAGCTGGAGGAGCAGATTCGCCTGATTACAAAAATGCGTGCGTCCATCTACGAATCCTCCCGAAAATGAAAAAAATAAACACGGCAGTTGTCGACCTTTCTGTACAACCGCCGTGTTTTTTTATAGCATACCGCCGTCCAGCGTGAGGACTTTTCCCGTCAGAAAGGCTGCTTTTTTGCTTGCTAGAAAGACCGCCAGATCTGCGACCTCCTCCGGTTGCCCGAAGCGCAGGAGGGGGATTTCCTCTGCCAATGCCTGTCGTTCCTCCTGCGTGAAGCAGGCGTTCATCTCTGTATCAATGACCCCGCAGGAGATGGCGTTGACCCGAATCCCCGAGGGTGCAAGCTCCTTTGCCATCGCCTTGGTAAAGGCGTTGACTCCGCCCTTGGATGCGGAATACACGGCTTCACAGGAGGCACCTACCTCACCCCACATAGAGGAAATATTGAGGATGACGCCGCTTTTTTTTCGTACCATAGCAGGCACAGCGAGCCGCGTGCAGTTCAGGACGGAGCCGAGGTTCACATCCAGCACCCGCTGCCATTCCGTCGGTGTCATGTCCGTAAAAAGACCGATACAAGAAATTCCGGCGTTATTGATTAAAATATCCACTGCACCGAAGCTTTTTTCAATTTCCGTAAATAGCCGCTCGCAGCTTGCATAATCGGAGACATCCGCCAAAACGGCAAGCGTAGAGATATCTTCACTCTCCAAGAGCGCACGTGTTTCCTCTAATTGCGCCGCGCTTTTTGCGGCATTCAGTACGACCTTGTAGCCGATGCGACCAAAGGCGAGGGCGATGGCTTTGCCGATGCCGCGAGAGGAGCCTGTGACCAGAACGGTTTTCTTTTTCGATTCCATATTTTTTTCACAGCCTTTTTTGATTTTGTTTTGCCCCGCACCACGCGGAGCTTTGCTCCTATTATGCGGGAAAAAACAAAAAAAAGCAAGGATACAAGCTTTGCAAATCTAAAGACATTGGGGGCGTTGTCCAAAATGCTCCTATTAAGGCTGTGGGGACCTTGTCCCCGCCACTCCTACCAAGGGGGTTCGGTCAAGTATCTTCCATTCGGGAAGACGGCTGCGTCGCCGTCCTGTTTTGGCGCTACTGCTCCCCTTGGAACCCGAGTTGCAGAACCATATATATGTTTCTGCAAATAAAAATATAGGAATAATAGGCATTACAAAGGCAAGAATTTGCTTTTGCAAACGGGGTACAAGGGGAATCATTCCCCTTGTAGGGTTTGGGGCAACGCCCCGAGGTTTTCCTGTCTTTCCCATCTCTCTCTTGCTTTTTCCCCTCGCTTCGGCTACAGTGAACATAGACCGGTCAAATACCGTGCAAAAAAAGGAAAAAGGAGTTTTTTGTCTCATGGATATTAAAAATTTGTTAACCTTCATCTATGTCGCAGAGCTGCGTAGTTTCACAAAGGCCGGCGATAAGCTGGGCTACTCCCAGTCCACCGTATCCTTCCAAATCCGCCAGCTGGAGAACGAACTGGGCGTCCCTCTGTTTGAACGGATCAACCGCACCGTTACCCTGACGGAGCATGGCACCCGCCTCCTGCGCTCCGCCTATAAAATCAATGAGCTTTTAGATAACTTCCGTGAGGAAACCAGAGCAGACACCCGGATACAGGGTCGCGTGCGCCTTGCAATGGCAGACTCTTTGGGTGGCGAGGTTATGCGCCGCATCTTTCCAAGCTTGCATCGGGACTATCCGAATATCACCTTGGAATGTACCGCTGCCGGCACACAGGAGATGTTCCGCCTCCTGAATCAGAATGAAGCGGACATCGTGTATACCTTGGATAACCATATCTACGATACCAATTACGTTATCCTACAGGAAAGCCAAATCGGCGTGCATTTTGTCTGTTCGGCGGCACATCCTTTCGCATCGAGGGAGCGTGTTTCCCTCCCCGAGCTGGTGCGTGAGCCTTTTCTTCTGACAGAAAAGGGCATGAGCTATCGCCGCGTGCTGGATGAACGCCTCGCCGCGCATTCTCTGGAAATCCAACCCGTTTTTGTCAGCGGCAATGCCGGTCTTCTTGCCGCTTTGGTGGAGCAAAACGCAGGACTTTCCCTCCTGCCGGATTATGTGACCGAAGCCGGTGTGCATAAGGGTACGCTGCATCGCCTTTTTGTGCCGCAAATGGAAATCGAGATTTGGATACAGCTCCTGCACCATCGCGATAAATGGATCTCCGAACCAATGCAAATCGTCATCGACCACCTGAGCCGCTGTGAGCTTTGATGCTGTATCAATCTTAGCGCTTGTGACCGAATAACGATAAGGTCTAAGACCTTGGGGATCTCACCCCCCAACACTCCCACGAGGGGGTCGCTCCCTGCCGGTGTTTGGGGCAGCGTCCCAAGGTTTCAATTCCCTAAAACCCCGAAAGTCGCCGCAAAGGCAATCCGAGCTGCGGTTTTGGCTAAACAGATGAAAAAAAGAAAAGCGACTGCTTTTGAAAAAAACAAAGCGGTCGCTTTTTTTGGTTTGTCAGCTCTTGCAGCCGTTTTTCTGTACGAAGAAGTAATGCTGCTGATTCAGATAATCGCGGGCATATTCCAGCGCTTCGCCGAAACAATCAACATGAAGTGGGTTTTGAAAGAGCCGCCAACAGCTTTTTTAAATGACATTTTCCAATATGCACAGCATTTTTGCGCCTATTTGAAAGTGCCATTGTTATTGCCGTATAGCCTTATTTATGAGGTTATGCGGCTATTTTTTACGGATTTTAACAATGTTTGCTCATTAGCAAGGCGAAGTCACCACCTGTCAACGGATTACTGCTATAATTATTATTGTGCATACGGAGGTGATGCACATGATAACAGCTTTGTCACAGCGGCTACGGCAGCTAAGACTTGAAAAAGACCTACGGCAAGACCAGCTTGCCAAATTAGTTCATGTCGAAAAATCAAGTATTTCGATGTATGAGAACGATGTTAGACAACCTTCCTATGATGTACTTATCCGCTACGCTGAGGTTTTCAATGTTAGTGTTGATTTTCTTTTAGGGAGGACAACAGATAGGTCATTGGATTTGTCGGGACTTACCGCCGCCGACATTGCACTCATAAGTAAACTGGTAGACAGTATGGCGGCAAAGAACAGGAAATTGGAGGAATTACGAAAATGAAGAAGATACTCAGTCTTTTGATGGTTTTTGCACTTTTGTTGTCTGCGTCTACAAGTGCATTTGCCGCAGACGATACAGAGGGCGGCGAACAACCGCAAGAAGCAGAAAATCAAACAACTGTCACGGTTGGTACGCTGGATGAACTGGAAATAGCCATTGCCGCCGCAGAGGTTGGGGACACTATTGCTATTGCGGCAGAAATCAAGCTGGATGGTGTTGCACTGGAAACCGACAAGGATATTACACTTGTTAGGGCAGATACATATCAATCAGGGGCTTTTATACGCCTGACTAATGGTGCAAAACTCTCTGGATTTAGCTTCGAGGATAATTCTGATTCTACAATTTATCTTAATTCATCATGGGCAACGGCGATTGAAATTAGGAATTGCCATTTTAAGGGTAACGCTGAAAATACACAGTCATTTATAGTTGCTGGTGGTGGTATCAATTACTTCAATCAATTCTTGGTTGATAATTGCACTTTTGAAGGAGCTTCATATAGTGCTATAACCAGTAGAGGTAGACTCACACTGACTGTTTCAAATTGCGAATTTACAAATAACTCTACCTATACTCAAGGTGGCGCAATTTATAGCGGCGGCACATTAATGCTTGATAATTGTATTTTCACGGGTAATAAAGCGGTTTCAGGCGGCGGCGTGTATTGTAGCGGAAATCTGACAATTACCGATTGCCAGTTTAGCGGAAATCAAATCGAAAGTGAAAAGTTTGGTACTGATATACTGTCTATGGGTACACTCAGCATTACCGATGATCCACAGGACAGCGCAGGATTCTATGAAGAGTCCACAGGCGAAAAGGTATCATTGCCGCTTGCTGATTATACAAGCACTGTAAAGCTGATTTGGTTGACAGATGAACAGGCAGCAGAGTATTTTGCGCCTGAAGAGCCTGATGATCCCGATAATACAGAGGATAATGAGCAGAACGGCGGCGAAGATAACAGCAATCCCGATGAACCTGACGAGGGCGAACCTGAGAACCCCACAGAAACGCCCTCAGAACCGCCAGAACAACCAGATAACGGCGAGGGTGGAGATACACCCACCGAACCTGAAGAACCGCCTACAACGCCCGAACAGCCGCAGGACGAACCTGACGATAGCAGTGACAATGACGATGATTATGAACCGCCTGTATATCGTCCAGTGCGTCCTACAAAGCCCGTTGAACCCGAACCGCAGCCCGAACCCGCTCCCACTCTGAAATGCAATAATGCTGTGATTGATACATCCCGCTCAGTTGTCCTTTTGGGTTATGGGGATGGCCTTTTGCATGAGGACGATCCACTGACAAGAGCGCAGCTTGCAACAATCGTCTATCGTCTGCTGGATGATGACAGTATAGCCCAATATGATACTGACAGCGCAGTTCAGTTTAAGGATGTTGCCGCTGACGCATGGTATTACCGATATGTCCAGACAATTAACAGGGCTGGGATTGTTTTAGGTGTTGGGGAGGGTAATTATGCCCCTAATGGATTGGTGACTTGGGCGCAGACAATTACGATACTTTCTCGATTTGTCGAGCCGCAGGACTACGAATTACAGCACATCCAGTATGACGGCTGGGCAGTCGATGCCGTTCAGACCGCCGTTGCGCTGGGCTAGATCGAGGACAGCGCAGAGTTTAATCCCGATGCCATTATCAGCCGTGGTGCGCTTGTGCAGCTCGTAAACAGCGTATTGGAGATGTACCGTTGACAAAATAAAAGGGACAGCCGCCGTAATTGGTGACTGTCCCCAAAAGTAAGTTTTATGACTGGCTAATGACAAGAACGCTTTGACCATTCAAATCTTGCCGCAGCATTTCGGAAGAAACGCTAACGCCTTCGTAGCCCAAATAAGCAAGAACATCATTAAGATTATAAAGCACAATACCATCATCATTGAAACAGCGAATATCATTCTGAACAGAATAGTTGCTTCCGATCAACTCAGAGGATTCCAGCACTGCGCCGTTTCTTTCATAAGTGCATTTGTCAACCGCTACGGCAGCGGAAACATAATGCGTATCGACAGTCAATTTCAGGCTGGTATCATCACCATCAATGTAAATCAGACCGTCAGTAAAAGGATCATCGCTATTTTCAACATCGTAATTGCCTTCCAGCAACGCCGCAAGCATGGTTAAACCGCTATAAGGCGTACTGGTATTATTGTTGTCAATGTCAATATATGTTTCGCCTGTTACCTTATCAGCATAGAAACCACGCCATTTATCACACAGGAAATCAGCTTCATACATTTTTCCGTCAATCTCTACGAAATTGCGGTAATCGTTGCTGATAATGCCATCTGCGGACAGATTATATGTATCCAGAACGGTATAGTACATATAAGTCACAATATCAGCACGAGGACAATTATTATTAGGGACAAACTTATTTGCAGAGCCAGAAAGAACACCATTTGAGTCTGCCCATGCAACAGCGTCTTTATAATATGCAGTGCTATATGTGTTGCTGATAGCTTCGTTTTCGATAATCGGCTCGTTTTCCGCTCTCCACAGGAAAGTAATTACTTGTGCGTATGTGCAGTTGTTAGAGGGAGAGAATGTTGTTGCCGAAGTTCCTGCTGTAATTCCTTCCTCCACTGCCCACAGAACAGCTTTATAGAAGTAGTCACTTTCTTTTACATCAACAAACGGATTGTAAGTAGTCGTGGGTTCGGGTTCGCTGTTCAATCTCCACAGGAAAGTTACCACTTGACCACGGGTACAAGTATTGTAG
>CAVHYX010000041.1:0-43606 GCA_963640305.1 Sodaliphilus sp. | reverse complement strand
AGCGTTTTTAGCGTCCGCGAGGTGATTCGAACACCCGACCTACCGCTTAGGAGGCGGTCGCTCTATCCAACTGAGCTACGCAGACAAATATTCTTCCGATTCATATAGGGGAGTCGTCCCGCGGCGGCTTGCAGCTTCCAATCCACAAGCGCCGACAACGACTCTATTTTACTGGGAAAGGAAAGCGTTGTCAATCCCCTTAGCGCAGTCTTTCCTCCAACAGAGCGGCAAGCTTCCTCGCTTCTCTGTCCATTTTTTCAATATCCGTGCCCTCAATCATAACGCGCACCAATGGCTCTGTGCCCGAGGTGCGAATCAACACGCGTCCGTCCTGAGAAAATTTTTCCTCCAGCGCCGCAATGCCCTGCAATACAGCAGGGTCCTCCATATAGCGGTTCTTTTTCTCATTGCTGACGCGGGCATTTACCAGAACCTGCGGCATCGTTTGCATCACAGAGGCAAGCATGGAGGCCTTTTTCCCGCTGCGCTTTAACACGGAAAGCAGCTGAATGGCAGTCAAAACCCCGTCGCCCGTCGTGTTATGGTCAAGGAAAATCACATGACCGCTCTGCTCCCCGCCGATATTGTAGCCATCCGCGAGCATCCGCTCCAGAACATATCGGTCGCCGACAGCGGTCTGCAAAATGTTAATATTTTTCTCTCTGCCCAGCATGGTCAACCCTAGATTGGACATCACCGTACCGACAATGGTATCCTTCGCTAAAACGCCTCTTTCCTTCATATCCAAGCCACAAATGGCAAGAATCTTATCCCCGTCAATCAAGCTGCCCGTCTCGTCCACGGCAAGACAACGGTCGGCGTCCCCATCAAAGGCAAAGCCGATATCCGCCTTGTTTTTTACCACAAGCTCCTGTAAATCCTCTATATGGGTAGAGCCGCATTTATCATTGATATTCGTGCCGTCCGGCTCGTTATGGATGATGCAGAGGCTTGCGCCCAAATCCAGCATGGCAAGCGGAGCCGCCTTATATGCCGCACCGTTGGCACAATCCAAGGCAACCTTAATGCCGTCGAATTTTTCCGTTGTCGTGGCAGTCAAAAAGGCAAGGTAATCCTCCAGAGCCTCCTCTGCGTATTCCCGCGAACCAAGCCCCATTCCTGTCGGACTGGGGACAACCTCCGGATGACTGAGGATGATGGACTCGATCTCCTCCTCCAAGGCATCACTGAGCTTATACCCCTCCTGATTGAAAAACTTGATGCCGTTATATTCTACGGGATTGTGGGAGGCGGAAATCATTACGCCAGCATCCAGCCTGTATTTCCGCACTAGATACGCCACTGCGGGTGTGGGAATCACCCCTGCTACCACCGCGTGTGCCCCAACGGAGCAAATGCCCGCAACCAGTGCGCTTTCCAGCATATCTCCGCTGATTCTCGTATCCATCGCAACCAAAATGCGGGGTGCGTGCTTCGTTTCCTTCGTCAAAACATATGCGCCCGCTCTGCCTAAGCGAAAGGCTAATTCGCCTGTCAATTCTGTATTCGCAACGCCTCTTACGCCGTCTGTACCAAATAATCCCATTTTTTATTCCTCCAAAAAATCAATCATTCTCCTCCGTAGCGCCTGCCTCCGCAACCGTAACCTCAATGGAAACAGGGTCTGCACGCAGGTCGCCGGGCAAATCAAACCGCACGTATACCCGATGCGTTCCCTCGGATAAGCCGTTGACGGAAACCGAAGCGTTCAAATCCTCCGCACGCACGCCGCTTAAGCTGCTGCCCGAAACAATCACGCGGGCAGTGTCAAAGGTATAGGTCTTGCCGCTCTCCTGACCGGAAACAGTCAGGCTGTCTTTATCCAGCGTGAAGGTTTTTTCCTCCAACGCTGCAATGGACACAGTTACCTCAATGCTGTTATCCTCCGCAGGGGCGACGCCCTCCGGCAAATAATTTTTCAAGGAAAAGGTTTTGGTAACAGAGGTAGTGCGCCCGGAAACATCTATGCTGTCGAGCTGTATGGAGGCAAGCGATTTCAATGCCTCCTCTGCACCCTGTACCTGTGCATAGGCAGGTGCGCAGGTGATTTCGCTGACCTGATAGCCGCTTGCAGGCGTACCCGTCACATCTGCCAGAATCGGCACCTGCTTGATATCCGCCGCCGGGAAGGAAACCGTTACCTCCCGTATGCTCAGAGAAACACCGGTCACCTCTGTCCCCTGATAGTCATAGCAAATCAGCCTTGCCCGTGCCTCTGTTGCATCCTCCGCAGGCTGCTCCTCCACCACTGCCTTTACCGTTGCCACCTGTCTCACCAGAGAGGCGGGACCGGAAACGGTAACGCTTTCTGCGCTGAGCGTAGGGTCTGCATCCTCTGCTTTGCCGTCCCATTTTACTTCAATGGGAAATTCTTCGGAGCGCAGTGTTTCGATTTTTGCCTCTACTGTAGCGGGTGCTTTGCTGCTTATGGTATAGGTCGTGCCGTTTTGCAGGATAGAAGCATTTACGGGCAATGTCACCGTTTCTCCGTTTGCCGCATCGGCCAATTCGGATAAATCCACCGCGACGCTAATCCAATCGGGATTTTGCTGCAATCTGTCCAGCGCGGTTCTCTGTGCCTTCACCTTTACGGTGATTTTCATATTTTTCAATTCCTCTGCATTACCGAGCGTCAAGCCCTGCTCGGTCAGTATGTCCATATTTTCCAAGGTCAAGAATCTGCTGTAGCTGCGGGTATCTACCGGCTGCGTAATATTGATCACCATAAACCACATCGTAGCGGCAATGGCGATGGAAAGCAACTTCCAGCCAAGATCCTTTGTCACAAGCTCCTGAAATTTTTTCATTCTTTATCCTGCCGTCCTTTCCAAATTGCCGCAAACGGTTTTTTTGCGGCTTCCTTTTGCGGCTGAGAAATCATGCCCTTCAACTGCTCCGGACGCAGGTTGCGGTAAAGCACCCCGCCCCTTGCAAGGGAAATCGCTCCTGTTTCCTCGGAAACAACGATAACATATGCATCGGAAACCTCGCTTGCGCCGATGGCGGCCCGATGCCTTGTACCAAGCTCCATGCTGACCTCGTTGCTGTCCGTCAGCGGCAAAAAGCAGGTTGCGGCAGCCACGCGGTTGCGCCGCACAATAACCGCGCCATCGTGCAGCGGGGTGTTATGCTCAAAAATATTGATGAGAAGCTGACTGGACACAATGGCATCCACAGGGATCCCTGTGCGCTCCAAATCTCCGAGGGGAACCTCTTGCTCAATCAAAATCAAAGCCCCCGTTTTGACGGAGCCCATTTTTTCGGCAGCCTTTACGATTTCGTCCACCGTGCGCTGCGTTGATTTATCATCCGCCTCCTCGGAGCTTCTGACGAAATAGGTAAAGAATTTCCCCTTCCCCAGCTGCTCCAGCGCCTTTCTCAACTCCGGCTGAAATACAACGATAACTGCAATGATGCCGACGGAAATCGTATTGGAAAGAATCCAGAGGATTGTGTTCAGCTTGAGGAGCATGGCGATTGCCGCAAGGGCAAAAATAACCAGTATGCCCTTAAACAGCACCCATGCGCGCGTCTCTTTGATCCAGAAGATAATTTTGTAAATAATATAAGCAACAATCAAAATGTCCAGAATATCGGAAATACCGAGCGACGGCTTTGCGAATTCTGTGATTCCGAGGTTGTCGAAAAGGTTTTTGAAAACTTCCATTGTTCACACCCTGTCTGTCTTTATATCCTCCGCCAAGGGAAGGATTTTAGCTGTTATTTTTTATTATAGCATAAACAATGGAAAAATGTTATGAAAAGATAGAGAAAAGAAAAACTTCTTTTTACGGATGCAGCAAAAAGCAAAATGAAAGCCTGTACTTCGCCGCCAGATAAAAATGTCGAATTGCCGTAAAAATGTGTTAATTTTTATATCTTCTTTGGTTGTTTTTGTTTTTGTACAATCCATATAAAGGATTGACTTTGTTTATTTTTTGTGTTTTAATAACGGTATGAGGGGAGATTTTTGATATTTTGCCGGTATCATAAACCATCTCCTGTTGTTGTCTGACACTAATGTATGACATTTTATTCAATATTTTAAGGAGGACGATTTGAATGGCAGTAAAATTCGCAAACAGAATGAATCTTTTGAAGGGTTCCGAAATCAGAGCTTTGTTGGCTTTGACAGCAAAGCCCGAGGTTATCTCCTTTGCAGGCGGTATGCCCGCGCCTGAGCTTTTCCCCACGGAGGGCGTAAAGGAAGCAACCTGCAAGGTAATGGATAGTATGGGTAAGGTTGCGTTGCAGTACACAGGTACGGACGGCTTCGCATCCCTGCGCGAAAAAATCGTTGCAAGAATGGCAGCGAAAAACGGCATTCATGTTGGAATCGACGATGTTCTGATAACAAGCGGCTCTCAGCAGGGTCTGGATTTTTCCGCTCGTGTATTCCTGAACCCCGGCGATGTTGTTTTGGTAGAAAGCCCCTCCTATCTGGGTGCAATCAACGCATTTAAGGCTTGTGAGCCCAAATTCGTTGAGGTTCCCACAGATAACGCAGGTATGATTCCCGAGGAGCTGGATAAGATTCTGGCTACAACAGAGAATGTAAAAATGATTTATGTCATCCCCGATTTCCAGAACCCCACAGGTAAGACTTGGACACTGGAAAGAAGACAGAAATTCATGGAGCTCATCAATAAATACGAGATTCCCGTTATCGAGGATAACCCTTACGGCGAACTTCGTTTCGAAGGCGAATACCTGCCCTCTCTGAAGTCCATGGATACCAAGGATCTGGTTATCTTCTTGGGTACAATGTCCAAGATTTTCGCACCCGGTCTGCGTATCGGTTGGGTTTGCTCCACAAACGCAGAGGTTCTGGGCAAGTATAACTTCATCAAGCAGGGTGCAGATTTGCAGTCCTCCACCATCGACCAGCTGATTACCAATCAGTTCCTGGAGGACAACGATTTGGATGCACACGTTGAGAAGATTAAAGCAGTTTACGTAAAGAGAAGAGACGCAATGCTGAAGGCGATGGAGGAGTACTTCCCGAAGGAAGTAAGCTTTACACACCCCGAAGGTGGTCTGTTCACATGGTGCGTACTGCCTGAGTACATGGATGCGAAGGAAATCGCACCGCAGTGCTTGGACAGAAACGTTGCTTATGTGCCCGGCGGCAGCTTCTTCCCCAACGGCGGCAAGGAGAACCACTTCCGTCTGAACTATTCCTGTATGCCTGAGGATAAAATCGTTGAAGGCATCAAGAATATCGGCGAGGTTTTGAAAGCAAACCTGAGATAATTACCTGCTACATAGTAATGAGTAGTAACGAAAAGCCCTCCGGAAGGAGGGCTTTTTTTGACAGCGGATTCCGATGGGAATATAATGGAAAAACAGGAAAAACGGACAGAAACGGACACCCCGTGGACACCAAACGGACACCCCGTGGACACCAAAACGGACACCAAAGCAGACAGGCAGAAGGGAGCGGAACGAGGATGCAGAGGATGCAGGAGAGACTGCCTATAAAAATACAGTATACAAAAATAGAGGGCGGCATACTCTTGCAGCGGGTACATGGTCGCTGTGCCGTGCTGCGTATCCCGGAGACGATTGCGGGGCTGCCCGTGCTCGCAGTGGCGGAGGGTGCCTTTGCAACGGAGGCGGAGGCGCCGCTTGCGGAAGCCGAGGAGGAGAAAGAGGCGGAGCTTTTCTTTGTGACGGAGGCGCCGAATGAGCTGCCGGCGGGACAGGCGCTACGGTGGGTGGCTTTGCCGGATACGGTGACGCGCATCGGGCGGCGGGCGTTTGCGGGGTGCAGTGCGCTGGAATGGGTACAGCTGCCGGCGGGGCTGACGGCGATTGCGGAGCGGATGTTCTCCGGGTGTGGCGCACTGAAGCGGGTGACGCTGCCGGAGACGGTGACGGAGATAGGGGAGTATGCCTTTTATGGCTGCGAGCGGCTGGAGGCACTGCGCTTACCGGAGTGCGTGGAGCGTATCGGGCGGTATGCCTTTTATAACTGTCGCAGGATGGAGCGAATCAATATCCCGTTGGCGGCGCGGGAGCTGAATACAGGGCTATTCCTGAATTGCGACAGCTTACGGCACTTAAGCTTTGGGCGGTGTCGGCATATTTCGGATTTGATTGCGGGGCTGAATCAGGAGCTACAGCTTTCGATTGATTTTCCCGGCGCGGGCGGCGGAAGGGAGCACGCGGAGCTGGTACTGCCGGATTTTCAGTATGAGTATATTGAGGATACGCCGGCGCGACAGTTTCATCAGGTGAATTATGGGACGGGGCATATCTTTCGGCAGTGTATCGGGAATTCAGAGATTGATTTTCGGCGGTATGACGAGATTTTTTACCTGACGCGGCGGGAGGATACGGCGGAGGTCGTGCTCTTGCTTGCGGCAAGCCGGCTACGGTATCCGTATCGGCTACAAGAGAGGCACAGAGCGGTTTATCTCGATTATCTCAGGGAGCATATCCTCTGGGCAGCGGCGTATTTCATGGAGCAGAAGGAAGGGGATGTATTACGGCTTTTTGCGGATTGGGGACTGCTGACGGCGGAAACAATGCTTGAGTTAATCGCCCTTGCACAGAAGAAGGGGCAAGCCGCGGCACTCAGCTTTTTAATGGATTATCAGCATAAGCATTTTGCCACAACAAGGAAAAAGAAGACTTTTGAGTTATGATTTTTTGTAGGGCTCTGCCCTACGACCCGGCAGGGGAATGTGGTCAAAGTATCTTCCCTTCGGGAAGACGGCTACGCCGCCGCCTTATCTTGGCGGTACTCATACCCCTGCACCCCCATTTGCAAAACCATGTACATGGTTTTGCGGTATCGGGTCGAGGGGGTGACCCCCTCGTGGGGTACGGGGCAACGCCCCGTAAATAAGGAAGAAAGAAGGTGAGAATGCATGAACGAAACACATCAAAGCCTCATCCGTATCGGCACGAATATTTTAAGTGCATCGCGTAACGAGCTTTACCTCTCCATGCGCTTCCTTGATTTGGCACTCAGCGGGCTGCGATACGAAATGAACCTTTCGTCCTTATATGTCGGTACAGACGGCGTGAAGATTTTGTTTAACCCGCGCTATCTCGTGCAGCGGTATCTGAGCGACCGCGTGCTTGTCAACCGCGCCTATCTGCATATGGTGCTGCACTGTTTGTTCCGCCATCCCTTCCATCTGAACGAAAGAGATGAGGCAATCTGGCACCTTGCCTGCGATATTGCTGTCGAGTCTATCGTGGATTCGCTGCCCGTAAAGGCTGTGCAGCTTGTTGTCTCCGACAAGAGAACCGAAATATATGATATGCTCCGCAGAGAGCTTTCGGTGCTTTCCGCCGAGGGCATTTATCGCGTGCTGGAGGAGAAAAAGCTTTCCTTGCAGGAATTCGGCAAACTGCAACTGGAATTCCGGGTGGATGACCATGTATTCTGGGAGCATCAGAAGGATGACGAAGACGATAATAATCAGGATAACCAAGATAACAACAACAACCAACAGCAGGAGCAGGAGGAACAGGACGAAAGACAACAGCAGTTGGAAGAAAAATGGACGGAAATCGGCGAGAAAACCGAAACCAGCCTCGAAACCTTCTCCAAGGGTATGGGCGCAGAGGCAGGCGAGCTGCTGCAATATCTGAAGGTCGAGAACCGAGAGCGCTATGATTATCGGCGGTTTTTACAGAAATTTGTAACGCGGAAGGAAGAGATGCGTGTGGATGACGACGCCTTTGATTTTATCTTCTATACCTATGGCTTGCAGCTATACGGCAACCTGCCGCTGATTGAGGCACTGGAATATAAGGAAGTGAAAAAGGTGGAGGAGCTGGTGATTGCCATTGATACCTCCGAATCCTGCGAGGGGGGAACGGTGCGGCGTTTTCTGGAGGAAACCTACGCCATTCTTTCGGACAGCGAAAGCTTTTTCCGGAAAATGAACATACACATCATACAATGCGACGCGACGGTGCAGATGGATACAAAAATTACATCGAAGGAGGAGCTGGCGCGATTTATGGAGCATTTTGAGCTAAGAGGGAGCGGCGGAACGGATTTTTGTCCCGTATTCCGATACGTTGAGAAATTGATTGCCGAACAGACCTTCCGAAGCCTTAAGGGGCTGATTTACTTTACGGACGGCTACGGCACATTTCCCAAGCATAGGCCGCCCTACGACACGGCGTTTGTGTTCTATCATGAGGATTACACGGATGTCGGCGTGCCGCCCTGGGCGATGAAGCTGATACTGGGGAAGGACGAGCTTGCCTTTGGACTGCCGTCTCAGAGGCGTTAAGGAGGATAGCATGAATATCAAACAAGCAAAGGAAGAAATGAAAAATGCGATTCGGGCGTATCTGGCGAAGGATACATTCGGGGAATACCGCATCCCTGCGGTCAGACAGCGTCCCGTTCTTTTGATGGGCGCACCCGGCATCGGGAAAACCGCCGTCATGGAGCAGGTGGCGAGGGAGTGCGGCGTGGCGCTGGTATCCTACAGCATTACGCATCACACACGCCAATCTGCCATCGGCCTGCCCTTTATCAGCAAAAAGGAATACGGCGGGAAGGAATACGCTGTGACGGAATATACCATGAGCGAGATTATTGCGGCGGTGTATGACAAGATGGAGGAAACGGGCTTGACGGAGGGGATTTTATTCATCGACGAAATCAACTGTGCCTCCGAAACGCTGGCGCCCGCGATGCTGCAATTTTTGCAATGCAAGACCTTTGGGACGCATAGGGTGCCGGAGGGGTGGCTGATTGCGGCGGCGGGGAATCCGCCCGAGTATAACAAAAGCGTGCGGGAGTTTGATGTGGTGACGCTTGACCGTGTGAAGAAAATCGACGTGGAGCCGGATTTTGCCGTCTGGAAGGAATACGCCTATCAGCAGGGGATACATGGGGCGATTTTGTCCTATCTGGAAATCCGCAAGGACCATTTTTATGCCATGGAGACAACAGTGGACGGCAAGCGCTTTGTAACGGCGAGAGGGTGGGAGGATTTATCCTCTGTGCTGCGGGTGTATGAGGAGATGGATTTGCCTGTGACGGAGGGGCTTATCTATCAATATTTACAGCACCGCAGGATTGCGAAGGATTTTGCAAATTATCTGGATTTATACCGTAAATATCGCACGGATTACCGCGTGGAGGATATTTTGCAGGGGAAATATACGAAGCAGGCGGTGGCGAAGCTACAGGAGGCGCCGTTTGATGAGCGGTTGAGCGTGATGGGGCTTTTGCTGAGCAGGCTTTCCGAGGGGTTTCGTGCGGCATATGAAGCGGATTTGACGGTGACGGGGCTGCATGGGGCGCTGCTGGAGCTAAAGGAGCGGTTTTTTAGCCCGTATTGCAGGGAAACGCCATGGGAGGATTTATTTACGAGGCTCATTGAGGAAAGGGAGGCTGCCTTTGCGAAGGAGCGGAAGGCGGGGCTTTTGGAGAAAACGGCGGAGCGTGCCCGTATGCGTGAGCCGGAGCGGCTGCATTTCTTTCTCACGGAGGGGAAGCGGAGCGGCTGTCGGGAAAAGGAGGATGCGTTTGCACTGGTGAAGGGGCTTTTCGCGAGGGAGGCGGAAGGACGGCAGGTGGCGATTGATGCTGCGTCTGCGATGCTGGACAATGCCTTTGCGTTTCTGGAAGAAAGCTTCGGCGCAGGGCAGGAGATGGTGATTTTTATTACGGAGCTGACGACGAATTTTTACAGTGTGAAATTTATCAGCGAGAATGGCTCGGAGAAATATTATCAGTATAATGCGGAGCTATTATTTGACGAGAAGCAGAAGACGATTCTGCGGGATATCGAGAAGGCAAAGACGGAGATGGAGCTATTGTTTTAAGACCTTGGAGACGCTATCCCAACAAGCCCGAAAGACCGTAGGGGCTTGGGAGGCCGGAGCAGATGAAAAACGCAATAAAAAAAGCGGAATCTTTCGATTCCGCTTTTCTTCTTCTATCTCATTATGCCTCAGCCAGCTTTTTATAGGCTGCGTATTTCTCCTTTGCGTTTTCTGCCGCTTCCTTCAAGAGAACCTCTGCAGTCTCGGGGAAGGTACGCACCAGAGAAGCGTAGCGAACCTCGCCCATCAGGAAGTCATTCAGCTCCAGCGTAGGCTCCTTGGAATCCAGAATGAAGGGGTTCTTGCCCTCCTTCTTCAAATCGGGGTTATAGCGATACAGGAACCAATAGCCCGCCTGCACGGCAAGCTTTGCCTCAAGCTGTGCATTTGCCATGCCCTTGGAGATACCATGGTTGATACAAGGCGCATACGCGATTACGAGGGAAGGCCCTTTATACGCCTCTGCCTCCTTCAGCGCCTTAATCAGCTGATTGGGGTCTGCACCAAGTGCAACCTGTGCAACATAGATATAGCCATAGCTCATAGCCAGTGCGCCCAAATCCTTCTTTACGGTCGGCTTACCGCCTGCGGCAAACTGCGCTACCGCGCCGATGGGAGTTGCCTTGGAGGACTGTCCGCCTGTATTGGAATATACCTCGGTATCCACAACGAGGATATTCACATCGCGGCCGCTTGCCAGAACATGATCCAGACCGCCGTAGCCGATGTCGTATGCCCAGCCGTCGCCGCCGTACATCCACATGGACTTCTTGGTCAGGTGCTCGCTGTTTTCCAGAATGAAGTCACGAAGCTCTGCTGCTGCACCGTCAACCTTAAGTTCCTTCAGCGCGGCAATCACTGCGCGGCTATCTGCCTTACTTCTGTCGCCGTTATCCCAGTTTGCAAGCCATGTCTCGGCTGCTGCGGCAAAATCCGTGCCGGTGGTCAGTGCAAGGAGATCCTTCACCTTCATGGTGATGCGCTCTCTCTGCTGCTCTACCGCAAGCACCATACCAACGGAGAACTGTGCATTATTTTCAAACAAGGAGTTGCTCCATGCGGGACCCCAGCCCTCTTTGTTCGTGGTATAAGGCACACAGGGTGCTGCTGCGCCCCAAGCCTGTGTACAGCCGGTTGCGTTTGCGAGATACATTCTGTCGCCGTAAAGCTGGGTCATCAGCTTTGCATAGGCGGTTTCGCCACAGCCCGCACAAGCGCCGGAGAACTCCAGCAGAGGCTGCTCGAACTGCGAGCCCTTTACGGTAAACTTGCTCATCGGGTTCGTCTTATCGGAAAGAGTCAGAGAGAAGTCCCAATTTTCCTGCTCATGCAGCTGAGTATCCAGAGGCTGCATCACGAGCGCCTTTTCCTTTGCGGGGCAAGCCGTTACGCAGACACCGCAGCCCTGACAATCCAGAGGGTCTACCTGGATACGGAATTTATACTGCTTGATGTCGCCGGCGCCGTTTGCATCCAGCACCGCATAGGGTGCCTTCGCTGCTTCTTCTTCTGTCAGCAGGAAGGGACGGATAGCTGCGTGCGGGCAAACATAGGAGCACTGGTTACACTGGATACACTTTGTTGCATCCCAAGCGGGAACATCAATGGCAACGCCGCGCTTTTCGTATGCGGAGGTGCCAAGAGGAACGGTACCGTCCTCTCTGCCCGCGAATACGGAAACGGGAAGCAAATCGCCCTTCAATGCGTTCATGGGAACCATCAGCTTCTCCACATATTCGGGAAGCACCCTCTTGATTGCTTCCTTATCTACGTCCTTTGCATCCTTCCAGCTTGCGGGAACATCAATCTTTGTCAAACCGGAGAGCCCTGCGTCCACAGCGGCATAGTTCATGTTGACAACCTTCTCGCCCTTTTTGCCGTAGGATTTTACGATGGCCGCCTTCATGTATGTAACCGCATCCTCAACAGGGATGATATTGGCAAGCTTAAAGAATGCAGACTGCAAAATCGCATTTGTCTTATTGCCCAGACCGATTTCCTTACCAATTTTAATTGCGTCGATGGTATAGAAATGGATGTTATTGTTTGCGATGGTTCTCTTTACCTCAGCGGAGAGGTGCTGCTCCAGCTCTTCGGGTGTCCAGGAGCAGTTCAAAAGGAAGGTACCACCGGGTCTAATTTCGGAAACGATATCATATTTTTCCATATAGCTCTGGTTATGGCAGGCAACAAAGCTTGCGTTCTTTGTTACCAGATAGCTGGAGCGAATGGGCTTGTCGCCGAAGCGCAGGTGAGAACGAGTGATACCGCCGGATTTCTTTGTGTCATATTCAAAGTAAGCCTGTGCGTATTTATCGGTATGGTCGCCGATAATCTTGATGGAGTTCTTGTTTGCACCAACCGTACCGTCGGAGCCAAGACCCCAGAATTTGCAGGATACGGTGCTTGCATCCGCCAAATCGGGCTCTGCGCCGACCTCGATGGAGCTGTTGGAAACATCATCAATGATACCAACGGTAAAATGATTCTTCTGTGCGCCCTTCATATTATCGAATACGGCGATAATCTGCGCGGGGGTGACATCCTTGGAGGACAGACCGTATCTGCCTGCCAGAACCTTTGTTGTTCTGCCTGTTTCAATCAAAGCGGAACAAACATCACTGTACAGAGGTTCGCCCAACGCGCCGGGCTCCTTTGTTCTGTCCAGAACGGTAACCAGCTTTGCCGTTGCGGGCAGAGCGGCCGCAAAATGCTTCAGAGAGAAGGGTCTGTACAGGTGTACCTGCAAGAAGCCGACCTTCTCGCCCTTTGCATTCAGGCTTTCCACAACCTCCTGCGCAACGCCGGTTACGGAGCCCATTGCCACAACGACACGCTCTGCATCGGCTGCACCAAAGTAGTTGAAGAGCTGATAATTTCTGCCTGTGATTTTGTTGATTGCGTTCATGTATTCCTCTACAATCTCGGGCAGACGGGTGTAGAAGGGGGTGCAGGCCTCTCTGTTCTGGAAGAAAACATCGGGATTCTGCACGGTGGAGCGCTGCACGGGATGCTCGGGATTCAATGCGTTCTTTCTGAATTTCTTCAGTGCATCCCGATCCAGCAGCTTCTCCAAATCCTCATAGTCCATAACCTCGATTTTTTGCAGCTCATGAGAGGTGCGGAAGCCATCAAAGAAATGCACGAAGGGAACGCTGCCCTTGATTGCGGAAAGATGCGCTACACCCGCCAAATCCATAACCTCCTGCACGGAAGCGGAGGAAAGCATTGCACAGCCAATCTGGCGACAAGCCATAACATCGGAATGGTCACCGAAGATAGAGAAGGCATGTGTGCCGACCGTTCTGGAGGCAACATGGAACACGCCGGGCTTGAGCTGCCCTGCGATTCTGTACATCGGGGGAATCATCAAAAGAAGCCCCTGGGATGCGGTATAGGTTGTTGCAAGGGTGCCTGCCTCCAGCGCACCGTGCATCGCACCTGCGGCGCCTGCCTCGGATTCCAGCTCCAGCAGACGAACCGTCTGACCGAAGATATTTTTCTTGCCGTTTGCCGCCCAGCTGTCCACATGCTCTGCCATCGGGGAAGAGGGGGTGATGGGGTAAATGGTAGCTACTTCTGTAAAGGCATAGGAAACGTATGCCGCAGCTTCATTACCATCCATGGTTTTCATCATTTTCGTACTCATGGGGAATACTCCTTTCATATAAATAAAATAGGGATATGAAAAAACGATTGCCGCAGACAGACCATCCCCGTTTTTTTGCGGGAATTGCTATCTTTTATATAATTTTATGTTAGGTTATGGGAATTTCATTGTCAATGATGTACGAAATAAAGTACGCTTATTTCATGTATAAAATTGTATACCTGTAAAATTGCATTAAAAAAAGTACAAAAAACAGCTGCTTTTTGGCAGTATCGGTGAAAAAGAAACACATTGCAGCGCATATTTCAGGGGAAGCAAAAAAGAGGGAGGCAAAAAAATGGAGGCGGCAAGGATACGGTTTTTGGATGAGGGGGAGGCAGCGGTGCTGCCGAGATGGAGCAGACTGCTGCCTGTGGCATGGCAAAAAAAGCTGACGGAGCGGTACTATCCGTTTCGACTGACGCGGGAGGACGGGATGCTGACGGGGATTTTGCAGACGGAGTGTAGCGCCGTGCTTGGCAAGAGCCGAAGGAGAGAGGCGCTGCGTCTTTTGGCGGCGCTTGCAAAGAACGGTGCGAGCATTATCATACCGCCTGCCGAGGGGGAATTTCCGAGGGAGCGGCTTCCCTTTGCGGAGGGGCGCAGGCTGGCACAGCTTTTTGCCTTTTTCGGCGCAGCGGAGGCAGTACGTAGGCGGGGGAAAAATCCGGAGGAGTCTACGTTTCTTTTGGCGGGGGGCGAGGCGCATATTTGGGGGCGGATGCTTGCCTCTATGGGCAACGAGGTGAATCGGCTGGCGATTTTTACGCAGGAGCCGAGGAGGGCAGAGGGCTTGGAGCGGATGCTGTATGCGGAGCGGGGGCTTGCGGCGGAGGTATTTTCCTCGCCGAAAAATCCTGTTTTTCGGGAGGCGGATGTTGTGCTTTGCTGCGGGATGGAGCAGCACGCCTATGAGCATATATTGAAAAAAGGGTGTATCTGGCTGGATTTTGCGGGGAACCGACCGATTCTGCGGCGTTTACGAGGACTGCGGGCAGATATTGCGGCAGCGGAGGGGTTCTTTTTTCGCAAGGAGGGCAGCGGAGAGCGAATAGAGGGTCGGGCGGCAGAAGCGAGCGCGTATCTTGGCTGTGAAGCGTTTCGGGAGAGCTTTTTTGCGGAGGATTGGGACGGAGAGGGGCTTTTTTCCGCACTGCGGAAGGAGGGGTTTGATGTTTCCGGATTTTCCGCCTTTGGCAAAACGGTCAAAGTATAATCTGTGTCAAAAAAACCTTGAAGACCTTGGACCCTTTGCCCCCAATACTCCCGGCAGAGGAATCATTCCCCTGCACCCCGTTTTTTTGCAGAAGCATATCCATGCTTCTGCAAGGGATAAAAAAATTAGGCTTTCTCTATTTTTTGTTTTAGAGAAAGCCTTATTTCATTTCTCCGCAAAAGCAATTGATTGTTTTTGCAAAATGGGTCAAGGGACACCGCCCCTTGTGGGGGCGTTGGGTGTGGAGGAGCCCCAAAGGTCTTAAATCGTCTCGAAATATGCCTTGTTTGCGGCAATCGCGGCAGTGGTTACCTCCTTTGCGGGCCCGCCGACCACCCTTCTCGCCTGCACACATTCCCTTACATTGATTGCCTCATAAACGCTTTCATCAAACACGGGCGAAATCGCCTTGTATTCCGCAAGGGAGAGATCATCCAAATTTGTGTTATGCTCGATGCAGTACAGCACCAGCCGCCCGATAATCGCGTGTGCATCGCGGAAGGGCACGCCCTTCTTTACCAGCCAGTCCGCCGCATCCGTTGCGTTGGTGAAGCCGCCCTTTGCCGCGTGTAGCATCGCGTCTTTTTGCACGGTCATCGTTGCAATCATGCTTGTGAATACGGGCACGCACATTTTCACCGTATCAATCGCGTCAAACAGCCCCTCCTTATCCTCCTGCATATCCTTATTGTATGCCAGAGGCAAGCCCTTCATCGTAGTCAACAGCGCCATCAGATGCCCATAGACCCGCCCCGTTTTCCCGCGAATCAGCTCCGCCATATCGGGGTTCTTCTTCTGCGGCATAATGCTGGAGCCCGTGGAATACGCATCGGAAAGCTCGATAAACCGGAATTCATGACTGCTCCAGAGGATGATTTCCTCACAGAAGCGGCTCAGATGCATCATCAGGATAGAAAGCGCAGACATCAGCTCAATGCAGAAATCCCGGTCGGAAACGCCGTCCATGCTGTTCATGGTGATTTCGGCAAAGCCTAATTCCTCCGCAACGGAATATCTGTCCAGAGGATAGGTCGTGGTCGCCAATGCGCCGCTGCCCAAGGGCATAACATCGGTGCGCTTATAGGTATCGCAAAGGCGGGCATAATCGCGCTTAAACATTTCTACATAGGCAAGCAGGTGATGCGCCAGTGTGACAGGCTGTGCGCGCTGCAAATGGGTATAGCCGGGGAGAATTGTCTCAGTATGCTGCGACGCAAGGTCGTTCAATGTTACCATCAGCTTTTTCACTAATTCCTGAATCGCAAGGATTTCTTTTTTTGTATACATACGGATATCCAGCGCAACCTGGTCGTTGCGGCTGCGACCGGTATGCAGGCGTTTGCCGACATCGCCGATACGGCTGATGAGGATGGTTTCCACGTTCATATGGATATCCTCCGCTTTTTCGTCAAAGTGAACCTTCCCCGCCTCGATATCGGCGAGGATTTCCTTTAAGGCTTTGATAATCAAAGCGGCATCATCGGCGGGGATAATGCCCTGTCTGCCAAGCATTGCGGCGTGCGCCGTACTGCCGGTAATATCCTCTTGATACATCCTGTTATCGAAGGAGATAGAGGAATGGAAGTGGTCGGTGAAGCTATCTGCGGACTGGGTGAAACGTCCGCCCCAAAGTTTAGCCATGAATTTTTTCTCCTTTCTTTTTTGTGGGGACGCTGTCCCCACACCCCTGCCGGGGAAATCATTTCCCCGAACCCTAATATTGCAAACAGAAATACTTCTGTTTGCGAAGTCAATGCAGGGGCGAGTATTATGCGAGTATTGTATTTTATTTATTCTATAATATCAGAAATACTCCCATCAAGTCTGACAGGAGTATTTTTTTGTCTTCCGTATTTTAATAATAATTTATCTTATCTACTTACCGTTCCCTCCGCAAAAGCATACGCTTTTGCAAATGGGGTTCCAAGGGAGTCACTCCCTTGGCAGGTGCAGGACAGCGTCCTGCAAAAAGGTCTTTATTTGTTTTTATTGTTCTCCATCATCATCGCACGTACCTTCATGGATAGACCGAAGAGATTGATGAACCCGTCTGCATCCTTGTGGTTGTACAGCTCACCGGTCGTGAAGGATGCGATGGATTCGTTGTATAAGCTGTAGGGCGAGGTAGCGCCGGCGGAAATGATATTCCCCTTATATAGCTTCAGCTTCACCGTACCCGTAACCGTCTCGTTTACCTTGTCAAAATAAGCACTCAGCGCCTCACGCAGAGGTGTGTACCACTCGCCGCTGTAAACCAGCTCCGTAAATTTGTTGCTTGCCACTTCGTTAAACGCCTGTGTTTTCTTGTCGGAGCAAAGATATTCCAGCTCACGGTGTGCATAGTACATAATCGTACCGCCGGGTGTTTCATATACCCCGCGAGACTTCATGCCAACCACACGGTTTTCGCAGATGTCCGCAATACCAACACCGTTTCTGCCGCCGATTTCATTCAGCTTCGTCAGCAGGGCAACGGGATTCAGCTTCTCGCCGTTTACCGCAACCGGAACGCCCTTTTCAAAATCCAGCGTTACATACTCGGGCTTGTCGGGCGCTTTTTCGGGTGTCACGCTCAGCTGCAAAAGATGGTCATAATTCGGCTCATTTGCAGGATCCTCCAGCTCCAGCCCTTCATGGCTTAAATGCCACAGGTTTCTGTCACGGCTATAGGAGTTGTCATGCCCTGCCTCAAAGGGAATGCCGTGGTCTGCCAAATACTGAATCTCATCCTCGCGGGACTGCATCTTCCAGGTATCCAGTCTCCAAGGCGCGATAATCTTCATCTCGGGCGCCAGTGCCTTCACCGTCAGCTCAAAGCGCACCTGGTCGTTGCCCTTACCCGTTGCGCCGTGGCAGATGGCAGTTGCGCCCTCCTTCTTTGCAATCTCAACCAGTCTTTTTGCAATAATGGGACGCGCCATGGAGGTGCCAAGCAGATATTTGCCCTCATACACGGCATTCGCCTTTACGCAGGGGTAAACCGCCTCCGTAATGAATTCCTCCGTCAAATCTTCGATATACAGCTTGCTTGCGCCTGTCTTCAGCGCCTTTTCCTCCAAGCCGTCCGTTTCCTTGCCCTGCCCGACATCACCGCATACGCAGATAACCTCGCAGTCGTAATGCTCCTTCAGCCAAGGGATGATTGCGGATGTATCCAGACCGCCGGAATATGCCAGAACGATTTTTTCCTTTGCCATGATTTTTCTTCCTCCTTAACAAAACAAGGGTTTTTACTCTCAATGAATTTTATAAATGGATTATACATAGCAGGGTGGTGAAATGCAATAGAAAATTATAAAAATACATAAATTTTGGACAGAAACATAAAAAACCAACGAAGAATGCGGAGTTTTTTGGGCAGATTTCTTTGTATATCAAAAATAAACAATGAATATTTATTCATTTTAATGTGAATAAATGTTTCGGGCAGGAGCATCCTGTATACATAGGTACGGAGACGTTTTTATGCTTTCTAAAAGGCGGGTTTTGTGATACAATAGCCACAAAGACCTTGGGGACTCTGTCCCCAACACCCCTGCAAGGGCATCATGCCCTTGACCTGATACCGCAGAACCATATACATGGTTCTGCGGGAAGAGAGATTGGAATGATATGTACCGCAAAAGCAATATATTGCTTTTGCAAACGAGGGGCAAGGGGTAGTAGCACCGCCAAGATAAGGCGGCGGCATAGCCGTCTTCCCGAAGGGAGGATGCTTTGACCACATTCCTCTTGCGAGTTTCAGGGCAGAGCACTGAGGTTTTCAGACGAGCGGAAAACAAAGGAGGCAGGAAAAATGAAGCTTTTGACATATCAATACAGCGGCGAGACTGCCGTTGGTGTTTTGAAGAATGACGGCTCTGCGGTCGTGCCTGTGAAATATCTTGGCTACGATGCTGCGGATATGAATGCTTTTCTGGTGATGCAGAACGAGAAAATATTGCAAAAGCTGGACCAAAATAAAGAGCTGATGCAGGGGATTCCGCTTGACGCGGTGCGGATACTTTCGCCGATTCCGCATCCCAAGCAGGACGTTGTTTGTCTGGGCATCAATTACTATGCCCATGCGGAGGAAGCGGCGCGATTCCATGACGAGGCCTTCGGTGGGGAGCGACCCGTACCGATTTATTTCGCAAAGAGAATCAATCGCGCTCTGGCGGACGGCGAGGAAATCGACGGGCATTTGGATATTGTGGACAGTCTGGACTATGAGGCAGAGTTGGCTGTTATCATCGGCAGGGATGCGAAGAATGTGAAGCCGGAGGAGGTCTTTGATTATGTCTTTGGCTATACGATTCTGAATGATATGAGTGCGAGAAATTTACAGACGGCGCACAAGCAATGGTATTTCGGCAAGAGCCTGGACGATTTTACGCCCATCGGGCCTTGGATTGTGACGAAGGACGAGTTTAGCAACCCGCCGGCGTTGCCGATTCGCTCCTATGTGAACGGAGAACTGCGGCAAGACAGTAATACCGGACTTATGATAAACGGGATCGAAAGGGTGATTTGCGAGCTGACACAGGGTATGACACTACAGGCGGGCACGATTATCGCCATGGGGACACCGGCAGGTGTTGGCATGGGTTTTGAGCCGCCGAAATTCCTGAAAAAAGGTGACGTTGTAAAGTGCGAAATCGAGGGCATCGGCACCATGACAAATGTGATTAAATAAAGACCCTAAGACCTTGGGGACGTTGTCCCCAACACCCCTAGCAGGAGCTCAGCCCCTGCACCCGATACCGCAAAACCATGTACATGGTTTTGCAAATGGGGTTCCAAGGGAATCATTCCCTTGGTGGGAGTTTGAGGGCAAAGCCCTCAAGAAAAAAAGGAGAAATAATATGGATAAAATAAAGGTAATGAGCGTGTTCGGGACACGCCCCGAGGCGATTAAAATGGCGCCTCTGGTAAAGCAGCTGGAAAAAAGCCCCGAAATCGAGAGCATCGTCTGCGTCACCGCACAGCATAGAGAAATGCTCGATCAGGTACTCGAAATCTTCGACCTGCACCCGCAGTACGACTTGAATATCATGCAGTCCCGCCAAACCTTAGCCGGCATCACCACCCGCGCACTCACCGGTCTGGAGGAGGTCATCGGCAAGGAAAAACCGGATATTGTCCTTGTCCACGGCGATACCTCTACCACCTTCGCCGGCGCATTGGCGGCATATTATAATCAGGTGAAGGTCGGTCATGTTGAGGCGGGTCTGCGCACCTACGATAAATATCAGCCCTTTCCGGAGGAAATGAACCGTAGGCTCACCGGCGCATTAACCGATTTGCATTTCGCCCCCACCCCGCTGGCAAAGGAGCATCTGCTGAAGGAAAATATCAGCCCGAACGGTATTTTTATCACAGGTAATACCGTTATCGACGCACTGGCGCATACCATCGAGGAGGATTATACCTTTACCGTCCCCGAACTGAATGATATTGACTTCAAGAACAAGCGTGTCATTGCCATGACCGCCCACAGAAGGGAAAACCTCGGCGAACCGCTGAAAAATATCTGCCGTGCGGTCAAGCGTCTGGTGGAGGATTACCCCGATGTGGAGGTAGTTTATGCCGTGCATAGGAATCCCGCTGTGGCAGAGCCCGTACACGCGATTCTCGGCGGCAAGGAGCGCATCCACCTGACCGACCCGCTGGATTTGAAGGATATGCATAATCTCATGTACCGCTCCTTCTTTGTCATGACGGATAGCGGCGGCTTACAGGAGGAGGTACCGTCCATGGGCAAGCCCGTTCTGGTGCTCCGCAACGTAACGGAGCGTCCCGAGGGTGTGGAGGCAGGCACGTTGAAGCTGGCAGGCACGGACGAAAATACGATTTATTCCATGGCAAAAACGCTGCTGGAGGATAAAACGGAATACGAAAAAATGGCACAGGCGAAAAACCCCTTCGGCGACGGACAGGCGAGCCGCCGTATCGTGGAAAGCATTTTGTACGCCTTTGGCAGAAAAACGGACAGACCCGAGGAGTATGTCCTGCGCATAAAGTATGAAAAAACACCCAAGGAGGGAAAAACGATGAAAGAAGAAAGAATGGCAATCCTGCGTATGCTGGAAAACGGTATCATCAGTGTGGACGAGGCGGAGCGCCTTCTGACCGCATTGCATCAGGGGCTGGACACAGAGCGGGACGGTATCGCCGCAACCATAGGCGGTATGCTGAACAAGGCGGGCGCTGCATTGGGTGCGCTTGCGGGCAAGGTAAAGGAAAGCCCCGCAGTGAAAAACGCAGCCGATAGGGTGGCGGATAAAGCGGACGCTTTACAGCCGAAGGTGAGTGCGGCGGCCTTCCGTATGCGGGAGAAGCTCTCCGATAAGGCGGATGATTTGCAGCCCGTTCTGCGCTCCGCAGCCTTCCGCATGGCGGAAAAAGCAAGCGGACTCAAGGAGGATATGGCGACCTACCGCGAAAAGCTGAAGGAAAAGAGAAACCGCGACCAAGCGGAGGATTGGGATGATTTGGACGATGCGGATTTGCAGGAGCTACAGGAATTGGCAGCAGAGCAGCCCGATGCAGAGCCAATCTCTCCCGAAATGAATCAATATCTCAATAAGGTGGAGAATGTGCTGGATGGCATGAACGACCAAATGGAGCAGCTGAACGATATGGAGGCCTTTCTGACAGCATCCTTCGGGGAATATGACCCCGCCGATTTCGACGAGGAAAAGGAAGAAAATACGGACGAAGCAGACGAGAAAAAAGACGCTGAATGAAGGTGCGCCCAAATAAGAAAACTTGAATTCTGAAATGCTGAAAGCTACGGCGTTGGTTTCCCTTGACAGACTGACTGCTTAGGAGCGAACTTTCCTTCCTGTTTTCTGATTGGGACATACCTAAGCGAGAAGCAGCAAAAGAGCCGCAAACCTTTAGGTTTGCGGCTCTTTTTTGCGCAGCTGCATGGCGGAGGGACTCGGGAAAGGAAGCTTTTTTTCGAGCGGAAGCCGCAGCGAGAAAGGCACGGAGGAGAGAAAGCGCCCTAGCGCGCATTATAAAGCTTACGGATGAGATTCCACGTTGCAGGACCGACATTCCCCGTTGGTGGCAATCCGTTCTGCTCCTGCAATGCCGCAACTGCGTTTTTGGTCGCCTCATCAAAAATCCCTGTTACGGAGATGGGGGAGATTACACCGCTGTAATCCGCAATACCCCGAAGGTATGTTTGCAGATTGCGGACATCTTCATTTTCCATCCCAAGAGAGAGAAAATACCCGGGATACAGTCCGGCGTTGTTTGCTTCAATTCCCGGCGGCAGAGACGCCAGAATATCGGCGTATGCCTGCTGCAAGCGAAACCATGTCTGCATCCCGACAATGCCGTCCGCAGGCAGTCCGACAAAGCTTTGGAAGGATTTTACGGCAGCGGCGGTGTTTGGCCCGAAATAGCCGTCCTGCACAACGCTGCCTGCGATGGCATCGGAAAAATAGGCAATGATATCCAGATAATACTGTAGGGCAAGGATGGTTACGCCGCTGTCACCCTCCCGCAAAACCGCGGGAAAAGGGCGCGTTACCTCCTCCGGAGTCAAGCCCTCGCCCGTCAACTCGTTCAGCCGCTTCACGCCGTTATAGATATATTTCAGCTGATACCAGGTCGCCTTGCCGACAATGCCGTCCACCGTCAAATTGAATATCTGCTGAAACGCCCGCACGGAGGCTTCTGTGGCAAGGGTGAAGACGCCGTCCGTCGGCTCGATTTTGGGAATGGCGGGGTAGTTATCTGCGATACGGTTTAATTCCAGCTGTATGGTCTGCACCATATTGCCCGCATCGCCCAAGCGCAGCGCTACCCCGGGATAGGAGGCGACATTGGCGGAAATCGGGACATTTTCCAAAATGCGGATATCCTCCCCGTAAAAATGCTGCAAAATCTGATAGGGCGTCAGTCCCTGCTCCGCCAGCGTAACCGTCCCCCATTGGGAAAGCCCGCTGCAAACGGTGGTCGTGCCGTTGCAATAGGCGGTGAAAAGCGGGTCTACCCGCCCCTCAAGCGACACATAGTTATTGAAAATCTCATCCACGATTTTGCCGATATTTTCGTAAACATCTCTACCCTTGATGAAGGTCTGGTCATATTGCGGGGTGGAGGTGATGTCGAAATCGTAGCCCTGACTGCGATAAAATTCGTTGTAGACCCGATTCAGCGCATAGGTGATTTGGGCGTAAATATTTGCACGGAGGGCGGCATCCGGCCATGTGGGATAAATCTCGCTCGAGGCGACGTTTTTGATATAATCCGGAAAGGAAACCGTGACGTTTTCCGCCGCCTGATTCGGCAGACCCAGATGCACGGTGATGGTTTCGGGGATGGTAGGTAATTCCTGTAATGCCATAATACCGCTCCCTTCTTATAAATTCGGTTCGGTATCGGTAACGCTCTCTGTCTGCTCCTGCCGTTCGCTGTTCAGATCCAAGCTAAGGTCGACCGGCTGGATAGTGGTGATACCGTCGAAAACCGGTATGTCATGCACCAGCACGGTATTCATTCCCACAGCGGAAACCAACGCCTCATAAACGGCAAAGACATTCTCTCCGCCCGGACTTTGGGAAAGGCTTTTGTCGGGAGCGGGCAGAGAAATTTCATCGGTTTTTCCGCTTTCGTCCGTACTTGTGGTAACGGAAAAGGTATGCTTGTCGGAAATCGCCCTGCTGAGTACAACGGTTGCATCGCTGACGGGAAAGGCGCCCCGTCCGCCCGTTACCTGAAAAAGCAGCTTTCCGAAGGCGGGGTTTTGTAGAAAAAAGCTCCGCAGCGGGTCTGCGAGAGTTGTTTCTCTGCTATTGAGGGATGGTTCCTGTTTTTTCTGAAAATAGGGATACATATAAAAATCTCCTTTGCCTGCCATGCTCTTTTCATTTTATGCAAAGGGCTGATGTACTGTGTCTGTATCGAAGCTATCGCTTTCCTTTTTCCTTTTTTTCGGGTATGATGAGAGGAAAGGAGGTCTTTGGCATGAAAATCGCTTTGCTACAGTTCAAAATTTTACCGACACCCGAGGAGAATCTCGAAAAAATAAAAAAAATGCTTACACAGGCAAGGAAAAGGGGCGCGGATTTGGCGGTTCTGCCCGAGATGTGCTGCTGCCCCTATGAAGACAGCGCCTTTCTGCGCTATGCCATGCCGGAGGATGCTCCGTTTTTGCGGGGGATTGCGGAGAGCGCAAGGGATTTGGGGCTGTATGTGGTGGCGGGCTCCGTCCCTCTGGCGGCAGAGGGAAAGCTCTATAACGCATCCCTTGTTTATGACAGCGCGGGCAGCTGCATCGCAAGGCACCGCAAAACCCATCTGTTTGACATCAATGTGCGGGGCGGACAGTATTTCATGGAATCCGACACCTTCGCCGCCGGTCGGGATGTCACCACCTTCGATACCCCTTGGGGCAAATTGGGCTTGATGATTTGCTACGATATTCGTTTTCCGGAGCTTTCCCGCCTTCTTGCGCTTGAGGGGGCGCGGGCGATTCTTGTCCCTGCCGCCTTTAATATGACCACAGGCCCCGCTCATTGGGAGCTGTCTTTCCGTATGCGTGCCTTGGATAATCAGGTCTTTTTTATCGGCTGCGCACCTGCGAGGGATTTGCGCGCCTCCTATACCGCATGGGGACATTCCATCGTCACCGACCCATGGGGCAACGTGGTGGATGAGCTGGATGAAAACGAGGGCATCCTTATCGCGGAGCCGGATTTTGCAAGGCTGGCGGCGGTCAGAGAAGCGTTGCCGCTCCTCAAGCATCGCAGAGCGGATTTTTATAACATCATCAGAAAATAAGGAGAAATGGTTCGTATGAAAAAAGAAACGATTTATCTGGCAGGCGGCTGTTTCCGGGGGACGGAAAAATATATGCGTCATGTTGATGGTGTTCCGGAAACAAGGGTCGGCTATGCCTTGGGCGAAAAGCCCCTCCGGAATCCGCCTTTGCAGGAAAGTGTCACCTATGAAGAAGTCTGTAATCATAGCGGACACGCCGAAACGGTCGAGGTTATTTTTGATACGGAAAAGATTTCCCTTGCGGAAATTTTGAAGGAATACTGCTATACCATCGACCCCACCTCTCCGGGAAGGCAGGGCATGGACATCGGGATTCAGTACCGCACGGGAATTTATTCCCTTACAGATGCACAGCGGCAGACAGCACAGATCTTTCCGGATGCCCTTCAAAAGGGCTATAAACAGCCGATTATGGTTGAAAATCTCCCTCTGCGCCAGCTTATCCCTGCGGAGGAGTATCATCAGAGATATCTTGAGAAAAACCCCAATGGCTATTGCCACATCAATTTTGAACGGATTGCGGCGGAAAAAGCGAAGAAGGCTTGATTTTTCCGATAAAAAGGTTGTCTTTTTCCCTTGAAACGGCTACAATAGTAGTATTATGGACAGAGATTACAGGAAAGGGTGTAACAGAATGGATTTGACAACGGTAAAATCTATCTACCGCGATACTGCGGCGTATGCAAATAAAGAGGTCACACTGGGCGGCTGGATTCGCACCATGCGTGTTTCCAAGAATTTCGGCTTTATCGAGCTGAATGACGGCTCCTTCTTCAAAAATATCCAGATTGTTTTTGAGTCGGAAAAGCTTGCAAATTATGAGGAAATCTCCAAGCAGAATGTCGGCGCAGCACTGATTATCAAGGGGATTTTGGTGGAAACCCCCGAGGCAAAGCAGCCCTTCGAGGTGAAAGCGACACAGATTGATGTGGAGGGTACCTCTACCCCCGATTATCCCCTGCAAAAGAAGCGTCACTCCGTGGAATTTCTGCGGGAAATCGCCTATCTGCGTCCCAGAACGAATCTGTTCTCCGCAACCTTCCGCGTGCGCAGCCTGATTGCAATGGCGATTCATGAATTCTTCCAAGGAAAGGGCTTCGTTTATGCCCATACCCCCATCATTACCGGCTCTGACTGCGAGGGTGCGGGCGAAATGTTCCGCGTTACCACCTTGGATTTGGAAAACCTCCCCCGCACCGCAGACGGCAAGGTGGATTATTCCAAGGACTTCTTCGGCAAGGAAACCAACCTGACCGTTTCCGGTCAGCTTTCCGCGGAAACCTTCGCCATGGCGTTCCGCAACATCTATACCTTCGGGCCGACCTTCCGTGCGGAAAATTCCAACACGACCAGACACGCGGCGGAATTCTGGATGATTGAGCCGGAGATGGCGTTTGCCGATTTGGACGATAACATGAAAATCGCAGAGGAAATGCTGAAATATATCATTCAGTATGTACTGGATAACGCGCCCGAGGAAATGGAATTCTTCAACAGCTTTGTGGACAAGGGGCTGTTGGACAGACTGCACAATATTCTTGACAACGAATTTGGCAGGGTGACCTACACAGAGGCGGTGGAGCTTTTGAAAAAATCCGGTCACGCATTTGAATATCCCGTAGAATGGGGCATTGATTTGCAGACGGAGCATGAGCGCTATCTGACAGAGCAGATTTACAAAAAGCCCGTATTCGTAACCGATTACCCCGTAGAAATCAAGGCGTTTTATATGCGCCTGAATGACGATAAAAAGACCGTTGCGGCAATGGATTTGCTTGTGCCCGGCGTTGGTGAGATTATCGGCGGCAGCCAGAGAGAGGAAAGACTGGAGGTTCTCGAAAACCGCATGAATGAGCTGGGGCTTAAAAAAGAGGACTACTGGTGGTATCTGGATTTGCGGAAATACGGCGGTACGAGGCACGCAGGCTTCGGCTTGGGCTTTGAGCGTGCGGTAATGTACCTGACGGGTGTCGGCAATATCCGCGATGTCCTGCCCTACCCTCGTACCGTAAATAACGCAGAATTTTAATGACACTTCGGGACATAAAACAAAACCCCTTCGTACATTTTTTTGTACGGAGGGGTTATTTTTTATTTATCAAGAAATATGGATTTTAACAGCCGCTTCCCGCAGTCCGTTTTTGCCGTGTTTTCCAGAAAATGCGTCACAGCCTCCCTGCTCAGATCTTTTTCCGCCGCATTGACCAGAAAATCCGCCTCGATAAGAATTTGATAGTCTGACCCATCAATTCCCGCAGGGGTATGGTGGTGCGCAACGAGATAGGAAATACGGTCAATCAGCGCTGCATCAAATCCGCTGTCCGCAAGGAAATCCCGCACCAAAAGAGGGCTTTCCACCTCTTGATACCTGCCGTCCGTATTGCCGTATTTTTCCCGACAAAGCGGACAGGAAATATCGTGGATGATTGCGGCAGCCTCCAGCAAAAGCTGTGTTTTTTCATCCAAGCCGACTTCCTCGCCAATCGTTTTCGCATACGCCCAAACGCAGAGGAAATGGCGGATGTCGGCGGTATTCCCCGCAGAAGCGGCAATCATTTTTTCCGTTAATTGTGCAATGGTTTTCATAAGACGCTCCTTTTTTGCTTATTTCCCAAACATGGAGATGTACCCCATGACGAAAACAAACAAAATAATCAAGGGCAGCACATATTTCACATACAGGCGAATGGCGTTCGGGAATTTCAGACCCTTCCCCGCATTCGCCTCCTCCAGCGCGTTCTCCCAACCCCAGCCGCTCTTGCAGGCGCAGAACAGCACATAAACAATACCGCCCAGAGGCAGGATATTATTGGAAACCAGAAAATCCTCCAAATCGAGGATGGCAGTGCCCGCACCCAGCGGCTGTATGCCGCTCAGGAGATTATATCCCAAGGCACAGGGTAGGCTCAAAAGAATCATCGCCACGATATGCCCGCGCACGATTTTCTTTTTCGGGATTTCGGTCATATCCGTCCAAAAGGCAATCAGGTTTTGGAAAACGGCAATGACCGTGGAGAAGGCGGCAAAGCACATAAACAGGAAGAACAACGCCCCCCAAAGCCGCCCGCCGGGCATGGCGTTGAATACATTCGGCAGTGTGACGAAAATCAAGCCGGGACCCTGACCGGGGTCAACCCCGTACGCAAAGCAGGCAGGGAAGATGATGAGTCCCGCCATCAGCGCAACCGAGGTATCCAGAACGGTGATGCAGACCGCCTCCCCCATCAGGGCATGGCTGCGGTCGATATAGCTGCCGAAAATCGCCATTGCGCCCATGCCGATGCTCAGGGTGAAGAAGGCCTGGCTCATCGCGGCAAAGAGCACTTCTGTGATGCCGTATTCCCGCAGCTTGGAAAAATCGGGATAGAGATAGAAGCGCAGCCCCTCCTCGCCGCCGGCAAGGAAAACGGAGCGCACCGCGAGAATAATCATCAGCGCCAGAAGCGCAAGCATCATGACCTTCGTGATTTTTTCCACACCGTCCTGCAAGCCCTTTCCGACAATCAGCATACAGCTGATGACAACGACAGCCATAAAGGCGATGTTAACTCCGGGGCTTGCCAGCGTGTTGTTGAAGGTTGCACCGATTTCCTCCGCGCTCATCCCGCTGAAGCCGCCGGCCGCCATCTTGCAGAAGTAATAAACCATCCAGCCGGCAACCGTGGTATAAAACATCATCAGGATATAATTACCCGCCATGGCAGGGAACTTAAACCAATGCCATTTGCTGCCCTTTGGCTCCAGCACATCCATGGAAAGAGCAACGCTGCGCTTGCTGGCACGCCCAACGGCAAGCTCCATCGTTAAAACGGGGATGCCCATAATCAGCAGAAATAAAAAATAAATCAATACAAAGGCGGCTCCGCCGTATTTCCCTGTGATATACGGGAATTTCCACACATTCCCCAGACCGATGGCACAGCCTGCGGAAATGAGCAGAAAGCCTATGCGCGAGCCGAATGTTTCTCTGTTCGCTTCCATAAAAACCCTCCTGAAAATTCTTTTTGCTTTGCGGAAGCCAAAACGCCTCCGCTTTTTTGTTGCTGTCAGCACGCCCTATTATAGAGAGTTTCTTCGGAAAATACAACTGTAAATCGAAAAAATAAATCGTTTCTATGAGTAAATCTGTTTTTTGGATGGGACAAAAAAACAGGGTACTTAGATATGTTCTAAGTACCCTGTTTTCAGTCGTTTACTTACAGCAGATGCTTTCTCAATTCCTCTGCGGGCAGGGGAGAGAGATAAGCCGGTGCAACATCGAATATGGTTTTTGCCCCTGTGCTGCCCTCCTGCGCCAATCTATATGCCGCTCTTGCAAAGGCAACCAGAATACTGGAGGTAAATTCGGGGTTGGAGCCAAGCTTCAGCGCATATTCAATCATGTGCTTTGTGCCGGCGCCCGTTGTGCCTGTGCGGATGACAAAGCCGCCGTGCGGGATGCCGCTATGGTCGCGATCCAGTTCCTCCTGGGAGATGAAGTGAACGGTTGTATCGTAATCGGAGAAGTAGTTTGGCATGGTCTTGATTTCCTTCTCAATCCGCGCCAAATCCGCGCCTTCCTCCGCAACAACATAACATTCTCTGGTATGCTTCTCTCTTGTGGTCAGCTCGGGATTTTCGCCCGCGCGTACCTTTTCCAGCGCCGCAGGAACAGGAACGGTATACTGCTTGCCGTCCTTTACGCCCTCGATTCTTCTGATGGCATCGGAATGTCCCTGGCTGACTCCTCTGCCCCAGAAGGTATAGTCCTTACCGTCGGGCAAAATGCAGTTGGCAAGCAATCTTTGCAGACTGAACATACCGGGATCCCAGCCAACGGAAATAAAGGCGATATGCCCGTTTTCCTTTGCACTCTTATCTACATTCGCAAAATGCTCGGGAATTCTTGCATGGGTGTCGAAGCTGTCCACCACATTGAAATATTTTGCATATTCGGGAGTCTGTACGGGCAGGTCTGTTGCGCTGCCGCCGCAAAGAATCATAACATCAATGTCGTCCTTCTTGCTTGCCGCGTCCTTTACGCTATAGACGGGGACATCGGGGCTTTGCGTTTTCAGTGCTTCCGGTGCTCTTCTGGTGAAGAAGGCTGCAAGCTCCATATCGGGATTTTGGCGAATCGCCATTTCCACGCCTCTGCCCAAGTTTCCATAGCCCAAGATACCGATTCTGATTTTCTCTGCCATTTTTCATCATCCCTTTTCTTTAGAATAAATTTTTCTTTGGAATAAATTTTTTAGATTGAGTATAACACAGGAAGCGGGAGAAGAAAATATCTTTTCCCGCAAAATGCTATTGATTCTTCTTGCAGGGGGTATTATCCATACTTATTTCCCCTTTATCACTCTGCCAAGCTGGATAAGAAGCGTTGGCAGGAAGGCCAAGCCTACGATTTCGAGAATCATTGTACGCGTCAGCGCATCGCTGATGTCAAAGAGGCTGTGCAGTCCCGTGATGCAAAGCACTACCATCAGCAACACTCCGCCGATGATAAATGCGCCCCAGGAGTAGGGGTTCGACGGCAGGCGAAAGATGGAGTGCGTCCCGCGGCAGTTAAAGCCATGGAACAAACGACCGAGGCAGAGCGTTGCAAATGCCATGGTGCAGGCCATGCCGTCGCTGATTGCCAATCCGCGGCAGAAGCCAAGCATCGTTGCAGCAGTCAGCAGGCAGCCGTACAGAAGCAGCTTTTTCAAGAATTCCCCTGTGAGTATGCCCTCCTTGGGATTTCTGGGCTTGCGGTTCAGCAAATCGCTTGTGGGCTGCTCCATATTCATCGCCAGAGCAGGCAGGCTGTCCGTCAAAAGGTTGATAAACAAAAGCTGTACGGCGGTGAATGGCAGCGGCAGACCTAAAAGAGAGGTCAAAACAACAACCAGAATCCCCGCCAGATTCCCGCTCAGCAGGAATTGAATGGAATTGATGATATTGGTATAAACATTTCTGCCATTGGCAACCGCCTTTACGATGGTTGCAAAGTTATCATCCGTCAAAATCATGGCAGCGGCATCCTTGGAGACTTCCGTCCCCGTAATGCCCATGGCAATGCCGATGTCCGCCTGCTTCAAGGCGGGTGCATCGTTTACGCCGTCCCCCGTCATGGCGGTGATATGACCGTTTTCCTGCCAAGCGCGCACGATGCGGATTTTATGCTCCGGAGAAACACGGGCATATACGGAAATATGCGTTACCTTCTCCTTCAGCTCCTCATCCGTCATGCGCTCCAGCTCCATCCCCTCAAGAGCAAGGTCACCCTCCTGCAAAATGCCGATTTTCCGTGCGATCGCAGAGGCGGTTACCTTATGGTCGCCCGTAATCATAACCGGACGGATACCCGCGCGACGGCAATCGGCAACGGCTGCTGCGGATTCCTCGCGGGGAGGATCCATCATGGCAATCAGCCCAATAAAGGTCAGGTCGTTTTCATCCGCAAGAGTCAGCGGGCGCTCCTCAGGAAGTATTTTTTTTGCAAAAGCCAGTACACGCAGTCCCTCCGCAGAAAAAGCATCGTTTTGCGCCCGGATTTCCCGCATCAGCGTGTCGCTTACAGGTACAAGACCTGTGGCCGTCTGCACCGTAGTGCAGCGTGCCAGAAGCACATCGGGTGCGCCCTTGGTGAAAAGCGTAAGGTTTCCCGCAATCTCGTGCAGGGTGGACATCAGCTTTCGGTCGGAATCAAAGGGCAGCTCTCGCAAACGGGGATAGCCGCCGCGTATGGTAGCCTCGTTGTCGCCCGTTTTTCTGTAAAACGCCAAAAGCGCGGTTTCGGTCGGGTCGCCGATATGCGCTTCCTCATGGATGGCGCCGTCGTTGCAAAGCACGCTGCTTTCCAGAAGCTCTTGCAGGGAAGCATCTCCTGCCTCCGCGGCATCAAAAACTCTGCCGGGTAGAAATGCCTTTTGCACGGTCATTTTGTTTTGCGTCAGCGTCCCTGTTTTATCGGAGCAGATAACGGAAACAGAGCCAAGGGACTCCACTGCCTGCAATTTCTTGATGATGGCGTTTTGCTTTGCCATTTTCTGTGTGCCGATGGCAAGACCGATGGTTACGATAGAGCTGAGCGCCTCGGGGATGGCGGCAACTGCCAGCGCCACCGCAAACATCAGCGCATCGCCCAGAGACATATCACGCCAGATTCCCAAAGCAAATACAACCACGCAGATACACAGAATCAAAACGGAAAGCTTTTTGGAGAAATCGTCCAAATTCCTTTGCAGGGGGGTGTTTTTCTCCTGCGCGGATTCCATCAGGTGTGCAATCTTGCCCATCTCCGTATCCATGCCGGTCGCAGTGACCAAAACCACCGCACGCCCATAAGCAACCAGAGAGCCGCTGTATACCATGTTCAAACGGTCGCCGAGAGGCAGCTCCTCCTCATTCAGAAGGTGGTCTGTCTTATTGATATTTTCCGACTCGCCGGTCAAAGCGGATTCGTTGACCTGTAGGGAATAGTTTTCCAGAATACGCCCGTCTGCGGCGGCAATATCGCCCGCCTCCAGAAGCAGAATATCCCCGGGCACGATACAGACGGAGGAAATCTCCATCTTCTCTCCATTCCGAATCACACGGGCGTGCGGTGCGGACATCGCCTTCAGGCTGTCCAGCGATTTTTGTGCCTTAAAATGCTGTGCCGTACCCAAAATGGCGTTCAAAATCAGAACGACAACGATAACCAGCGTACCCTCCAGTCCTCCGGTCATGGCAGAGATGACGGCGGCAACCAAAAGGATTACGACCAAAAGGTCGGCAAATTGCTCCGCAAAGACCTGCAAAACGCTTTTCCGTTTGCCCTCTCTCAGCTTATTTTCGCCGAATTTTTCCAGTCTTTCCTGCGCCTCGCCACTGCTCAGCCCGCGTGCATCGGTTTGCAGCGCTGCGAATAAGGCTTCCTTTTCCTGCGTCCAAGGAGTCCAAGGGCTTGGTGTGTTTTTCATAGTAATTCTCCTTTCTTCTGTTCGGAGGCTTTTTTTGACAAAATAAAAAGACTCCTATTGCGCCAATGAAATAAGTGCAATAAAAGTCTTGCTTCTCAGACGACCAAAACGCTCTTCTGTCGGACAGCACCCGGAGTCTCTCTTGTCAAAAAAGATTCGTGATGACGAGTACTGGCAACGGTTTCCCGTAAGCTACTCCCTTTTATTTGGTGACATTTTATCACACCTTTTTTTGAAAAGCAAGTAAAAGTTTTCCGGTTTTTGAATTTTTTTTGCAGGCTTCCCGCATACTTTTTTTTCTGTCGGTTTTCTGATATGATGATGGAAACAAAAAAAGGAGGGAAATGCAATGCGGCATGATCGATATAAATATACCAATACAGAAGAGATTGTATACAAGCTGAAAAAATACCGCTTGGTGCAGGAGGAGTGGCAAGCGGATTTTTACGATGTCTACGGCAGACATATGCTGACCTTCGAAAGCAGCGACGAGGAAACCATGGATGCCTTGCAGGATGAGGATAAGCTGTATGCGCTGGTTGCGGATTTGCTGGATTTTGCCCTTATGCTCAATCCGGAGGATTGAAAGCGAAAGCAGACACGAAAAAAACGACCCCATGCCATGCACAGGGTCATTTTTTTATGCGTTTTTCGTTGCTGTATTTTCAAACAGGGGCTGAATCTCGCTGCGATATACCCGCCGCCAAAACAGAATCGTTACGATGAGCGCGGCACATTCTGCCAGAGGGAAGGCTGCCCATGTGGCAAACAGCCCCCAAATCCTCGAGAAAAGAAAGGCAAGCGGCAAAAGCACCACAAGCTGACGCAGCATGGAGATGGTCAGGCTGATGACGCCGTGTCCCAATGCCTGCATGGCAGAGGCGCAGATAATATCGAAGCCCGCTAGGAAGAAGGAAAGGCTGATGATACGCAGCGCCGGCACGCCGATGGTAAGCATCTGCTCCGAGGCGTTGAAGATACCCAAAAGCTGCTTGGTGAATATCCAGAAAATCACTGTTCCGATTGCCATAATGCAAACGGCGTAGCCAATCGCCAGCTTCAGCGTTTTCATCAAACGCTCGGGCTTTTTTGCGCCGTAGTTATAGCCGATGATGGGAACCATGCCGTTATTCAAGCCGAATACGGGCATGAAGATAAAGCTTTGCAGCTTGAAATATACGCCGAAAACGGCGGCGGCTGTGGATGTGAAGCCAATCAGGATTTTATTCATGCCGAAGGTCATGATAGAGCCGATGGAAACCATGCATATAGAGGGGATACCGATGGCATAAATGCTCTTTACCGCCAGAGCTTGCAGAGGATATTTTTTCGGGTGGATGGTGATGTCGTGATTTTTCTTTTTGTTGAAATAAAAAGCCAGCGTCGCCGCACACGCCTGCCCGAAAACCGTCGCAATCGCCGCGCCCGCAACCCCCAGCTTCGGTGCGCCGAACAAGCCGAAAATCAGGATGGGATCCATAATGATATTAATGATGGCGCCCAAGCCCTGCGTCAGCATGGTATAAAAGGTTCTGCCCGTCGCCTGCAAAATGCGCTCAAAGCCGAATTGCAGGAACATCGCAACGGAAAGCAGACAGCAAATACGGAGATATTCCGTGCCGAATCGCACAATTTCGGGATCCTTGGTCTGCGCAAGGAAAAACAGTCTGCTGCCGATCAGGCCGAGCACGGCAAAAATAATGCCGCTGAGCACATAAAGCAGCAAGCCGTTGTTGGCAATCAAATTGGCGCGCTCCCCGTTTTTCTCCCCCAGAGCGCGGGAAACCAGCGCATTGATGCCGACACCCGTACCCGTGCCGACCGCAATCATCAAGTTTTGCGCAGGAAAGGCGAGAGAAACCGCCGTGAGGGCGTTTTCGCTGATTTGTGCCACAAACATACTGTCAACAATATTGTATAGCGCCTGTACCAGCATAGAAATCATCATGGGCAGTGCCATAGAGATGAGCAGCTTGTTGACGGGCATAACGCCCATTTTATTTTCTTCCATTTTTCCAAATTCCTCCTTTGTTTCGGTTTCAAACCGATTTTTTCATCAAAAAAAGAGTTTGCTGAACAAAAATTTGTTCGCAAACTAATCATTCTTATTATATGGAAAAATCCATGTACTGTCAAGCCAAAATTCATCAAGCGTTTGCAAGAGAAAAAGAAGCCCCACATTCGTCCGAACGTAGGGCTCTCCCTCTTGAGGGGTGCGTGACAGCGCCCCGCAGTATTTTTTTACTTAATCTGTGTGCTGTCCTTCAGAAGCACATCGTGCGCACCGCCCTCCACCAGAGAGGTGGTAGAAATTACGGTGATTTTTGCGTTTTTCTGTAGTTCGGGAATGGAAAGCACACCGCAGTTGCACATCGTGGATTTTACCTTTTTCAAAGAAAGCCCTACGTTGTCATGCAGGCTGCCGGCATAGGGAACATAGGAATCTACGCCCTCCTCGAAGGACAGCTTTGCATCGCCGCCCATGTCGTATCTCTGCCAGTTTCTCGCTCTTGCGGAGCCCTCGCCCCAGTATTCCTTCATGTAGGAGCCGTTGATATTTACCTTATTTGTGGGGGACTCGTCGAAGCGTGCGAAATATCTGCCCAGCATGATGAAATCTGCGCCCATCGCGAGTGCCAGCGTCATGTGATAATCGTAAACAATGCCGCCGTCGGAGCAGATGGGAACATAAATACCTGTTTCCTTGAAGTATTCGTCTCTTGCCTTTGCAACCTCGATGACAGCGGATGCCTGTCCGCGCCCGATGCCCTTCTGCTCACGGGTGATACAGATGGAGCCGCCGCCGATGCCGATTTTCACAAAGTCTGCGCCGCAGTCTGCCAGAAAACGGAACCCTTCTGCGTCAACCACGTTGCCTGCGCCGATTTTTACGGTATCGCCGTAGGTTTTGCGGATCCAATCCAGCGTATCCTTTTGCCATTCGCTGTAGCCCTCGGAGGAGTCGATACAAAGAATGTCCACTCCCGCCTGCACCAAAGCGGGGACTCTTTCCTTAAAGTCCCTTGTATTGATGCCGGCACCTACAACATAGCGCTTATCTGCGTCCAAAAGCTCGTTTTTGTTTTCCTTGTGGTTATCGTAGTCCTTGCGAAATACCATATATTCCAGCCGTCCCTCCGCATCCACGATGGGCAACTGATTGATTTTATTGTCCCAGATGATGTTATTTGCTTCCTTCAGGGTCGTACCGGAGGGCGCCCAGATGAGCTGATTCATCGGTGTCATAAAATCCCGTACCGGCTCCGTCCCCTCCATGCGGCTTACGCGGTAGTCTCTGCTCGTTACCAGACCCACCAGCTTGCCCTGCGCCGTACCGTCTGTGGTAACGGCAATGGTGGAATGCCCCGTTTTTGCCTTCAGCGCAAGCACATCGTTCAGCGTGCTTTCGGGGCTGATGTTGGAATCGCTGATGACAAAGCCCGCCTTGTAGGATTTTGCTCTTGCTACCATCGCTGCCTGACTTTCGATGGTCTGCGAACCGTAGATAAAGGAGATGCCGCCTTCCTTCGCCAGAGCCACCGCCATTTTATCGTCGGATACCGACTGCATCACCGCCGATACCAGAGGAATATTCATCGTCAGAGCGGGAGTCTCTCCCTTTCTGAATTTTACGATGGGTGTTTTCAGACTGACATTGTCCACCATACATTCCTTGGAAGAATAGCCGGGGACCAGCAGAAATTCGCTGAAGGTTCTGGACGGTTCTTTGAAATAAATTGCCATTTTTTTGTTCTCCTCCTATGGTTCCTTTTTTCACACAAACAGATTTGATGTTGACAATGATTTTAACACTAAAAAGCCCGAGATTCAAGGAATCTTTCCGTATTTCCGCCTTTTTGTGGATTTCGTCGGTTTTTCGTCCTGTTTTTTGCAAATTTCCCATATTTGTATACAGAGTACCGCTTTTCACCCCTTTTGTTGACAAAGCAAGCTTTTTGTCCTAACCTATTAAATGGATTTGTATGGAAAGTTAAGGAGGATGTTTTTTATGGAAACGGTTTCGGAAAATCGAGCGGGTAATCTGTGTGTACGGATTCCCGCCTATGTGATAGGACTTCTGGTCATGACCCTCGGCATTGCCGTTTCGGTCAAGTCCGATTTGGGGGTGTCTCCCGTCAGCTCCATCCCCTATACGATTACCTGCGTGGCGGGGCTGGAGATGGGCAAGGCAACGATTGTTTTTCATGTCGCTCTGGTTTTGCTGCAAATTTTGCTGCTGCGCCATGCCTTTCGCAAGAAAAATTTCCTACAGATTTTTGCAGGAATTTTATTTGGCTATTTCACGACCTTTTGTAATTCGCTGATGGTATTTTTCCCAGACCCGGTATATTTGCCCGTGCGGCTTGCCATGATGCTTTTCAGCACACTTTTGATTGCCTTCGGGCTGTTTCTCTATGTGCCTGCGGACTTGATTCCTCTGGCGGGAGAAGGCGCTATGCTCGCCATCTCCAAAACCACGAAAAAGCCATTTCCCCTCGTGAAGATCGCCTTTGATGTGACGATGGTTGCGGTTTCTCTTGCGACCTGCCTGCTGGTTTTACACGCACCGGGCAGCGTCGGCATCGGCACGGTGGTCGCCGCCGTTCTGGTCGGCAGTGAGCTACGCTGGATTACCAAAAAATGCGGCAGAAAGCGGGATGCGATTCTTGGCATGGCGAAAAAGGAGCGCGTGCTTTCGCCTCTGCTTGCCGTGATGAAGGAGGAGGTCTACACTGTTTCCGGAGAGGCATCCATCCGCGATGCCCTGCATCTCATCACGGAGAAGAAGATTAGCGGTGTCCCCGTGACAGATGCGAACCAAAATCTGATTGGCTTCCTCTCCGACGGGGATATTCTGCGCTTCCTTGCGGATGTCGAGCCGTTGTTTATCAACGCCTCCGCCCTACAGGAGCTGCCCGATTTCGAGGAGCGCACAAAGGAGCTCATGGCAATGCGGGTGAAGGATATTGCAAAAAAGCAGGTCATTTCCGTTGAGGCGGAGATGGAGCTTGGTGCGGTCTGTCAGATTCTCACCGAGCATCATATCAAGAAAGCGCCCGTACTGGAAAAGGGCAAAATGATAGGCATTATCAATATGAGCAACATCACAAAATATGTGCTGCAAAAGATGATGTAACCTCTAAGTCAAAATCAGGGATTTTGACTTGTTTGGACAGAAGAATAACCCGGACGTTCCGACGGCGAAAGCCTTGAAACGTTCGGTTTTTCTCGAGTGGGCAAAGCCCCCTCTGCGGATTCCGGTCGGGCAAGCGCTTCGTTTTCCGAGTCCTTCCGCATTAGTGTTGTAAATATTTCAGTGTCGTCTGTGCCACAATTCCAATCAGAACCCCGGTCACCACGCCCGAAACAAGCAAGAAGGGCAGATAATACGCCATACGGACATTCTGCACCACGAGCGATGCGACCACGATTTGCCCGACATTATGGAAAATCCCACCGGCAACGGAAACGCCGATGATACTGCACTTATCCGTTTTTTTCAAAAGCACCATCACAAGGAGGCTGCAAATCGCCCCCGCGAGGCTGTAGAGCATCCCCGCAAAGCCCGCGAACAAAAGTCCCGAAAGCAAAACGCGAATCAGCGAAATAAAAAACGCACTTTTTGCATCCATATAGTAAAGCACGATGAGTATGACAACATTTGCCAAGCCCAGCTTCACCCCGGGAATCGGCACAGGCACGGGAATCATAAATTCCACATAACCCATGAGAATCGCCAGCGCGGCAAACAAACCGTAATAAGCAATTTTTTTACTGTTCATAGCTCCTACATCACCACCGCATCAAAATCGCCGGGTTCGTCCCCCGTAATGGTCACAACAAGCTTATGAGGCAGGCAGACGATGGTTTCGCCGATTTTTCTGATTTTTTTATGCTCCACGCAAATCCGGTCACGGCAGTCCGCCTCGGTCACGGTCACTTCGCCGTCCTTTATGGTAATCACGTTGTAGCCTTCATCCGTATCAATGCGGATGCTGTCGTTTTCGTCCAGCGGAAGAAAAGCCTTGCTTTCCCCGTCCACCGTAATTTCCACGCCTTTGCCCTTTTCTGCGCCTACGGAATAGAAAAGCCAAATGCCGGCGGCAACCACAATCGCGCCCGCTACCAAAATCAGGTCTGCTTTTTTCATCTTTGCACCGTCCTTCCGCATAAGCTTCAAAAAAGATATCGAAAAAAGGGAAGCAAACCGCTTCCCTTTCGCAAGTGTCAAGAAAAAATGCCCAGAACCGGAATCGAACCAGTGACACGTGGATTTTCAGTCCACTGCTCTACCGACTGAGCTATCTGGGCATAAAAAACAAATTCTTCCGACGCAAAACCTATCTTATCATACAAAATCGCCCTTGTCAAGCGATTTCCATCGTCGTTTTTTATAAAAAACGGGGGCAGATTGCCCCCATAACAGCATCCGATTAGTCCTGTGTATAGGGCATCAGAGATACATGTCTTGCTCTCTTGATTGCGGTTGTCAATGCTCTCTGGTGCTTTGCGCAGTTACCGGTGATTCTTCTGGGCAGGATTTTGCCTCTCTCGGAGACATATCTTCTCAGCTTGCTGATGTCCTTGTAATCAACGGTTGCTACTTTATCCGCACAGCACTGGCAGATGCGTTTTTTTCTGCGACCACGTTTTTTAATCATGATTCTAAGTCCTCCTTTTTTGATTTTCAGAAGGGGAGATCATCATCCTCGATGTTTTCATCAATGGGATAGAAACCATCGGAAGGGGCAGTCTGCTTCGGCGCGGGTGCGGTATCTCTATGGTTCTCGAAGGAGGCTTTGCTTTCCGCAAAATATTGCTCCTCCACCACAACATCCGTGCTCCAGCGTTTCTTGCCCTCATTATCGTCCCAGCTGCGTACCTGCAAGCGCCCGATAATGCTGACCATCTGACCTTTTTTGAAGTATTTTTCCGCAAATTCGCCGGCCTTGCCGAATGCAACGCATCCGATAAAGTCAGCGTCCTGCTCGCCTTGGCGCTTAAAACGGCGGTTGACCGCCAAAGTATATCTGGCAACGGCTAAGGGTGTTGTCCCTTGGGAATACCTTACCTCGGGATCCTTCGTCAGCCGTCCCATCAGAACTACCTTGTTCATAACAGCTACCTCCTCCTTCACACGGCTTTTTTAAGCCTCTTTGCGGATAATCAGGTAACGCAGAACGTTTTCCATAATACGCATACGAGCTTCGATTTCTGCGGGTGCGGCAGCGGGTGCCTCAAAGGTCGTGAAGCTGTAGAAGCCCTCGTTTACCTTTGCAATTTCGTAAGCGAGCTTTCTCTTGCCCCAATCGTCAACCTTCTCGATTTTCGCACCGAATCTCTCCAGTGTAGCCTGTACCTTAGCCACCTCTGCTGCTCTGCCTTCCTCGTCCAGTGCGGGACTCAAAACCAGTGCCAATTCGTATCTGTTCATGTGGGTTACACCTCCTTTTGGACTAATGGCCCTTCTTCTCCGAGAAGAGCAAGGATATTAGTATGATTATCGGCACACAGACCGACACGAGGATATGCTACCATAAATACGCCCGGGATGCAAGCATTTTTTTCTTGTTTTTCCAATCCGCAAATTTTTCAAAGGTGTATGCTATGTATATGCTAAAATGAAGTGATCCAAAAAATGAGCAGCCAAGCGCAATGCGGTAAAGTGAATTCACCACAGACCGCCGAACACTAAGCCTGAGCAGCATAAAGCGCCGGTGCAAGCGCTGAAACGATACACAGAGCAGGAAGGCTGTAGTCTGACGATTGCCGCATTGAAGCTTGGCTCCGCTGTTTGGGTCACATCTATTTACATCATAGAAATAATTCGATAGAAATTTCACACAACGGCTTGAGAAAAAGAGGATTATGTGTTATAAATACAGTGTGGTAGCGGGCTTCCTTTCTCCTCTGCGGAGAAAGGAATTCAACGATGGGAAAAATCTCAAAAAAAGACTGCGATAAAGGTATCTGCCAAAGAAAGAACGATTTGTATCACGCACGTTTTGTCGGTAAGACAGGCAAGCGACACGAAAAGTATTTCCAAACGCTTCCCGATGCGCAAAACCGGATGGAAAAAGCAAAATACGCCGATAAGCACGATGATGTGTTCGTTGCCACCAATACAACGGTTGACCAATGGTTTGCGTTTTGGATTGAGAATATCGTGGGAGATTTGGCTCCTAATACGCTCCGCAATTATCGGGAGCGATATGTTCATGTTACGGACGAATCAGCGGTCAATGCCATACACCAATTTGAAAAAACAACACCAACCCGTTAAGAAAAATGGGTGTAAAAAAAGGTGTAGTAAAAATATAGAGAAAGGCGAAAACCCCGATAAATCAAGGGTTTTCGGACAGGTAAAAAGAAAAATGAAATTAGGTATCGTAGGTCTGCCCAACGTGGGCAAAAGCACCCTATTTAATTCTATGACACTGGGAAAGGCTGAAGCAGCCAATTATCCCTTCTGCACCATTGACCCCAATGTGGGCGTGGTTGCCGTCCCTGATGAACGTCTGACAAGGCTGACGGAAATGTATCATTCCGCAAAAACCACCCCTGCGGTTATCGAATTTGTCGACATCGCCGGTTTGGTGCGCGGTGCTTCCAAGGGTGAGGGTCTGGGCAATAAATTCTTAAGCCATATCCGCGAGGTGGACGCCATCTGTCACGTTGTCCGCTGCTTTGAGGATGCCAATGTTGTCCATGTAGACGGCTCCGTTGACCCCATCCGTGACATCGAAACCATCAATCTGGAACTAATCTTCTCCGATATTGAAATTCTGGAGCGCCGCATTTCCAAAACCGTGAAGCTGGCAAAGCAGGATAAATCCCTGCAACGGGAGCTGGATATTCTCTTAAAGCTGAAGGAAACGCTGGAGGCAGGAAAATCAGCAAGAAACGTGGAGTTGGATACCCCCGAGGATTACGAATTTGTACAGACATTGACGCTTCTGACCGCAAAACCTGTTCTCTACGCCGCAAATGTTACCGAGGAGGATTTGGCAGATGACGGTGCCTCCAACGAATTTGTCGGCAAGGTCAGAGAATATGCTGCCGCAGAGCATAACGAGGTATTCGTGCTGTGCGCAAAAATCGAGGAGGAAATCTCCGATTTGGACGAAGAGGATAAAAAGGAATTCCTCGCAGAGCTGGGCGTGGAAAGCAGCGGCTTGGATCGTCTGATCGCCGCAAGCTATAAGCTTTTAGGTCTCATCAGCTATCTGACCGCAGGTCCGCAGGAGTCCCGCGCATGGACAATCACAAACGGTACAAAGGCACCGCAGGCAGCAGGTAAAATCCACTCCGACTTTGAACGCGGCTTTATCCGTGCAGAGGTTGTGCATTATGATGATTTGATGCGTCTTGGCTCCTATAACGCCGCAAAGGAGCAGGGTCTGGTTCGCTCCGAGGGCAAGGAATATGTCATGAAGGACGGAGATGTGGTTCTCTTCCGCTTCAATGTTTGATGCACCTTTTTCTGAAAATCCCCTTTCCGTTCAGCACGGAAAGCAGCACCGCACTCACCACAATCAGTCCGCCAAGCAGCACCCGCCCGGTAAACGGGTCTCCGTAAAGCACCACGCTGCAAAAATATCCGATGACGGATTCCATGGAAAGCAACACGGAGGAATGTGTGTCCGAGGTATACCTTTGTGCGATGTTTTGCAGCGTATACGCCGCAACGGTATTGAAAATCATTAAATATGCCAACGCACCCACACCCACAAGCGGGTATGCGGCGGGAGTCTCCTCCCAAAGCAGCGTAGCGGCAAGTGAAATCAGCCCCGCCGTCAGGTATTGGTAAAAGGACATGGCGAAGGGGTTGACTTTTTTTGCAAAAATTCCTGTTATCACAATCAAAAACGAATATATCAGTGCAAATAAAAGGGAAAGCAAATCTCCCCATTCCGGTCGCAGCGAGCCATCAAGAGAAATCAGTCCGATGCCCAAAAGCGCCAGTACGCCTGCGGCGAACGCCTTATTTTTCGGTCTTTTTCTCAGCACCAGCCACGAAACAAAGGGCACAAGCACTACATAGGTTGTCACCAAAAATGCCTGCTTGGAGGGCGTAATGTAGCGTAACGCAATAATCTGTAGGGGCTGTGCAAAAAAAAGCAGACCGCCCAAAAGTGCCCCCGCACGCCTGTCCTCCCTCGTGCTCTGCCATACGGCACGGTGAAACAAAAGTCCCATCCAAAGCGCCGCTCCCAGAAAGCGTACTGTTATAATCCAAAAGGTCGGAAAAAGGTTCGCCGTAATATCTCCCGCAACAAACCCCATTCCCCAGAAGCTTGCCGCAAGAAAAAGCGCCAGATCCGCCAATACCGTTTTTCTTTTCTCGTCCATTTCTTCGCCTCCTTCTTGCAGGAAAGGAGGGGGAATTTCTCCCCCCTCAAAATGAGTAACAATACACTTTCTCTTCCCTGAAAATAGAGCCGTTATTTCCATTCGGAAGCTCCACCAAATCATAACAGCTTTCCTTTTTTATTTCAATATATTTTACGAATTTAATTATATTGAACAAATCTTTATCTTATGCTACACTGAAACCAAAAAAGGAGGACCAGCATGAACCTTGAAATCGGCAAAAAAATTGCTGCTTATCGGCAAAGACATCACCTCACTATCCGCGAACTGGCAGAAGAAACCGGGTTAAGCTCTGCTCTTTTGAGCCAGCTGGAGCGCGGCATGGGCAATCCGACGCTCTACGCACTGAAAGCCTTGGCGCATACGCTGGGCATTCCTCTTTCTCGGCTGGTCGAGCAGCCGATTCCGTATGAAAGTCTGATTCTCAGGAAAAAAGACCGACGAAAAATATATAGCGCAAGTGGTCAACCGCTTTACGATGTACTCTCCAGCAGTGCTACCCGCTCTCCCTTGGAGTTGTTTTATCTGGAATTGCCGCCGCATGAAAAAACACAGGGCGGACTTTCCTCGCATCCGGAGGAGGAGATTCTTCTTCTGCTTGCGGGCAGTGGGCTTTGTTACTTGGAGAACGAGGTTTTCCACTTGGCAGAAGGGGATTCCGTCCGCATCCTGCCCGATATGGGACATCAGCTGGAAAATAACACCGATGCTCCGCTGAAGGTGCTTTATGCCCTTTGCCATAATGGCTAGCTTCTTCAAGAATCTTTTGGACACAGTAGAAACCGGCAGGTCACAGGAGGGCGATTAAAAAAAAGAGCACAAGATTTTTTCTTGTACTCCTTTTTT
>CAVHYX010000040.1:0-6233 GCA_963640305.1 Sodaliphilus sp. | reverse complement strand
CATCTGCCTGCGGGGGACCCATGGAAACAACGGTAACTGTGCCGCCCAGCTGCTCTTTAATTCTCAATGCCGCCTCAATACCTGTCTTATCATCGTGGTTGATGATAGAAGGAACACCGTCACGAATCAGTGTGCCTGTCTTAGGATCAATTTTAACTTCTACCGTATCGGGTACTTGTTTAATACATACAACGATTTTCATTATAGTTTGTTCTCCTTCCAAATTTTAGTAATAAGCTGTTTTCCAAATGAACTTCTTGGCTCTCAAAATCAAACCTTCATGGAGCCGGCAACGATCATTCTCATAGCTTCGTTTGTACCTTCGTAGATCTCTGTAATCTTAGCGTCTCTCATTGCTCTCTCTACGGGGTACTCACGGCAGTAACCGTAGCCACCGAACAGCTGTACAGCCATTCTTGTTACTTCGTTTGCAACTTCGGAAGCAAACATCTTGCACATTGCAGCATAAGGAGCGTAGTTGCCATGATTATCCTTCTCTGTAGCTGCTCTCCATACCATCAGTCTTGCAGCATCTGTCTTTGTCTGCATCTCAGCCAGCTTGAACTGTGTGTTCTGATACTTACCGATGGGTTTGCCGCCCTGCTTTCTTTCTTTTACATACTTCAATGTCTCGTCAATTGCACCCTGTGCAATACCTACGGACTGAGCACCGATACCGATACGTCCGCCGCCCAGAGCTGTCATAGCAATCTTGTAGCCCTGACCTTCCTTGCCCAGCAGGTTTTCAGCGGGAACCTTTACATTGTCATAAATAACCTCGCAGTTGGATGCTGCTCTGATACCCATACGCTCGATGTTGGGGCCAACAGACAGACCTGCAAATTCTCTCTCAACGATGAAAGCAGACATACCCTTAGGGCCTTTGGACTTGTCTGTCAGAGCGAATACAACGAATGTATCTGCAAAGCCGGAGTTTGTGGTAAACATCTTCGTACCGTTCAGAACATAGTACTTACCGTCCTCTGTCTTGTCAGCGGTTGTCTTAACGCCTGCTGCGTCTGTACCTGCACCGGGCTCTGTCAAGCCGAAGCAGCCGATTTTGGAACCGTCAACCAGAGGTCTCAGATATTTCTGCTTCTGTTCCTCTGTACCAAACTCGTTGATGCAAGGGCAGCAAAGAGAGGTATGTACGGACAGTGTAATACCTGTGGAAGCATCAACCTTGGACATCTCCTCCATACACAGTGTGTATGTCAGAACGTCTGCACCCTGGCCGCCGTATTCTCTGCTGTAAGGAATACCAAAAGCACCGATTTTCTGCAACTTCTGAAGCAGCTCTCTGTCATAATCTTCTGCTTCATCCATGTCTTTAGCGATTGGTTTAATTTCTGTTTCAGCAAATTTTCTGAACAATTCTTGCTGAAGCATCTGACTTTTTGTTAATTTGAAATCCATTCTAATATTCCTCCTATTTTTTAGAAATTTTGAAACATCCGCAATGAGGCCACATCGGGATATTCCATTAAAAAACAACCTACTTCCCTACGACGCCGCCGTATGGATGCAGCTTATCGGCTCCCCGTTTTATGCTCTCGCACAGCAACGGAAAGCTATAATGCCTCCACAATGAATATACCATTTTTGTCTAAAAATTGTCAACATCTTTGTCAATAAATATTACATAAAAAACGGCTGCGTTTGTTGGTAATACCGACATATTTTCCCGCCGTCGGCAAATGGAAAAACCACACAAAAAAACAGAGCGAAAATCTACGGCAAACCTGTCATTTCCCCGAAACATCCCCGTAAGCCACCGCCTGCCTTCCGTTTTTCTCAGGCGCATCGCGTCTACGGCGGCTTTTCTCCATCCGCCTGCGCCCCTCCGGAAATGCAAAACCGGTCAACTCCCCAAGGCTGTTTCTCTGTCTTTCTGCTTATCCCCCACTTTACACTATTGTCATTTCTCTGTCAATATACTTCGCATGAAAACTATTTCCTCCTTTTCTTGCTTGTCTGACATCTTGTCGTTATATTCCACAACAAAATATCCTCCTTTTTTCTTGCCAAGAGGGCTCCCCCCTCACAGGACTTTGTTTACTTGAATTCCGAGGTTCTTTCGTCCTCACTCTCTCGGTAAGGGGAAGCAATCCGTAAACACCGTCCCCCTCCCTGGCTCGCTCTCCACCAAAATCTCGCCACCGTGGCAGTCTATGATCCACCGTGCAATGGCAAGTCCCAGTCCCGTGCCGGAAATTTCCTTGTTCCTGGATTTGTCCGTCCGATAAAATCGGTCAAATATCTTGTCCAAATCCTCCTTTGCAATTCCCGCACCGCGATCCGTCACAGAAACATACCCATATTCCGTATCCTTCCAAACCCGCACCGCGATTTCGCTGTCTGCGGGCGAATATTTCAAAGCATTTTCTCCGTGTATCCACAAAAGCTGCTTGATGAGGTCATCATCCGCAAAAATCTCAACCTCCTCCTCCGCCAGAAGGGTAATGCTCCGCCCCTCCTGCACAAGCGCCATCTCCCGCACAAACTCCGCCGCAATCTCCCGCAGCGAAACTCTCTCCTTTTGTATATGCAGCTTGTTTTGGTCACCCTTCGCCAAAAAAAGCAGCTGTCGGATGAGCGCGCTCATGTGCTCCGTCTCCGTCAAAATGGATTCAATGGATTCCTCCAAAACCGCAGGGTCGCTCTTCCCCCAGCGATGAATGAGGTTTGCATACCCTTGGATAACTGCGATGGGCGTCCGCAGCTCATGCGATGCGTCGGAAATAAATTGATTCTGCCTTTGAAACGCTCCGTCCAGTCGGTCAATCATGGAGTTGAAGGTGACCGTCAGTTCCTTCATCTCGTCCTCCGGCCCCTCCGTAGAGATGCGCTGACTCAAATCCTCAATCGAGATGCGCTCCGCCGCAGAGCGGATTGCCTCCACCGGCCGCAAAATACGATCGCTGATGTATTTCCCAATAAAAAACGCACAGCAGATTCCCAGCAAATCCACAAATAAAAGCTTCGCAAAAAAGCTCCGCAGCATATAGGTGTTGTTCCCCAGCATTTTGAATACCTGTATCCGATAAGTCCCCGTATCCGTCTCAAAATGCTTCGTCAAAAGCATGAATTGCTGATCTGCACTGTTCTCCAGAATATATTCCATATCGCCGCTGCCGTTTTCCCGCTGCCCGCTGATTTGGTAGCCCTCTCGATGCAGCTCGTTTTCTATGAGCATCGGCGGCCTCTCCGGCGGTGTTCCGTCAGGCGTTTCCTCCGCCATCGCCCGCTCCCCCTCCTGCTCCGGTCGGAAAATAAAGGGTGGTGCTTTCCCCACATAATTGCTGTATGTCTCGTTCGCCGTGCTGCTGTAAACGCTTACCTCAACATATTTGTCGTCCAATAACGCCGTCAGCGTCTCGTCGCTCAGTTCCTCCGTGCCCGTCTGCAAAAATTCCTGTATCTCCGTCATAGTCTCCTGCAACTCTCGCCGCATCTCGCTCTGCTGTAAGCCGGAAATATTCAGCAAAATAAAGCCGCTGATAAACAGCAGCGAAAGTGAAAATATCCCGCCGTATAAAAGCGTAATGCGCTTGGCAATCGCCATATGCCGAATCCCGCAAAAGCGGCTGTTATTCTTCCTTGACATAATATCCTACCCCTCGAATGGTCAAAATGTACTTCTTCCCAAAGGCTTCGTCGATTTTCGCCCGTAAATAACGAATGTATACATCCACCACATTTGTCTCGCCGATATAGCTGTAGCCCCAAACCTCGTTCAAAATCTGCTCTCTCGTCAAAACAATGTCCTTATTCTGCACCAGATAGGTCAAAAGCTCATATTCCTTCTTCGTCAAATCCACCACAGTGCCGTCCACCGTGACCATGCGCTTTTCCGTGTCAATTTCCAAATCCCGCACCCGCAAAAGCTTCTTCTTGCCCGCGTCTCTGCCCTCGCAGTGCTTGAATGCCACCCGCATCCGCGCCAAAAGCTCCTCGATGGCAAAGGGCTTCGTCAGATAATCGTCCGCGCCGCTGTCCAGCCCCGCCACCTTGTCCATAATTTCATCCTTCGCTGTCAGCATCAAAATCGGCACCTGTGAAAATTTCCGTACCCTACGGCAAATCTCGATTCCCGTCAGCCCCGGCAGCATCAAGTCCAAAAGAATCATGTCAAAAGCTTCCTTTGTGATAAGGTCCATCCCCTCTCTGCCATCGTGGCAGGTCGTCACATCGTATCCCTCATATTTTAATTCCAGCTCCACAAAACGAGCCAGCTTCACCTCGTCTTCAATCAGAAGTATCCTCTTGCGCTCCATACTCACACGCCCCTTCCCGTTTTTTGTCCGTTTCCCTCAGTATAACAATTCTTTTTCGGTTTGTCTTGCTTCAGTATGCTTTTTTTGTCTTAAATCTCGCTTCAAAATACATTAAAATGTAATTAAAAGTGATAAGGCTGCCTTTTCCTCCTCCGATTCCCGCCCCTCAAAAATGCATCGTTCCTCGGTATCCGCCTCCGTCCGCCTTCCGAAAAAGCCGATTTTCCCCAAAAAAATCTCCGCTTGTCTCTTCTTCCAAAAAGCGCTATAATGAAAAAACGAAGCGAATCGGTGCAGAGGCAAGAGCGCCGAAAGAATAAAGGAGTGGTCAAAATGAACCAAAATAAAGTCATTACCATTAGCCGTCAATATGGCAGCGGTGGCAGAATTGTCGGCAAAAAGCTCGCGGATGCCTTGGGTATCTCCTTCTATGATAACGAGCTGATTGCCATGGCAGCAGAAAAAACAGGGCTTTCCGCAGAATGTTTTCAGGATGCGGAAAAAACCTCTCTCGGCAACCTCTTTTTCTCGCTCACCTCTCTGACCCCCGGCGTAGATGCCACCGGGCTGCCCCTAAACGAAAAAATATTTCTCGTACAGTCGCAGGTCATTAAGGACGTTGCAGAGCAGGGGTCTTGCGTCATCGTCGGACGCTCCGCAAATTATGTCCTGTCGGAGAATCCGAATTGCATCAATATCTTCCTACAGGCAGACCTCCCCGATCGTGTAGAGCGCGCCGTCCATGCCTATCATCAAGATCCCCGCGGCGCAGAGGCAATGGTACTCAAAACCGATAAGCGCCGTGCCAATTACTATAACTATTTCACGGGCGGCAAATGGGGCAAGGCAGAAAATTATGACTTGATTCTCAATACCTCCCGCATGGATTTGGATAAAATCGTCGAGGTCATCAAGACCTATGTCTCCTTGAGATAACCCCTTGATTTTGTTGCATAAAAAAGCTATCTGCCCGAGCCGTAGAAAACCTCGCAGAAGATAGCTTTTTTGTTTTCCCTGTTCCCGCAGAGCTTCTGTGACATACCGTTGTTTTTGTACGCAGGGGATAGACAACACGCCTACGAAAGTGTAGAATGAGGAGGAAGCTTTGCAGAAAGGTGGAATACCCATGTCCGTGCATACCGTGCAATACGAAGGAATTGAAATCGAATACGAATTGACGCGCAAAAATGTGAAATATATCAATTTGCGCGTAAATAAGCATGGTAAGGTGGTCGTTTCTGCCGGAGAGCGGGTACCCTTTTCCGTCATCGCGGAATTTGTGCAATCCAAGGCGTTCTGGATTATTACGCATTTGGCGCAGATTGAGCAGCTGAAGCAGGAAGCCGCAAAATCCGGCTTGCACGATGGAAAAATAGTGTATTACCTGGGCAAGCCCTATCAATTTCTTCCGGAGGAAGGCGAAAATCACGTTTCCTTTGTGGGAGATACGCTGCACTTTTCTTCGCCGCACCCGCATGGAGAAGAGCTGCGGGAGGACTATCTCGCTTGGCTGAAGCAGGAGGCGGAGCCGAAATTTGCAGAAATTATGGATAAAATCTATCCTCTGGTGCAAGAATACGGAATAGAAAAACCGGAAATCAAAATCCGTAATATGAGAAGCCGCTGGGGTAGCTGTACAACTGCCGGGCACGCTATTCGGCTGAATTTGCAGCTGATGAAGGCGGATGAGGATTGTATTGCACAGGTCGTACTGCATGAGCTTCTGCATTTCCTTTACCCGAATCACGGAAAAGAATTTTATGCCCTCTTGGAGCGGCTGATGCCGGATTGGCGGGAACGTAAGGAACGGCTGGAAAAGAATTTTCAGGATGGTATATAAAAAAAATTTGACAAAGCTATTTTCGTGCGTTATAATAATGGATGCTGGCAGATTGGTATTGCCGCGGAGTGGAGCAGTCCGGTAGCTCGTCGGGCTCATAACCCGAAGGTCACAGG
>CAVHYX010000039.1:33106-34720 GCA_963640305.1 Sodaliphilus sp. | reverse complement strand
TTTCAGATAAACAGCATTTACTACCGTTTGGTCGTAGCTGTGATCGGCTTTTGTTCCCTCGTCTATTTCCTCGCAGCGGGAGCATTTCTTCCAATGCCCGTTCTCATCAGACTGCCATGTGCCGTTTTCAAAATCATGGTTATTGGTATCCACCCCGCCGCTTGTAAAGGTTTCCGTCCCTTTCTCTCCGCAAACACAGGACTTGTAATAAACCGCCTGGCTGGTACAGGTTGCATTAGATTTCAGATAAACAGCATTTACTACCGTTTGGTCGTAGCTGTGATCGGCTTTTGTTTTCTCGTCTATTGCCTCGCAGCGGGAGCATTTCTTCCAATGCCCGTTCTCATCAGACTGCCATGTGTCGAAGCTGTGCTCTGCCAGCGTCAAACAACTAAAGGTCTGGCTCGCCTCCAGATGATAGGTCGCACTGTCATCACAGAAAAATCCGGTCTGAACCGTCGTGCCGCTAACAGCAGTATTTCCCTTCGTCCCCGTAATGCCGACGCTTGCACCCTCGCCGAGAGGAGTCTGAACCGTGACGGAATGGCTTCCACTGTATACATATACATTATTGTCCGTTCCGCCGCTAAGCTCACCATTCGTGATTGTGCCGCCTTTTTTATTCCCGCTGACCTGCGGTGTGCCGGACATATTCAGCGTGCCACAATTGTACACACCGCCGCCGCCCTGATTGTAACTACCGTCAGTAGCATTGTTGCCCGTGATTTTTGCGCTATCGGACATATTCAGCGTGCCATAATTGTACACACCGCCGCCAAAGTATGCCTGATTGCCCGTGATGCTGCCGCCGGACATGGTAAACGCATAGCCGCTATCGGTGTTAAACACACCTCCGCCATAGGAGCCGGCCTCGTTGCCCGTGATGCTGCCGCCGCTCATCTCAAAATTACCAAAGCTGTATACTCCGCCGCCGCTAGAACTGGTGGTATTTGCCTTATTATTGGAAATTTCAGCATTCTCGGACAATTCAAATTTGCTATTCGTGCTTTCGTCGTTGCTGCCGTTATGATACACACCGCCGCCCTGGCTGGCCGTGTTGTAGGAGATTTTAGCGTCCCCCTTCATGATGAATATACCGCCATCGTTGCTTACGCCGCCGCCATTACTCTCAGCGTTGTTTCCTTCATCTGCCGTATCTCCTCCGATTACCCCGCCGGTCATCGTAAAGCTGCCGTTCGGACCATTGTAAACGCCGCCGCCCTCGTAGGCGGAATTGTCTGCAATCGTGCCGCCGTACATGGCAAAAGTACTTCCGTTGCCGTAGTTATACACGCCACCGCCGTAATTTCCTGCGCTATTTCCGGTAATGCTGCCACCATACATGGCAAAAGTACTTCCGCTGCTGGAGTTATACACGCCACCGCCGGAATATCCTGCGCTATTTCCGGTAATGCTGCCACCATACATGGTAAACATACACTCTTGGTTAGTATTTTCCACTCCGCCACCATTACCAATCGTACCGGTATGATTCCCCGTAACGCTCCCGTTCCAAATCGTCAGCGTCTTTTGGTTTTGGATGCCGCGACCGTTCTTTCCGCTTTCATGCGTGATTTTGCCCGCTTCCTTGCAATCCGTAAGAATAAGCGTCCC
>CAVHYX010000039.1:0-32175 GCA_963640305.1 Sodaliphilus sp. | reverse complement strand
TCCACGAAGTAACCCTCCTGCGAGGAAACGAAATACTGCGCTTGCTCTGCCAAATCTTCGTTGCCCTCTGCCGGCTGTGCAATTACAACGCCGCCGGAGCTGTCAACGGTTTTTTCCACCGAAATTTTCGTATCATCGGCGGGCGCAAAATCACTCGCCACGGTCAGAGTCACATCGGAGGGGATATCGATGTTCGCGGTATTAGAGTGATATGCTGTGTCGATGAACTTTGGATCACCCGCCAAGGTCAGCGTGTTGCCTAAGCAGAGATCGATGCCATACCAGCCGCTTGTTATTGTCCCCCCGGCAATGTTCACCGTGACGTTTATGTTGTTGTTAAAGTTGAAGCCACGCCCCTTCTCGCAGGTAACGCTCCCGCCGTAGATATTGATGTTGTAGTAGCCTCTACCGATATTCGCATAGCTGGCATAGACGGCGGATTCGCCGGAGTACACATTACAAACTTCGCCGCCGTACATATTGAAGACGGCTACGGTCTGAGAGTTGTTCAGGTCGTTATTGTACAGTCTGATTGCGCCTCCATCCATTGTATAATTTGTGCTGATTTTGCCGCCGTACAGATTCAAGGTGGTATGAACATTAAGGTCGTTTATCGTCTGTACATTGATGGCGTAACCCGATGTAACCGTTATCTCGCCACTGCCTATACAATCGCAGATGTTCAGCGTGGCATCGCCCGTTACCGTGATTACGGTGGTAGCGCGGCTCAGCGTTTTACCGTTCAGGCAGAGGTTAAGTGTATTGCCACCCGTCACGGTGAGTGCACTGCCCAGCTTCGCGCTGTCGGTCAGATATACATAGGCGACGTTGTCGGTATATGTAATATCGCTCGTGCCGTCCCATGCCGTCCATATGGGCGCTGTTGTGTCGTGAACGTGCCCGCCGGTCGACACTAACCCACCGCAGACGCAGTGGCTATGCTGCTCCTCCTCTGCGCTTGCGCTGACGCTCATCAGCCCCAATGACATCCCGAGGCAGAGCATAAATGCCAAACAATACTTCCAAAATCTCATTGCTTCTCACGCTTCCTTTCTTATACATGTATTTATATGTATTTATGTGTGTTTATGTATGAATATCCCGCGCCACTTGACAACAGCGCAGTCCTCTGTATAATTGCATTATAACCCGTTCACTGTTGAACGAAGCAATAGCTTTTTTTCTGCTCCGGAGGTCGCATATGAAAAACGAAAAAAATCTCTTTCAAATCACAGAAGCGGCGCGCGCCTGCGGTCTTTCCCGCAGTACGTTGATGCGTATGGAGGCGAAGGGTCTGATAACCCCCGCCCATATTGCGCCGGATAGCGGCAGGAGATATTATGATAATCATAATATCAGTCGCATCCTGCAAATCGAAAAATTTAAGGCAATGGGGCTGGGAACAGATGAAATTGCGGCCTATTTCGTCCATGGCGGCGATGTGTCCGCGCTTCTTAGCGTGTTGGAGAGCCGTCTGCTGGAATTGCAGCGCAGTGTAGAGGAGCTGCGTCTGCGTGCCGCAGGAGAAGCCGCTATCTCCGTGCAAATCACAACGCTCCCCGCCGTAACCTGCATGATGCGCCGCTGCGAGGGTCGTACCATCACGGATAAATATAGCTTTATGTATGATTTTTATAGCGAATGTGTCAAAAACGGCTGTACCCTCTCCGATGAACCGCTGTTCACCCTTTCGGATAGACAGGACTACCTGAATGGCTTCATCGGCGATACCCCTTATCCCATCTTCGTCTGCATTCCCGTTCTCCCACAGAGGGCGCCTGCGGATGCAGTGTATCTTCCGGAGTGCCGTGCGCTGTCCGTCCTGTATTACGGCAGCTATGACGGTGTGGATGAGGCATGGCTGCGGCTCGGCAGGGAAGCAAGAGAAAGAAGCGTCAAGTCTGTCGGTCTGCCCCGTGTGCTGGGCATCGTTGCGCCCTATACCGGTCGTGAAATCGAATCCGGGCGCTATTGCTCCCGTCTCGCTTTGCCAATAGAGGAATAATTCGTTTACAATAAGCAGGGTGCGCTGTATCCCGCATTGAGAAAAAAGCGCTCAAAAAGCTGCGTACTGCTTTGTATCCCTAAACAGGGCATTTGCCCTGCTACATATCGCTTCATTTTTTTAGCAAAAAAGCAGTTCTGAAATCAAGACTGTTCAAAACTGCTTCCCATCCTTTTCTCATTTGAAATGTGCCCCATCGGCAATGACACGCAGCGCATTCTTCAGTGCGCTTACCTCTTCCTCCGTAAAGCACCTCAAAACGTCCTCATTCACCGCATCAATAATCTCTGTGATTGGCTCCTGTAGCTGCTTTCCCTTTTCCGTTGGCACAACGCGCACCTCGCGTCGGTCATCCCGATTGATGACGCGGTCAATCAGCCCCTTTTTCTGCATACGATCCAGCACGCCGGAAATCGTAGAAGTCTCCAAGCATAAAATCTCGGAAATCTGCTTCGGCGTTGCAAATTCTCTCTGCCAGAGGCAGCTTAATACACCGTATTGCGAAGGGGTCAAATCATATCCCGACAATTTGCCGCTCAGATATTGAAAAACCGTATGCTGTGAGGTTGTTAATAAATAATTGATACATTGTGTAAGTTCCATAGCTTTACCGCTCTTTCCTCATAGTATAATAGTATTATGGTATCTTTTTTCCGACAAAAAATCAAGAGTTATTTTATATCCTGCGGCAGCTTACGGAGCATATCGAATTTTTTTACGGTTTTTTCAAATTTTACCTGCAAAAGCTCCTGCGGATGCGGCGCAGATAGAACCGCCTCTCCGTTCCGGTTGCGGATTTCCGTCACCCGCATAGCGTAGGAATCCCCCTGTGCCGGCATAACCTCGATTTCCTCTCCAACAGAGAATTTGTTTCTTTGCTCCACCCATGCAAATCCTGTTTGCTCATTCCAATCCTCCTGCACCATACCGATAAAATCATATTCACGGATATAGGAATTGTTCGTATAAACCTGCTGATTGCCGTCGGGCTTTCCGTAATAAAACGCAGTCGTGTAATCCCTGTGGCTCGCCTTAGAAACCTCCGCCGAATAATAGGGCAGACGTTCCTCGTAAAGCTTCGGGTCAGCGAAATAATCGTCAATCGCCTGTCTGTATGCCTTTACCACCGTTCCGACATAAAACGGCGTTTTCATGCGTCCTTCAATTTTCATGCTATAGATGCCCGCCTCTACCATATCCGGGATATGCGTAATCATGCAGAGATCCTTGGAGTTATAGATATACGTTCCTCTCTCGTTTTCCTCAATCGGCATATACTCCCCCGGTCTTGTCTCCTCCACCAGATGATACTTCCAGCGACAGGGATGCGCACACGCCCCCTTATTGGCATCTCTGCCCGCAAGGTAATTGCTTAAAAGGCATCTGCCGGAATAGGAAATACACATCGCGCCATGCACAAAGGCTTCGATCTCCATATCCGTCGGAATGTTGTCCCGTATCTGCCGAATCTCCTGCAAGGAAAGCTCCCGCGCCACCACAACACGCTTTGCACCCAGCGTATACCACATCTCCGCCGATTTATAATTGGTGTTGTTTGCCTGCGTGGAAACATGAATCTCCATGTCGGGAACAGCCTCTCTTACAACAGAAAACACACCCAAATCCGAAATAATCAAAGCATCCGCACCGATTGCGGCTACCGCCCGAAAGTAGTCCGCCATGCCCGCAAAGTCCGCATTATGCGCAAAAATATTTGCCGTGACATAAACCTTAACCCCATGCGCATGGGCAAATTTTATCCCCTCCGCCATGCTATCCAAATCAAAATTTTTCGCCTTGGCACGCAGACCATACGCCTCACCGCCGATATAAACGGCATCCGCGCCGTAAAGCACGGCAATTTTCAGCTTTTCCAAATCACCGGCAGGTGCCAAAAGCTCCGGTTTCTTTTTATTCTGCATCTTCGTTTTCTCCTTTTGCTTCTGTTTCAGGAAGAATCTCTTTTTTCTTATAGCACAGCGCCACCCCGTCCCCAATGGGGATGATAGAGGTTTCCAGTGCGTCATGATGCGTAATCTCCCAGAGAAAATTGCGCAGCCGCTTATGAATGGTGCGTTGTCTGCGAGGAACGCTAAAGCGGGTCTGTGCAATCGTGCCGCCCTGCAAAACATCATCCACAATCAAAAGTCCGCCTACAGACAAAAGCCGCAGACAATGCGGCAGAAACGCCTGATACTGTCCCTTCGCCGCATCCATGAAAATCACATCATAGGAGCCTTCTAGTGTCGGCAGAATATCCGCTGCATCCCCTTCCAAAATTTTGATTTTATCCTCCAGACTCATGCGCTTGATGTTCACACGTGCATCCTTCAGCATCACTTCATAACGGTCAATCGTCGTAACCGTTCCCTCCTCCGGCAGATAACGGCACATCAGCCCTGCCGAAAAAGCAACAGCTGTACCGATTTCCAGAATATGCTTCGGCTTCTGCATCGTCAGAAGTACGCTCAGAAGGCGCGCCACCTCTGGCGGTACAATCGGCACCTCTGCGGCAATCGCCTCTTTTTGAATTTCGCCCAAAACCCCATCATACATCGGCTGTACGGTACGCAGATAGGCGTTCATCGTTTCATCGGTCACATAATTCATTTTCTTCTCCCCAGACATCTCCGTTTATTGATTGCCGGCTTGGTAAGCGCTCTTCGCCGCCAAAAATTCCTCATAGGTTTTGCAGAAAACATGGTTATCCTTGCCAATCGCCTCCACAACATAGTACAAATAATCGTTATCCTCGGGATACAACGCCGCCTGAAAGGAGGATGCGCCCGGACTCGCAATCGGTCCCAAGGGCAAGCCCTGCCTAATACGGGTGTTATAGGGGGAATCCGTCTCCAAATCCGCAACGGTCAATTCTCCGCTTGTTTTTTCCACGGCATAAAGCACGGTTGCATCAATGCCCAGGGTCATTCCTGCCTGCAAACGATTATAAATCACACCTGCCGCCGTAGGGCGTTCCTCGGCAACCTTAATCTCCTTTTCGATCATAGAGGCAATCGTTACGATTTCATCCAGACTATAACCGCTTTTCTCCACCGCCCTTTGATATTCCTCGGTATACATACGTTGAAAGCCCTGTAGCATCAAATCAACGATGTCGTGTACCGTTGTGCCCTCATTCAGAAAATAGGTATCGGGAAAAAGATAACCCTCCAATCTATACTTCCGTTCCGGCAAATCCGCAAGAAAATCATAATCGAAGCTACCGTTATTACATTCCTCCAAAAATTCCTCCGCGGTACACAGCCCCGTTTCCTCCGCCCTTTCCGCAATCTGCCTTACAGTATATCCCTCGGGAATGGTCAGCCTAATATCATTTGCGATTTTGCCGCTTTGCAAAAGCTCCATGATCTGCCGTTTTGTCAAGGCGGTATCTATGCTGTATGTCCCCTGCTTATAGGTTCCGTCGAAGCCCGCCAGCTTGCTGGTCAGCTTAAAGCCGAATACACTGCGAATCAATCCGTTTTCCTTCAAAATTTTCGCAATGGCATCCGTCCCCGCGCCTTCCGGAATAGTAACGGAAACGCTTTCTCCACTCAAGACTGCCGCCTCCTTAGTCGGATTCATCAAACGATTCATTACGAAAAAGGAACAAAGCCCAAGCAAAAGCGCTATCACAAGCACGATGAGTCCCTTGGCAAAGCCGGTCAAGCGCCGTTTCCTGCGGCGTTTCCGTCTTTTTCGGGGCAGACTGCCACGTCCTGCCGGAATTCTCTTTTCTTTCCGTTCTTCCTTCTCCAAAGCCTCTGTATAGTCCTCTGTTTTTTTATCTAATTCTTCTAAATCTTCTAATCTTTCGTTCATACTTTGCCGCTCCTTTTTTGTTTCCATTGCTCTATTATACATTTTTCTTGCTTTTCATACAACCTTTTCTTTTTCGGAGCCCCCCCTCCTGCATAATCTTTATATTTTTATTAAGCTTCTTGCAGAATTTGTAAGCTTTGCTATAATAAAGCATAGATGAAACGACAGGGAAGGAGGATTTGTCATGGAATATCAGGAAGCCATTCGATATTTGGAGGAGGAGGTCGGCTTTGCGTCCGTGCCGGGTCTTGCGCGTATGCAATGCCTTTGCGAAAAGCTCGGCAATCCGGAGAGAAAGCTGTCCGTAGTCCATATCGGCGGCACAAACGGCAAGGGCTCTGCCGTGGCGATGCTGTCCTCTGTTCTTGCGGCAGCGGGCTATCGGGTCGGTGCCTTCACCTCTCCGCATCTGGAACGGTATAATGAACGTTACCGTATCAATGGTGCGGAAATCTCCGATGCGGATTTCGCGCAGGAAATTTCCCTGATGCGGCAAATCTGCGACACTCTGCAAGGGGAAGGAAAGCCTCGCCCCACGCTTTTTGAAATTTTAACCGGTGCGGCGTTCCACTATTTTTATACGCAACAGGTGGATGTTTTAATTCTGGAGGTCGGACTTGGCGGAAAATTCGATGCCACAAATGTTGTTCCCCGTCCTCTATTGTCCGTTCTTATGTCCATCAGTATGGATCATACGGACTTTTTGGGGGATACCCTCACGCAAATCGCTGTGGAAAAGGCGGGCATCATCAAAAAAAATTGCCCTGTAATATTGTATCCGCAAGAAAAAACCGTGTATAATATCATAAAGGAGGCGGCGAATCGCGCCAATGCCCCGTTGTACTGTCCGGAGAATGCGGAAATCAGAATTGCCTCGCAAACCCTTGCGAGAACTGTTTTTTCCGTAAAAAGCGAGCAGCTTTCCTTTGAGCAGCTGGAATTGTCCCTGCTCGGCTCCTACCAGCTCCGAAACTGTCTTACTGTTCTGGAGGCTTGCTCCGTGCTGCAAAAAAACGGCTTGGCTATTTCCGAAAAAGCCATTCGCAGCGGTCTTTGCAACGTGCGCTGGGCGGGCAGGATGGAAATTTGCGGCAAAGAGCCTCTGGTGATTTTGGATGGCGCACATAACGCGGATGGCATCGCGCGGCTTGCCGAATCCCTCGCACTCTATTTCCATGATAAAAAAGCAACTCTAATTCTCGGTGTTCTGGGGGATAAGGAGTACAAAAAAATGGCGGAGCAGATTCTCCCCTTCAGTCATACCCTGATTTTGACGGAGCCGCATAGCGAAAGAAAGCTGGATGCCTTCGCTCTGGCACATTCTATCGTGCATTACAACGGTCGTATCTATGTGGAACGGGAAATCGAAGCCGCTTATGAGAAAGCACTCTCTCTTACCCCGAAAACAGGAATCATACTTTGCTGTGGCTCTTTATACATGATTGGAGCCATGAGAGCCTACATCAACAAACGAAAAAAGGAAAAGAAACAATAAATAACAGAAAAAGGAGGAATATCTCGTGTTTAATTTCAAAGAGGAACTCGGCAGATACCAGCCGATTATGGAGCTTGACCATATCGAGGATTCCTTGCATACATCGGAAATGCAGGATCTTCTGGATATTTTACAGTATATTGCAAAAGAGAAAAAGCAGCCTCCCGCAAAGGAATAAGATAAAGGAGAGAATGACATGAAATGCCCAAATTGCAATTTTGAATTTTCTGAGGGCGGTCGTTGTCCCAACTGCGGTGTGGATGTCTTTGTGTTCCAAAAGGCACATAGCGCGTCTATCCGGCTGTATAACGAAGCACTTACCCTTGCTGCCGAAAGAAACCTTTCCGGAGCGGCGAAAAAGCTGGAGCAAAGCCTCCTTTTCGACAAAAACAATATCCCCTCCCGCAATCTGCTTGGCTTGATTCATTGTGAAATGGGGCACATCGGAGATGCCCTCAAGCATTGGATTATCAGCACCTCCATACTGCCGGAGGGCAATGCCGCCACCGGCTATATGGATTACCTGCAAAAAAATGCAAGGGAAATGGAAAAGCGCAACGATGCGATTCGTATGTATAATCAGGCTATCACCTACCTGAAGCGGGACAGCGATGATTTAGCAATCATACAATTAAAAAAATGTATCGACAACAACCCCGATTTTATTGATGCCTATAATCTGATGACGCTTTGCTGCATTGAGGATAAAAACATCAAGCGCGCACAGCATTTCAACGAAATCGTGCTGAAGCGGGACATCCATAACCCCCTCGCCCTGCACTATGCAGAGCTGCTAAACGGCATTCGCTCTGCCGCGAAAAATGCAGAAAAGAACGGCACCGCTGCATCCGGCGGCGTAAAGAAAACCGATAGCAATCCTCCCCTGCCCGGCTATAAACGCAGGGAACGGCACGGAAATGCGCCGGAGAAACACAATGCCATTGCCTTTCTGATCGGAGTTGCCGTTGCTACCGTTGTTATCCTCGTTTTGATTGTGCCGGCGCTGAATGAAACAAAAAACGAAGAAATCAAAAAGCTGCAAGCATCCGTTGAAAGCTATGCCGGCGAAACAAGCATGACGCCGGAGGAGGTTGTGCAAATGCGTACGGAGCTGACAAAGCTGCAAGAGGAAAATAAGCAGCTGCGTAGTGAGGAAAGTAAACAAGCAAATCTGGAGCTTCTGGAAACGGCATTGGCAAAAATGACGGATCAGGATTACGAAGGCTCTGTCACCGCATTCGAATCCATTGATACCGTCGGCTTCAGTGAGGAGGATTTGTCGCGTTATCAGTCCTTAAAGGCAGAGCTGTATCCCAAGGCTGCGGATACCTACTATACCAAGGGCAAAAGCGCATTTTTGAGCAACGATACCGCAACCGCAAAGCTGGATTTAGAGGCAGCATTAAAATATATCTCCACCGAATCCTTTGCGGATGATATTTATTACTATCTTGGAAAAATTGCGGAGGCGGAAAAGGATACCGCAACGGCAAAAAAATATTATAATCAGATTTTAAGTGAATATCCCGATTCCAATCAAATCAGTAATGCGAAAAATGCCTTAGTGGCATTGCAGGAAGCAGAATAAAAAAGCAGGTTCCTCTTTGATAAGAGGAGCCTGCTTTTTTTGTATCATGCCCGCAAAGCCTTAAGGCCTTGGGGTTTTACCCTCGAACTTCCGCAAGGGGAATGTGGTCAAAGCATCTTCCCTGCTGGAAGACGGCTACACCGCCGTCTTATCTTGATGGTGCCTACCCCTTGAGCCGGCATCCCCAAGGTCTTAACACGGCTTATGTCTTATTGTATCCCGAATCCGCCATTCCCCCACAAATCATCTCCCGAGGCTTCGGTATCCGTACCGGAATCGGGAACAATCTGGTCAGGGTCAATGCTTGTGCTGTGCGTCACATCGCAGCTTGCATCCACATGAATATCCAGCTTACCATCCGAAATCGTGGAAGGCTTGCCCAGAATCTCGCCATCGTCATCCACTGCCAAAACCACCTGCATGGTACTGTCTGCCGGGCAGCTCGCAGTTGCCAGCTTCCCGCTTTCCTTGCAAATCGTATAGGTTTTATGCAACGTACAGGTTTCGCTGCTGCCGCCCTTAAAGTCCTTTGTCACATAATCGCTGCTTGTACCGTAGCCGTAATAATCGTTACTGCAAAGGGAAGAAGGCGACATACCGGAGGCGGAGCAAATCGTCCGCGTAGATAAGCCGTCCGGCTTCTCAAATGCCTTGTTTTTCAGACCCTTTTCCTGATGTATCTCGCCCATAACCGAGCTCCAGATACGCAAATGCGCGTTATTCGCGCCCTTGATTTCCTTTCGGCTGTCGTATCCCATCCAAATGCCGGCAGTATAGTACGGCGTATAACCATAGAAGGTTAAATCAATAGTATCGTTGGTCGTACCTGTTTTACCGGCAACCGTCATGCCGCTGATGGCTGCCTGCGTACCGGTGCCCTTGGTAATAACATCCTTCATCATATCGGTGAGCATAAAGGCCGTAGTTTCCTTCAGTACCCTGTGGCTATCCTGATCGGAGTGATCTAACAGCACATTGCCGTCGTGGTCATAAATTACAGTATAGAAAATCGGCTCATAATAGGTTCCGCCGTTGGCAATGGTCGCATAAGCCGCCGTCTGCTCCAAAACAGAAACGCCCTGCGTCAAACCGCCCAAGGCTGTCGTAGCCGCCTTATCTCTTTCATCAATGGTGGTGAAGCCGAAATCCAGAAGATACTGATATGCCGTATCCGCACCAACCATCATAAAGGTCTTGACCGCCAAAACATTCATGGAGTGCCAAATACCGCGCCGCACCGTTGTGGGGCCGATATATTTGCCGTCCCAGTTTTTCGGGGACCAGCTGCCATAAGTAACAGGCTCATCAATAATGATAGAACCGGGCATCAAAAGTCCCGTATCAATCGCCGGTGCATAAGCCGCCAAGGGTTTCATGGTCGAGCCTTGCTGCCGCAGCGCTTGTGTCGCACGGTTAAAAACGGAATCTCCCGGTTTTTTCCCTCGACCGCCGACCACAGCCTTCACCTCGCCGTTGCTCTGATCCATAATGACCATCGCCGCCTGCAAGGATTTTGATATTGTCAGATTATCCAATACCAATCTATGCGTATCGTCCAGCAGCTCCTCCTTCACAGAGGCAACAAAGGCATCCGCCTCCTCCTCCGTGGTTACGGTTGTTTTTCTCTCATAATGCGATTGATTGGTGGACTCATCCGCATTTTCCGTATCCAATACGGAAATTAGATAGGTCACATCCATCGTGCTGTCTCCCTTCGGGAAAAGGGAGTCATTCAAAAAGGCTGCCTCCGCGGTTTCCTGCATCGCAGCATCCATCGTGGTATAAATTTGCAGACCGCCGCTGTAAATCAAATTTGATGCTTGTGCAGCTGTCATATTCTTCTTTTCCATCAGGTCTGCCTTGATTTGCTGCACCGCCGTTTCCACAAACCAGTTATGCTTCGCATTGCTTTCCTCGTTGCTCGTATCCTTACAAATCAGATGCCCGTAGACATCCTCCGCAACCGCAGCGTCATATTCCTCCTGCGTAATCATATCCAACTGGAGCATTTTCTTCAAAACCGTAAGCTGACGCTCACGGCTTGCCTCCTCATTCACATCCGGTGCATAAAGGCTCGGGTTCTTCGTAATACCCGCAATGCAGGCGGATTCCGCCAAAGTCAGCTCACTTGCGTGCTTTCCGAAATAATATTGCGCCGCAGCCTCCACCCCGCGCAGCCCGTGATGCAAAGACATGGTGTTGAGATACAGCTCCAGAATATATTTCTTCGCCGCTTCCTTTGAGCCAAGCTGCTTTTTCAGCGCACTTTCCAGAGAAACCGCCAGATATTGCTCCTTTATCTTTCTGGTAAGGCTCTTTTCATCCGTAAGCACTTCATTTTTGATAACCTGCTGCGTCAGCGTGCTTGCCCCCTGCGAAAAGCTCATCGTTTTAACATTTTCCAGCATCGCACGCATAATCCCTCTGATGTCGATACCGTTATGCTCATAGAAGCGCTGATCTTCAATCGCAATCACCGCATTCTGCATATTCGTGGTAACGGCAGAAAGCTTGACATATTCTCTGTTCTCCGAGCCATGCAGCTTATCCGCCTCATTGCCATCCGCATCATAGATGACAGAGGTATAGGAATCGGGCAGCACATCCGAGGTGTTGAGCATATCCGTGCTTTGCAAAATGCCAAAAACCGCACCCAATGCCGCACCTGCCACCGCAAATCCGACCACAACCGCAATGACAAGCAAAATCTTGCCCCACTTGCCGCCCGTTCTGCGCCTTCTTTTCCGTTTTTTTCGTTTTTTCATCGGTGTATGTGCAGAGGAAAAACGATAGCTTCTGTTTGCTCCGTCCCCGTCCGTGCTTCGACGCACCGTACGCCTTGTGCCACCTCCGCCGCGTTCGGATTGCTCCGACGAACCTCTCCTGTATTGAGATTCACTCATCCTTTTATCCTCCCGTGTGTGTCTGTGTGTGTCTGTGTCTGTGTGTTTGTCATGATACCCTCTGATTATATCAAACTTTTTCCATAAAAAAAAGTGATTTTAGCAAAAGCTGTGTAAAAACAGTCTTTCTTCTTTCTTAAAATTTGTTTTATTTTTCTTCCGCAGCTCATAAAAATCCGTAAAATCAGGGTATGCGTTCTCCCGCCCGCTCATATCATTGCAAGGGGAGGGATAAGCCATGCAAAAAAGACGACAGCGAAGAAAAAGGAAAATCCTCTCCCTGCTTCTGCCCGCACTCCTCCTTTTTGCCTGCATTTTTCTGCTGGAAAAGAGTCTGCTGCCGCCCCTAAAGGAAATTTCGCATATACAATGCAGGACAACGGCAAATCAAATCATTAACCAAGCGACAGCCGACCTTCTGGCAAATGCAGAGCTGCACACCGAGGATTTACTTACGCGCAGCGCAGACGGAGAAAGCTATACCGCAAATACGGCTTACATCAATCGCTTTTGCAGCCTGCTCAGTCAGGATATGACAAAAAGGCTGGAGTCATTGCCGAAGGAGGTCATCCGTATTCCGCTCGGTGCCGTAACCCGTTGGGGTACACTTGCCAATCGCGGTCCCGCCGTTCCCTTCACCCTCCTCCCGATGGGTGCGGTAAAGGTGGATTATGAAACGGATTTCACCTCCGTTGGCATCAATCAAATCAACTATAAAATATGGCTTGCCATCAAAATAGAGCTTCGTGTTGTCAATCCGCTGGATCAGGAGGACATCACGCTGGAAAGGAAAATCATGCTGGCGGATTTGGTCTTCAGCGGTAAGGTACCGGAGCATTATTTTCAAATCACCTCGCCGAACGAATATCTATTGACAGAATGAACACAATGCTAGTATGATAGAAAATAGCGAGTTTGATTGGATATGGAGGTAATGGAAATGGTCAAAACATTGCATGAATTTTGGAACGAGGTCGCTTCTATTTGTTATGATAGCAGCGATTACGGTATGCTTGCGCAAATCCGTTCCCAATTCAGAACAAATGAAATCAATAAATTTGTGAGTGCTTTTATCCCGGGAACCGAGATATTGAGCGACGGCAAAAACGGCACAAACGTCGTGATGAGGGGCAAGGCAGATGATGATAAGGGCAGAACAGGCAACGAAGAAATTGATTTTCACGGCTTACAGCTGTTCGATTATTCCGATATGAAGGGAGACTGGATGGTCGTTACCTTCCCTAACGTGGAAGCACTGGAGAAGCACCTCTTAAGCGAAGCAGGCGCGTTAAATATCTACTCCTCCGATATGCTGGTATTTGAGGATGGAGTGTATAAGCCCTTTGAAATCATGTTCAACGGCGATAACGACACGGTAATTCCCATTGATAAGGATAACTTTGATACTCCTCTGGACATCAAAGCGCTACAGGGGCGTATCTGGGTCAGATGGATGGACCCCAAGGAGCTGGAGCCTCTGACAGACGAAGATGTTGCGGAATACAAAAAATCCATCGGTAAATAAAATATCCCGTCGAAATCAGAATTTCGACCTGTTAAAATAAAAGAATAAACAAACAAGCTTCATCGGCCGAAAAACCTTGAAGCTTGCGGTTTCCACGATGAAACCGGAGTTCGTCTGCGGATTTCAGTTGGAAAACGTTTCGTTCTCCAACCCTTCCGCAGCATCAAAATAATTTTGTCTACAATCTAAAGCACATCGTTACCGATGTGCTTTTTTCATACATGTTTTTTTTAATCCAAGGGTCTGCCGAAGCGCTTCTCATATTCCTCCGCAAGCATCGGTTGAAAATCGGGATGTGCAATCGCAATCAGCGCCCTTGCCCGTTCTCTGAGGCTTCTGCCCCACAGCTTTGCAATGCCGTATTCCGTCACCACATAGTCAATCTCCGTCCTAGGTGTTGTCACCGCCGCACCATGATCCAGAAACGGTACGATTTTGGAGATTTTTCCGCCCGCCGCTGTAGCGGTCAGCGCAATAATGGCTCTGCCGCCTTTACTCATGGTTGCGCCGCGAATAAAATCCACCTGTCCGCCAACCCCGCTGAATTGTATCCCCTTTACCATCTCCGCATTCACCTGCCCCATCAAATCAATCTGAATCGCCGAATTGATGGAAACCATATTGTCATTCTGTGCAATGACATAAGGGTCATTGACGTGCTCCACCCCGTGCAGCTCAAAGCAGGGATTATTGTTCAGAAAATCATATAAGCGCTGTGTGCCTGCCGCAAAGGTCGCAATACTCTTGCCGCGATGCAGGGTTTTTCTTTTATTATTGATAACCCCAGCCTCAATCAAGTCAATTACGCCATCCGATGCCATTTCGGTATGCAGTCCCAAATCCTTTTTGTCCTTCAGAAAGGTCACGACCGCATCGGGAATCCCGCCAATCCCCAGCTGCACCGTATCGCCATCCCGAACAAGGGAAGCACAGTATTCCCCGATTTTTCGCTCCACCTCCGTAATCACCGGCGATACCAATATGGGCATCGATCTATTTTCCTCTACGATAATATCAATGTCCCGCAAATGAATAAAGGAATCGCCCATCACGCGCGGCAAACTCCGATTCATCTGTGCAATCACAAGCCTTGCGGAATCCCGAAACGCCGGCAGGTGATCAATGCCCGGTCCCATAGAGCAATAGCCATGCTCGTCCGGCTCGGAAATAGAAATCAGAAGTACATCTATCCCGCCTCTTTCCCCCAGCATACGGGGATACAGATGAAAAAAACAGGGAAGATACTCTCCTCTCCCCTCTGCAACCGCCTCTCTTGTACTGCCGCCCAAGAAATAGCCGAAAAACCGCAGATGCTTCTCCATCCCCTTCGCAACATGCGGCTCCTCTTTCCTGAGAGAAAGCATAAAGTGCATATCCACATCCGAAAAAACCTCTGCATTGCGCGCCAGCGCATCCACCAAGGCATACGGCTCGGAGCCGACATGGGCAATCGATATGGTATCGCCGGGGCGAATATATAAAACGGCCTCATCCGCAGTCAAAAGTTTGCCGCCGTAGGTGTCCTTCCAATTCATTTGCTACATCCCTTCCTTGTCTGCTTCACTAAATCACCATCCCATCATAGCATACTTTTTCTCGCTGCACAATCGCTTTTCATGCAAAAGGCATGACCCCTCTCATGAGAAGCCATGCCCTTTTTGTTTCTTGTATCCGCTTAGTCCTCCTGCACAAAGGAGAGCAGCAAATCGCCCTGATTTACCTGTTCGCCCTCTTTGACATAAATCTTATCAATCACACCGTCTTGGTTTGCAACAATGGAGGTTTCCATCTTCATTGCTTCCACCGTCAGAAGAGGCTGATTCTTTTTTACTTCCTCGCCCTCCTTCACCAGCAGCTTGGAAACTGCACCGGGAATGGAGGAGCCAAGATGGAAGGGATTGTTTTTATCCGCTTTCAGCTTACCGTCGCTCTTCACCTCAAGGTGCTTATCCAGAACCTTGACTTCGCGCATCACGCCATTAATCTCAAAGGTCAACGTGCGAACGCCCTCCGCGTTAGGCTCGGTCATATCAATATACTTGATGAGAATATCCTTGCCTTCGCCGATTTCAATAGAGGTTTCCTCGCCCTTCGCCAAGCCAAAGAAGAAAACATCGCTGCTCAGCTTGGATACATCCGTATATACCTCTACATGATTTGCATAATCATCGTATACCTTCGGATACAGCGCATAGGAAAGCAGCTTTCTGGGGTTGATTTCCTTGATTGCGTGCGTCTCTCTCAGATGCTTTTCGATAGCGTCCCAATCGGCCGGCGGCATCAGCGCACCCGCTCTGCCCTCGATGGGCTTCTGCCCCTTTAGCACAATTTTCTGCAAATCCGCAGGGAATCCGCCCTCCGGCTGACCGATATTGCCCAGGAAATAATCCACAACAGAATCGGGATAGGAAACCTCCGCCCCCTCCGTCATGATATTATCCTTGGTCAGTCCGTTCTTGGACATGAAGATGGCCATATCGCCGACAACCTTGGAGGAAGGTGTTACCTTCACGATATTACCCAAAAGCTCGTTGGCATCCTTATACAAATGCTTGATTTCCTCAAACTGGTCGGCGGAGCCCATCGCCTTCACCTGTGCAAGCAGGTTGGAATACTGCCCGCCGGGGATTTCATATTTATAAATCTCCGTATTGGGTGTTTTCATTTCGCTTTCAAAACCGGTGAAAATCTGGCGCACGCCCTGATAATAATGGCTCAGCTCAATCAACTGCTCCGCATCCAGGCCGGTGTCTCTTTCCGTGCCCTTTAATGCCTCCACAACCGCATTCATAGAGGGCTGCGAGGTCAGGGAGGACATGGACTGAATAGCAAGGTCAACAATATCCACACCTGCCTCTGCCGCCATCAGCACTGTGCTGACGCCGTTGCCCGTGGTGTCATGCGTATGCAGATGCAGCGGGATGTTGAGCTCTTCCTTCAGTGTGCTGAACAGCTTCTTTGCCGCATATGGCTTCAAAAGCCCCGCCATATCCTTGATTGCGAAGATATGACAGCCCAGAGCTTCCAGCTCCTTCGCCTTTCTGATATAGTAATCCAGTGTATATTTTGTTTCGTTGGGGTCTAAGATATCACCTGTGTAGCAGATGGAGCCTTCTACGATTTTGCCTGTGTTCAGCGCAACCTCAATGGGCATTTTCATATTCTCCACCCAGTTCAGGGAATCAAAAATACGAAAAACATCAATGCCGCGCTCTGCAGAAACCTCAATAAACCTGCGAACCACATTATCCGGATAGTTTGCATAACCAACCGCATTGGAAGCACGCAAAAGCATCTGCAACAAAGTATTTGGCATCGCCTCTCTCAAGCGGGTCAAGCGTACCCAGGGAGATTCCTTCAGGAAACGATAGGCAACGTCAAAGGTTGCCCCGCCCCATGCTTCTACAGAAAAGGCGTTTGCCATCGCCATATTCGTTGCGGGTGCTGCCGCAAGCAGATCGTTGGTGCGCAGTCTGGTTGCCATCAGGGATTGATGCGCATCACGCATAGAGGTATCCGTTACCAAAAGGCGTTTTTCCTGCAAGAGAGACTGTGTATACGCCTTCGCACCCATCTTGAGGAAGGTGTCTCTCGCCCCCGGCACTTCAATCGTCTTGCCACCCTCCGTCTTGCCAAAGGAAGGCACAACAATGGGGTCAAACTGTGGCTTCTGTCCCTTGGATTCATTCACAATCTGATTGCCGATAAATTCTGCAATCTTACTCGCTCTGTCCTTCCCCGGCACAAATTGGAACAGCTCCGGTGTATTTTCGATAAAGGTCGTGGTACATTTACCTTCGTTCCATGTTTCGCTCTGCAAAACGTTAATCAGGAAGGGAATATTGGTTTTCACTCCGCGGATACGAGTTTCCTTGATTGCGCGAATTGCTTTATTGGTCGTACCACGGAAGGTTCTGTCATGCGCAATGATTTTTACCAGCAGGCTATCATAATACGGCGTAACCTCTGCGCCCGTATGCGCCGTACCTCCGTCCAGACGAATCCCGTTTCCGGCAGGAGAACGATACACATTGATTTTCCCTGTATCCGGCATAAAATTATTGGCGGGATCCTCTGTTGTAATACGCAGCTGTATCGCGTAGCCGTTGCAATGCACCGCCTCCTGAGAGGAAATGCCGATTTCGGGAGAATCCAGCGGATACCCCTCCTCAATCAAAATCTGCGCCTGCACAATATCAATGCCCGTAACCTCCTCAGAAACGGTATGCTCCACCTGAATACGGGGATTCATCTCGATGAAATAATAATTTTCATCGGCATCCACCAAAAATTCCAGCGTACCGGCATTTTTGTAGCCCACATATTTGGATAGGCGAACCGCATCCGCCAGAATTTTCTCTCTGACGGGCTCGCTTACCGTAAAGGCGGGAGCAAATTCCACCACTTTCTGATGGCGTCTCTGTACAGAGCAGTCGCGGTCGTACAAATGCACGACATTCCCGTATTTATCCCCCAAAACCTGCACCTCAATATGCTTGGGGTCGCGCAGATATTTTTCTACGAAAATTTTATCATCACCAAAGGCCTTCTTCGCTTCGTTTCTCGCTTCTTCAAATTCCTTCGGCATTGCCTCCGCAGAGTTGACAATACGCATACCGCGACCGCCGCCGCCGTTGGATGCCTTCAGCATAACGGGATAACCGACCTTTTCCGCAACCTCCATCACCTCGGCCAGACTTCTGACCGCATGGTCTACCCCCGGGATAATGGGTACATGACATTCGATTGCCATTTTCTTGGAGGAAATTTTGTCCCCCATCTTATACATAACGTCTACATTCGGACCGATAAAAGCAATGCCCGCCTTCTCGCACGCCTCTACAAAATCGGGATTTTCCGCAAGGAAGCCATAGCCGGGATGAATGGCATCTACCCCCTTCGCCTTGGCGATTTTGATGATTTGCTTGATGTCTAAATAAGCATCCAAAGGACCCTTCTCGGGATTCAGCATATAAGCCTCGTCTGTTTTTGTACGGAACAGCGCGTACTTATCTTCCTTTGAAAAAACACCTACTGTCTGGATACCAAGCTCATTCAAGGCACGGTATACACGAATGGCAATCTCGCCGCGGTTTGCGACCAGAACCTTTTTGAATTTTCTTATCTCTGCATTCTGCACGGAAAAATACCTCCTTTTCGTTTTTTATATACTGCTGCATCTATCTCTGATTTGCTTGAATTTCCAAAGCATCCCTTCGGGGAACAAAGGCATTTGCAAGGTATGCTCCACCTCTGTCCGATGAGGGTATTTTCTCTCCATTATAATACAGGAATTTCTATTCGTAAACCATAAATTCCATTGAATACGCATAAGAAATACTTATGTTTTTGTATCATGGACAAAACTATGTCCTGTTACCCTTTACTCCCCGTCCTTGTCCGCTTGCCGAAAACCTGTGCAAGCAGCTCCGATAAAAATTTTGCTTCCACCGTTTCAATATGCTCTAGGGAAAGCTCCCGCACACTGCCCGTAGGAAGAAAAACTCTGCTAAAGCCCATACGATCCAGCTCCTTTATGCGGCTTTCCATGGAAGGGATTCGCTTCAATTCACCCGTCAATCCCACATCGGCGAGAAATGCCCAATCCGAGGGAATCGGCTGCTCGTATACCGAGGAAGCAATGCTCATTAGCACAGCTAGGTTTGCCGCAGGTTCCTTCAGATATAAGCCGCCCGTAGTCTTAATGACAACATTTTTGTCGTACAGCTTGATGCCGCCCCGCTGCTCCAGAATGGAAATCAGCGTATTCATGGCATCCTTTTTCATCGTTTCGCTAATACGGGAGGGATATGGCGTGAAGGAGGCGGAAACCAAGCTTTCAACCTCCGCGATAACCGGTCGGGAGCCCTCCTTCAGCACCGTAACCGCGCTACCGGATACCCGCTCCCCCCTCTCTCTTTTTGTAACAAAATAAGCCGAGGGATTCTCAATCGAGGTCAAGCCCGCCTCCGTCATGGTAAAAAAGCCCATTTCTCCCGTGCTGCCAAAGCGGTTTTTCGTTGCCACCAGACAGCGCAGCTCATCCGCTCCTTCTCCCTCCAGCATAAGCACCGCATCCACCAAATGCTCCAAGGCGCGCAATCCCGCAATTTCATCGTTTTTATTCATCTGTCCGATGAGCAGCACCGCACGGGGACGCCTTTTGTTTTTCGCCTGCATCACCAAAGCCGAGGCACACTCCATCGTTTGTGTGGGATTCCCTGCTCGGGAGGGCAAAAATTCCGCCAGAGAAAAGGTCTGGATACTGTCCAAAATAATCAAATCGGGGTCAATTTCTGAAATGGCGTCCAGTACATTGTCCATCGAGGTGTCCGCCACAATCCATATATTTTCCGCAATCGTATCCAAAATACGGTCTGCACGGTTTTTAATTTGGCTGTCGCTCTCCTCGCCGGAGGCATACAGAATCCGATATCCCTGTTTCGCTAAGGCAGAGGCCGCCATCAAACTCAGCGTGGATTTGCCGCCGCCGGGTGGCGAGGTGATAATCGTCACAGAATCCCGCACCATGCCGCCACCCATCACGCGGTCAAATTCCGCAATGCCGGTCAAAAGCCGTTGATCCGTACCGGTTTCTACTTCAAAAAGACGCGGAATCGGTTGTCTGTCCGCACTTTTTGCCGTCTTTGTGCCGCCTTTGATCTCTTCCGTTTCCTCAAGCGTGTTCCATTTTCCGCAATCCGGGCATTTTCCCGCCCATTTCGGACTTTTGTAACCACAGCTTTTGCATTGGTATACCGTTTTTACCGTTTTTATTTTCATAGCAACCCCTCAATATAAACAAAGAGACTGTAATCTTCCGTAGGATTACAGTCCCCCGAGCTCCTCTGCATCAGCCGATTTTTTCAATCGCAACAAAAGGGGTATCCTTCCCCAACTCAACGCTGAAGTTTATTTTGCCCGCCAGATTCGTTTTCATCTTGCCGACATTGACATCATCAATCAAAATTTTATACTCCGTCTCCGGCTCCAGCTCCATGGTAATCTGTGCATTCTCAGAACCTTCCACGGAAAAGCTTGCGCCACGCTCATCAACCGCAAAATTATGTACCGTCGCGCCGGGCACTGTCTCCAGCAGCATTTTACCGTTCTTTTCCAGCTTGGTAATTTCCTTGAAGGTCTTGATTTTATAAAGGTCACCATTAACCTCAAAATCCAGAACCTTCTTCTTCTCCTCCATCAGATGATTGCCAAAGCTGAGCTTACCGTTCTTTTCCTGTCTGATCAATTCTTCGATTGCTGCCATTTTTCCGTACCTCCACTCATTTCTCTATGTTATCCTTGCGGCACCGGTCGATAAAAACTACATACTCGCAGCTTTGCCCCAAACCCTTAAAACCTCAGGGGCACTGTCCCCAACCACCTGCGGGGCATCATGCCCTTGAGCTGATACCGCAGAAGCAATTTCTTGTTTCTACATTTTTCATTTTCTTCCGTAGAACCATGAATACAGTTCTGCAAATGCGGGTGCAGGGGAATCATTCCTCTGCCGGGAGGACTGTGGAGCAAAGTTCCAAGGTCTTATCTTTTTGGTATTATACCATAACCGTCAAATCATAAGACCGTGGGGTTCCACCCCGCTTCCCCGGCAGGGGATAATCCCCTGCACCCTATTTGCAAAAACTACCGTTTTTGCGGAACTTATTATCCTTGCATTTCCCCTAACAGAACCATGAACATGGTTCTGCATATCGGGTCGAGGGGGTGACCCCCTCGTAGGGGTGTTGGGGGCAAGGCCTCCCAAGGTCTTGTCTTGTGGGTATTATACCATAAATCTCTTTTCCCGCATAGCAAATTTTCCGCATAATTTGTCGAAAAAATTCTCTCTATTGCACAACGTGAAAACGAAACCCCTTTGGCTTCAGCCCAATCGAAACCTTATCCCCCGCCTTGATTCTCCCCGAAAGATATTCCTCCGCAAAAACATCCTCAATCTCGGAGCGCAACACGCGACGCAGCGGTCTTGCACCATAAACCTTGTCATACCCCGTCTCGGCAATTTTTTCAATCGCCTTCGGCGTGAAGGAAACCGTAATGTGCATATTCTCCTGCACCCGCTCTACCATCTCATCCGCCAAAAGCCGCACGATTTTTATGATTTCCTCCTTCTCTAACGGATGGAACACAATAATATCGTCAATACGGTTCAAAAACTCCGGCTTAAACAGCCTCCGCACCTCATCCATCACGCTCTTTTTCATCGCTTCATAGCCCTGCTCCGCCGTTTCCACACTCGTAAAGCCCAGTCGCTTCGGTGCAGCAATGCTCTGCGCACCCGCATTAGAGGTCATAATAATCACCGTATTTTTGAAATCTATTGTCCTCCCCTGTCCGTCCGTAATACGTCCCTCATCCAGAACCTGCAAAAGAATATGAAAGACCTCCGGCGCCGCCTTTTCAATCTCATCAAAAAGCACAACGGAATACGGCTGGCGACGTACCTTTTCGCTCAGCTGCCCCCCTTCCTCATAGCCGACATACCCCGGCGGCGAGCCGACCATGCGGGAAACACTGTGTTTTTCCATATATTCGGACATATCCAGCCGTATCATGGCGTTTTCGTCCCCGAAAAGCGCTTCCGCCAATGCCTTGGAAAGCTCCGTTTTTCCGACTCCCGTAGGACCTAGCAACAGGAAGGATCCGATAGGTCTGTTCGTTTCCTTCAGGCCAACACGCCCACGGCGTACCGCTCTCGCCAGCGACCGCACCGCCTCCTCCTGTCCAATCACTCTTCTATGCAGCGTCTCCTCCAGTCGAAGCAGCCGTTTTCCTTCCTCCTCCTGCATACTTTGCACAGGAATTCCCGTCCAGCGGGATACGACCCGAGCCACATCCTCTGCGGTAACAACAAGCCCCCCTCTGCTGCGAGGTGCCTCCCGCGCTTCTTTTTCCGCCTTCAGACCGGTGCGCAGGTCATCCTGTAGCCGCTTGATTTCCGCCGCTCTTGCAAAATCCTCCGTTTGGATAGCTTCCTCCTTCTCCCGCTCCATCTCCGCAATCCGCAGTTCTGCCTCTCGAATGGAAGCAGGCGCAGTATCCACAGAAAGCCTCAGTCCGGATGCCGCCTCATCAATCAGGTCAATCGCTTTATCCGGCAAAAAGCGCTCCGTTACATAGCGAACAGACAGCCGCACAGCCGCCTCAATGGCTTCCGCCGAAATCTCAACCCCATGATGCGTTTCATACGGTGTCTTCAAAGCAGTCAGCATTTGCACAGCAACCTCCTCCATCGGCTCCTCCACGCGCACAGGCTGAAAACGGCGCTCAAACGCGGCGTCCTTTTCGATGTGCTTTCGATATTCCTCCGGAGTGGTCGCGCCAATCATCTGAAGCTCCCCTCTCGCCAGCGCAGGCTTCAAAATATTAGAGGCATCCACAGCGCCCTCTGCCGCGCCCGCACCGATGATAGTATGAATTTCGTCAATAAATAAAATAATATTTCCCGCCGCACGTACCTCGTCCAGAGATTTTTTCATTCTCTCTTCAAATTCCCCGCGGTATTTGGAGCCGGCAATCATAGCAGATAAATCCAGAGAGAGAATCCGCTTTTCCCGAAGGGTATCCGGAACATCTCCGTTGATAATTTTTTGTGCCAGCCCCTCCACAATCGCCGTTTTCCCGACACCCGGGTCACCCGTCAGGCAGGGATTGTTTTTTGTTCTGCGGCTGAGAATACGAATCACGCGTGCGATTTCCTTTTCTCTGCCCACAATCGGGTCAAACCTCCCCTCTCTTGCCAAAGCCGTCATATCTCGGCTGAATTGATCCAGCGTTTCTGTAACGGACGGCTCGGATTCCCGGTTTGTGTCTGTTGTCCGCAAAAAAGATGTCTCCTCCTCGCCCAAAAGCCGCAGGATGTCCTTCTGCAAGGTGCAACTGTCCGCCCCAAGCTCCGATAAAAGCATCACCGCAAGTGTATCCGGCTCCTGCAAGAGTGCCAGGAGAATGTGCTCCGTGCCAATATCATACACGCCCATACGCAGTGCTTCCTGTCGGCTGCGCTCCAAAACGTGCTTGGCGCGCGGTGTCAAATCCGGCGGCGCACAAAAATGCTTTTTCTCCGTCTGCATCGCACAAATGCGCTCCATCACCTGATGATAGGTAATATTTTGTGCCGTCAGCACCCTTGCGGCAACTCCCTGCTGTACCAGCGTCAAGCCTAAGAGGATATGCTCCGTGCCGACATATTCGTTCCCAAGCTTCGTTGCCGCCTCCTGTGCTCGCGCCAACACATCCATCGCTCTTTTCGTAAAATTTTTTTGCATCTCTCTCACCTTCCCCGGTTAATTTGTTAGCCATTCCGATTTGTGATTGCTAATATATTTCGGAAAGAAAAGAACCCTGCTCGGTTCTTCTCCGTAGATTTTCTTCTATTTTCGTATTATATACCGATTACATAGAAATTGCAAAGGATACTTCTTACAATTCCTCTAATTCCTTTGCAAAAAGAGAAAACGGCTCCCCCTGCGGCAAAGCGATAAAGGAAAAGGGCTTTTTCGTCTCGGGATGGATTCCCTCCACGCGATAGGCCCAAAGCGCGATATCCGCCCTCCCCCCTCTCGGAAAGCTCTTATGATATTTTCTGTCGCCCCAAATCGGACAGCCCGCATGAGCCGTCTGCACGCGAATCTGGTGATGCCGCCCCGTTTCCAAAAGAATCTCCGCCAGACTCAGCATGTCGGCATCCGTTCTCCGCTCCGCCAAAATGCGATATTGCAGCGCCGCCCGCTTCGCTCCCCTCCGCTCCTTCGGCACAACCTCAGAGAGATTGGTGCGGGCATTTTTCAGCAAATAATTTTCAAGTCCTCCCTCCATCATCGGAGGCTTGCCGCAAAGCACCGCCAAATACCGTTTTTTCAGGCGATGCTCCCGTATCTCCTGCGCCATAAACGCCTCGGCAGACTTTTGCTTTGCAAACAGCATCACTCCGCCCACCGGGCGATCCAGTCGATGCAGCAGCCCCAAGGGTTGCCCCGCCGCGTCCTCTAAAGCGGATAAAAAGTCCAAATCCCCCGTCTTATCCGCCTGCGTAGGCATCCCCTGCGGCTTAATCGCAACCAGCAGCGCGTCATCCTCGTATAAAATATGCACCATCATTTCTTCCTCGCTCATTCTTCCTTCAGCACCATTGCACTTTTCGGTGTCAGCGTCAGCCGCAGCTGTCCCTTGTGGACAGGATAGGGAAAGGCAAACTCCGTAAAACCGTCCCGATTACTGAACAGGCAGCTTTGCAAAACACTCTCCGCACCAACCCCGATCTGCCAAACGGGCAAAAGCACCGTTTTCCGTTCCTCCGTATTATTCAATACCACAAGCATTTTGGTCGTTGCATCAAAGCGACCGTAAGCAATCACGCCGTATTCCCCAAACAGCCGCAGCAAGGAGCCGTGCCGCAAAACCGCATATTGCTTTCGTAGGGAAATTGCCGCCTTATGAAAGGCAATCAGCCCCAAATCCTCCTTGCCCCATGGGTAGGTGCGGCGATTGTCCGGGTCTGTCCAGCCGGTCAAGCCAGCCTCATCCCCGTAATAGATGGTCGGTGAACCAAGCCATGTCATTTGCAGCAAAACCGCCTCCCGGAAAACCGCTTTATCAATCCCTCGCTCCGCCGCCTCGCTGCCCTCCGTTTCCAGCCTACCAATACGACGGTTGGTTCGTGTCAAAAAGCGGGAATGGTCGTGGTTGGAAAGCTCGTTCATAGCGGTAACAAGCGCCTGATACGGCAGCCTTTGCATCCGCTCCGTGATTGCACCCCAAAAGGCATCCGCATTGTTATACAAATCCTCCCGTTTTTCCGTGCTATGCTTGGAAACGCCCGTCAAAAACCACGTCACCGGCTCCATAAAGGCATCATAATTCATAATCGAATCCCATTGGTCGCCCATAAGCCACGAGGAGGCATCTCCGTAATGCTCCGCCAAAATCAACTTCTCCGCCGAAATGCTCTTGACAGCAGTGCGAAATTCCTGCCAAAAGGCATGATTTTCCTCTGCCGTTTTCCCCAAATCTGCGGCAACATCCAATCTCCAGCCATCCGCACAAAAGGGCGGCGAAACCCAACGCTTCGCAATCTCCAGCAAGTCCCCGCGCAAAGCCGCACAGCCTCCCACATTCAGCTTGGGATGATTTTCGTGGTTCCACCATCCCTCATATCTGCCGTCCGCATCCCAATAGAAATACTCCCGATAGGGGCTGTCCGCATGGGCGTACGCCCCCCTGCTCTCCTTTTGATAAAAGCCCTCTCTGTCCATCCATTTATGGAAGGCACCGCAATGGTTAAACACACCATCCAATATCACCCGCATCCCAAGGGCGTGCGCCCTTTCTGTCAGCGTAGCAAAAAGCGCATCCGAAGCGGCAAGATTTTGCGCATCGGTGCTCCTTGCGGCATAAAGTGTCGCATTTGCATTTATTTCGGCATCTGCCGCCAAAACCTCGCCTTCCTTTGTAACGATTTTCCCGAAATGCGGGTCGATGTGCCAATAATCCTGTGTGTCGTATTTATGATTGCTGGGAGAAACAAAAAGCGGATTAAAATAAAGCACCTCCACACCCAAAGCCGCCAGCTCCTCCAAATGGTCGATTACCCCCTGCAAATCGCCGCCGTAAAACCGCCGAATATCGCTTGCGGCAGGCAGACTCTCCCAATCTGTGACCTGCTCTGTTTTTCCTCCGAGATAAATATATTCATTCGTTTTCACATCATTCGAAGAGTCTCCGTTTGCAAAGCGATCCGTGAAAATCTGATACATCACCGCGCCCTTTGCCCAATCAGGCGTTTGGTAATTTCGCAAAAGCTGAAAATACCCCTCCTGCCGATATTCCGCAGAATAGCCGTATTTTGTATAATATCCGATGCTCTCCCCGTGCTGTAAGCGGAAAAAGTAGCTCGTTTTTTGCTCTGCCTGCGGTAAAATTGCCTTCCAATAAGAAAAAACGCCCGCCTCCTCCGTTTCCTCCATCAAATATTCCCGCTCATCCGTACAGAGGAAAACCGCCGAACAGGTTCCCCTCCCCGTCCGAATCCGAATTTCCACACAATCCTCAGAGGTCGGCTCTGCGGGAATACGGAATTGCCCTGTTTCATCGCTATAAACCGCCTGCATCCGAAACTGCTCCAAGGATAAAGCAAGCTCCTCTTCCATCATCCACACATCCTCCCTATATCTCTTAATTCGTCCTTTATTATAGAAGGAAAAACAAAGTGGTGTCAAATCCTATCACCGATTTTTTTCAGATACCAAAAAACGACCCAAATGGGTCGCTTTTCAAAAAAATCCCGCTTTAAGACATGAAATCCGCCAGCACCTTTGCCAGATTTTCTTCCCCGACAACGCGTATTCCCTCTTTCAACTGCCTCTGTTCTCCCTCCGGCAAGGCGGAAAGCGGCAGCTCCGTTTGCTCCTTGAGACGCAGACTTTGCTTCTCGTCCTCATAAAAAATCGCCAGAAAACCCTCTTTTTCTCCCAGCACGTAAGCCTCATTGCTCAAGCCGTCAATGCTGCACCGAAGAATCACCGTATCCGGGGAAAATCGTACAATCTGCCAGCCGGTATAGATACTCTTGAGCTGCTCCAAATCCAATCCCTGCAAAAAATTCGGCGCAAGCTCAATATTCTTTTTCGTCACATGATCCTGTGTATAAAAATATTGATAAACCATTTTTGTGTCAGCACAAATTTGCGTCCTCTCTCGCGAAACCGTTGTTGTCTCGGCTTCTGCCGCCTGATGCCGCCCTCCCATCCAAAGTGCAGCGTAATATCCCACCATCAAAAAAAGCAGAAAGCTGAACAAAGCGGCAAGAACTGCTGCTTTTCGCATCCTATCACCTCTTAAAAAAAGTATGGACACAAAAGACGCAGCTTATACCTCCACTCCAAAAAATGGCTTTTTCGCTTAATAAAGATGCAAATGCACAGGCACCCCATTGCGATAGGTGCAGGGCAGCTCCCCCTGTACCAGTGGCAAAAGGTAATCGAGCATCTCCTGTGTGACATCATTCCCCGCCGCATTGATCCATTCCTCCGGTACAGTCTTTACCTGATTGGCAATTTGCCCGATGTCCACAAAATCAATACAAATGCGGTAAGGATCCTGTGAAACACGCCGAATACACGCCATTTTCCCCGTGCCTCCGCCGATGGCGTAATCTGCCGCAGCCGCGCCAATCAATCTGGATTCATAAATATCCGCGGCCGAGGCAATATGCGAAGCACAGCGCTGCATCACATTCAGTTCAATGCTTCTGACCTTGCAGCCGATTTCAAAGCGGAGTATCTCCTCCAGATAACGCCCTGCCCCTGCCAAAATTTTATGCCCAAAGGCATCCGCCGCACGATTTTGCAGGGAATCAGTCACATAATCCCCCTCCTCGTTACGCAGACCCTCGCTGACCGCAATCACGATGGAATGTTTTTGCGCCATCCTCTCCCGCACATCCTCCAAAAAGGAATCTACGGAAAAGGGTCTCTCGCAAAGATAAATCAAATCGGGCGCGGTGTCTCCGTTGACTCTACCCAAGGCGGAGGAAGCAGTCAGCCAGCCGGCATCCCTGCCCATAATCTCCACGATAGTCACAGAGGGCTGTGCGTACACATTACAGTCACAAGCAATTTCAGACATGGTCGCCGCCACATATTTTGCCGCAGATCCAAAGCCGGGGCAATGGTCTGTTTCCATCAAATCATTATCTATCGTCTTGGGTGCACCGATGATTTTAATATCCTCTATCCGCATCCGTTCACAAAACGCAGAAAGCTTATGCACCGTATCCATAGAATCATTCCCGCCGATATAAACAAAATAGCCAATATCGTATTTGCGGAACAGCTGAATGATTTTATCATATTCAAAAGTGCTTTCCTCAAAGGAGGACAACTTCATTCGGCAGGAGCCCAAGGCTGAGGACGGTGTCTGACAAAGCAGCTGTAGCGTTGCCGGGTCGGATAAGGCATCCGTCAAATCAATCAGCTTATCCGTCAAAATACCCATAATGCCGTTTTTCGCCCCATAAATTTTTCCAACATTCTGATTGGTCATAGCTTTTTCCACGACGCCGACCAATGTCGCATTGATCGCCGCAGAGGGACCGCCGGACTGGGCAACCAGAAGATTTTTCATAGAAATCAACCCCTCACGTCCCCATAGGGACATTTTCAATCATATCGCAACTTTTTTCGTCATATCATAAAGAAGACCATGCCCCGAAAAAACACCGTATGGTCTTTTCAAGGCATGGCAATCATAGAGCCGATAGAATATCAGACTCGTAAAATCAGCTTAAAATGAGCTTCAGGAAGAACAAAATCGCAATGATGACAATGACCGGATTCAATTCGCTCTTTCTTCCGCCAAACAGCTTCAGCAGTACATAGGAGAGTACGCCGAATACCAGACCCTCCGAAATACTGTAGCAAACAACCATCATCAGGATCGTCATGAATGCAGGGAAACCCTCTGTATAATCGGAGAATTCAATATCCCTTACATTTTCAACCATCATCAAGCCGACAACAACCAGAGCGGGTGTCGTAGCAAAGGAAGGAATGGTTGTCAGGATAGGAGCAAACAGCAGCGCAATCAGGAACAAAATACCTGCCGTAAAGGCTGTCAGCCCCGTTTTTCCTCCATCGGAAACACCGGAGGCAGATTCTACAAAGGTTGTAACTGTGGATGTACCCAAAACAGCACCAACGGTTGTAGCCAAAGCATCCGCAAACAACGCACCCTTAATTTTCGGCAGCTTGCCGTTCTTGTCCAAAAAGCCCGCCTTTGTGGAAACACCGATTAGTGTCCCCAGTGTATCAAACAGGTCAACAAACAGGAAAGCGAAAATAACAACGATGAAATCAAAAATCCCGGCTGCGGTAAAGCTCATCTTACCGGCAATCGGCATAATGCTGGGCGGTGCGGAAACCACACCGGTGGGAATCAGGGAATATACGCCTGCTTCAACATCAACAGCATAGATGCCCGTTACCTGACAAATAATCCCCAGCACCCATGTGATCAGGATACCCAAAAGAAGTGCGCCTCTTATCTTTCTGATTACCAGCGCCAATGTAATAATCGTACCAATCAGTGCCAAAGCAACCGGAACGGTTCTGACATCGCCGAGGCTGACACAGGTGGACGCATTGTTCACAACCACGCCCGCATTCTGTAAGCCGATGAATGCGATGTACATACCAATGCCGACACTAACCGCTTTTTTCATATTTGCGGGAATGGCATCGAAAATTGCTTCACGCACATTGATTAAGGACAAAATGATAAAGATAATACCTTCGATAAATACTGCTGCCAGCGCAACCTGCCAACTGTATCCGTATTGTGCGCAAACGGTATATGCAAAATACGCGTTCAGCCCCATACCGGGTGCCAGCACAAAGGGATAGTTTGCAAAAATCGCCATAAAGAATGTACCTAAAGCGGACGCAATACAGGTCGCTGTCAAAAGCGCACCGGCATCCATGCCTGTTGCAGAGAGGATGCTCGGGTTAACCACCAGGATATACGCCATGGTCATAAACGTGGTCAAGCCTGCCATCAGCTCTGTTTTGAAGGTAGTGTGGTTCTCCTTCAATTTGAAACACTTCTCAATCCATTCCAAAAGAAACCCTCCTCTTTGATAGTTGAATAAATTGATTGACTATATTTCCAACTTCCACATTATATCCGCTTTTTCCCAAACTTTCAACCTTTTACGATGTACTTCCACAGAGAACTTTTCTCCGCCTCACAAGACATTTTTATCCTTTTTTAACAAAAATACACGCCAATCCCCCCGTTTTTACTTGTCAATCTTTTTTTGCTATGGTAAGATGAAAAAAAGCAACGAAAGAAGCGGACCGTCGGGCTTACCGACGGTTTTCTGATTCCTGTCTTCCAAAAACAGTGTGCTTCTTTTCCTAATCAGATTGTACAGAAAGAAAACGGAGGGATAAAATGAATCAAGAAACCATCCTCATTCTGGATTTCGGCGGACAGTATAACCAGCTTATCGCCCGCCGCGTCAGAGAGCAGCACGTGTACTGCGAAATCATGCCGTGGAAAAAATCCTTGGATGAGATTAAAGCAAAAAATCCAAAGGGCATCATATTCACCGGCGGTCCAAACAGCGTTTATGATAGCGCCTCCCCAAAGGTTGACCCCGCCATTTTTGCGTTGGGCATACCGATTCTCGGTATCTGCTATGGCTGTCAGCTGATGGCGTATACCCTCGGCGGTAAGGTCGGCCACGCTGCCTCTCTGAGCGAATACGGTAAGGCGGAGGTCACCTTTGATACTGCAAGTAAGCTCTTAAAGGGCATCTCTGCCCATGAAATCTGCTGGATGAGCCATACCGATTATGTGACAGAGCTTCCGGAGGGCTTCCGCGTCATCGGTACCACCCCCACCTGCCCCGCTGCTGCCATCGAATGTGAAGCAAAAGGCTTTTATGGCGTACAATTCCACCCCGAGGTCAACCATACCCCCAAGGGCGCAGAGCTGATTAAAAACTTCCTGTTTGAAATCTGCGGCTGTAAGGGCGATTGGACAATGACCAACTATATTGACGAGCAAATGAAAAAAATCCGCGAAAAGGTCGGGGTCGGTAAGGCACTGTGCGCCCTCTCCGGCGGCGTGGATTCCTCTGTGGTTGCCGCGCTTGTCTCCAAGGCAATCGGCAGACAGCTCACCTGCGTTTTCGTTGACCACGGTCTGATGCGTAAAAACGAAGGCGATGAAGTAGAACAGATTTTTGACGGCTATTTCGATTCTCAGTTTGTCAGAGTCAATGCACAGGAGCGCTTCCTCTCCAAATTGCAGGGCGTGACAGACCCCGAGCAAAAGCGCAAAGCCATCGGCGAGGAATTTATCCGTGTCTTCGAGGATGAAGCAAGAAAAATCGGTAAAGTAGATTATCTGGTGCAGGGAACCATCTACCCCGACATCATCGAAAGCGGTCTCGGAGATTCTGCCGTCATCAAATCTCATCATAATGTAGGCGGTCTGCCCTCTGTGGTTGATTTTGAAGAACTGATTGAACCTTTGCGTCTCCTGTTTAAGGATGAGGTGCGCCAAATGGGTCTGGAATTGGGTCTGCCCGAGTACCTCGTTTATCGTCAGCCCTTCCCCGGTCCCGGCTTGGGCGTGCGCGTCATCGGCGAGGTGACAGAGGAAAAAGTGGCTATCCTGCAGGATGCTGACGCTATTTTCAGAGAAGAAATTGCAAAAGCCGGCCTAGATCGAGAAATTAATCAGTATTTCGCCGTCATCACAGATGTGCGCTCCGTCGGCGTTATGGGCGATTTTCGTACCTATGACTATACCATCGCCCTGCGCGGTGTCACAACCATTGATTTTATGACTGCCGATTGGGCGCGCATCCCCTATGAGGTTCTCGACCGCGTTTCCACCCGCATCGTAAATGAGGTAAAGCACGTCAATCGTATCGTGTACGACATCACCTCTAAACCCCCCGCAACCATCGAGTGGGAATAATTTGAAATGCTTTAAGAATCCAGTATTTATGCGGGTTTGCGGCACTTCAAGAAGTCTTTTGATAACAAATTGATAACGGTTGCATGAGAGCCATTATTCTTATAATCCAGTGGTTTTCGGGTTAGAGAATGATTGACAGGTGCAACAAGGCGTTCAGAGCCAGACTCGGAAATATTGCATATTTCCTCGTTGTGGCGTATCCGCCAAATGGAGTTTTGCCAATATATGCTCTTGAATGTAAACATTCATCGCATATACTGTCCAAACTCCGCTTGGCTCTGAACGAATCCATATTATAAACGAAGCCCTTAGCTGTGGGTAAAAACTCAT
>CAVHYX010000038.1:0-42173 GCA_963640305.1 Sodaliphilus sp. | reverse complement strand
ACATGGCTAATTTTGTAGTATCCGGTACCCCTCATGTGCGTTCCAAAGAATCCATCCAGAGCATCATGCGTGATGTTATCATCGCTCTGGTTCCTGCAACCGCAGCGGGTATCTATTATTTCGGTATGAAAGCGCTGGTTTTGATTGTAGCTGCAATCGTTTCCGCGGTTTTCTTCGAATTGCTGTATGAAAAACTGATGAAAAAACCCGTTACAATCAGCGATTTATCCGCAGTTGTAACCGGTATCCTGTTGGCAATGAACCTTCCTGTCGCAGCGCCCGTTTGGGTTCCTGTTGTGGGCAGCGCCTTTGCCATCATCTTTGCAAAGCAAATCTTCGGCGGCTTGGGGCAGAACTTCATCAACCCCGCTTTGGCAGGTCGTGCATTCCTGTTGGCTTCCTATCCTACGGAAATGACAACATGGACAGCACCCACAGGGCTGAGCGGCGTGGATGCGGTAGCTGTTGCTACTCCTTTGGCAGAGCTTAAGGCAGGCTCTTTGCCGACAGCCTCCCTGTCCGATTTGGTTCTGGGTAATGTTGGCGGCTGCTTGGGTGAAACCTGTGCAATCGCTTTGATTATCGGCGGTCTGTATCTGCTGTATAGGCATGTGATCAGCTGGAGAATCCCTGTTTTCTACATTGCAACCGTATTCGTCCTCTTTGCCGTAATCGGCAGAAACGGCGTACGTTTGCCCCTGCAGGAGATTTTTGCCGGCGGTGTAATGCTGGGCGGCATCTTCATGGCAACCGACTACGCTTCTTCTCCCGTAACCCCCAAGGGTCAGGTAATCTTCGCCATCGGCGCAGGTCTGCTTACATATCTGATTCGTACCTTTGGCGGTTATCCCGAGGGCGTATCCTACTCTATCCTGATTATGAACCTGTGCGTTCCTCTGATTGAAAGAGTAACAGAACCTACCATCTTCGGCGCATTGCCCAAGGTGAAAAAAGCTAAGGAGGCGAAATAAGCATGGACACAAAAGCAATCGTAAGACCCGCTCTTGTTCTGCTGGTTATCGCCGGTGTTGCGGCTGGGCTTCTGGGCGTTGTATCCGAAGTAACAGCAGAACCTATTGCGGTTCAGGAAAAGAAAACATTGGATGAGGCTATGGCAGCAGTTATGCCCGAGGCTTCCTCCTTCGACGAGCTGGATGTTGACCTCACGGGCACCATCACAGCAGTTTATAAGGCTGACTGCGGCGGCTATGTTGTTACAACAGCTCCCGGCGGCTTTGGCGGTGCGGTAAATACCATGGTTGGCGTCAACGAAGACGGTGTCATCACAGGTCTGCGTGTTACAGGTCATTCCGAAACACCCGGTCTGGGCGCAAAATCCACAACCCCCGAGTTCTATGAGCAATTCACGGGCAAAACCGCTCCGGTATCTGTAACAAAAGACGGTGGCGAAATTGTTCCCATCACATCTTCCACCATCACTTCCAGAGCTGTTTGCAGCGGTGCACAGGAAGCCTTGGATTGGGTAGCAGCGAATGGAGGTGCTTATTGATGGCGAATCCTTTGAAGATTATTAAAAACGGCATTATCGACGAAAACCCTACCTTTATTCAGGTAATCGGTACCTGTCCTACACTGGCGGTAACTTCCTCCGCAATCAACGGTATCGGCATGGGGCTTTCTACAACAGCAGTATTGGTTTGTGCAAACCTGTTTATCTCTCTGCTGAGAAAATTTATTCCCGACACAGTCAGAATTCCCTGCTTCATTGTTGTAATCGCATCCTTTACAACAATCGTAGAATTCTTGCTGAAAGCATATCTGCCCGCGTTGAACGCATCTCTGGGCCTTTATATCCCTCTGATCGTAGTTAACTGTATCCTGCTGGGCAGAGCAGAAGCATTTGCTTGTAAGAACGGTCCCGTTGCCTCCTTCTGTGATGGTATCGGTAACGGTCTTGGCTTCACGCTGGCATTGTGCTTCATCGGTCTGGTTCGTGAGCTGATTGGCGCAGGCACTCTGTTCGATATTACAGTACTGCCCGAGATGTTCCCCAGAACTCTGCTGTTCATCATGTCTCCCGGTGCATTCTTTACATACGGCTGCTTGATGGCTCTGTTCATCCGTTTGAAGAAAAAAGCATAAAGGAGGGGTAAAAAGTGTATCTGGTGTTATTATTATTAGCCGGGATTTTCGTAAATAACTACGTTTTGTCCCAGTTCTTAGGCATCTGCCCTTTCCTCGGCGTATCTAAAAAGATAGACACTGCCGCCGGCATGGGCGTAGCCGTAATCTTTGTTATCACCCTTGCGTGTGCCGCTACCTGGTTGGTATACAACCTGATTCTGGTACCCTTGGGCATCGAATATCTGTACAACATCGCCTTCATTCTGGTTATTGCGGCGCTGGTTCAGTTCGTAGAAATGTTCCTGAAAAAATCCGCACCCGCTCTGTATCAGGCATTGGGCGTATATCTGCCCTTGATTACAACAAACTGTGCCGTTCTGGGTGTAGCCGTTGTAAATATGCAGAATGAATATAACTTTATCCAGGCAATCGTAAACGGTATCGGCGGTGCTGCCGGCTTCGCTCTGGCAATCACTCTGTTTGCCGGTATCCGCGAAAGAATTGCTGACAATGACACACCGAAGGCCTTTGATGGTTTCCCTCTGGCACTGGTAACTGCCGGTCTGATGTCCATCGCGTTCCTGGGCTTTACCGGTCTGATTAAGCTGTGATAGAAGGAGGTAACAAGAATGGATCCTATGAGCATTTTATACCCCGTCCTGAGTGTCGGTGGGATGGGCGTCGTTTTTGGTGCTTGCCTTGGCGTTGCAAGTGAAGTCTTCAAGGTAGAGGAAGACCCCAGAATCGGTGAAGTAATCAGCTGCTTGCCCGGCGCAAACTGCGGCGGCTGCGGCTATCCCGGCTGTGCGGGCTGTGCATCCGCAATCGTTGCAGGCACTGCACCCGTAAATGCCTGCCCTGTCGGCGGTGCAACATCCGCAGAAAAAATCGGCGCAATCATGGGCGTTGCAGCAGGCGCTGCTGAGCCTCTGGCTGCTTTCGTAAAGTGCGGTGGCACCTGCGATAAGGCAAAGGTAAAATATGACTATTTCGGTATCGACGATTGTAATATGGCAATCCAGCTTGCCGGTCAAGGCGCAAAATCCTGCTCCTACGGCTGCATGGGTCTTGGCAGCTGCAAGAAAGCTTGTGCCTTCGGCGCAATCGAAATCGTAGATGGCGTTGCAGTCATTGATAAAGAAAAATGCGTTGCCTGCGGCAAATGCGTATCCTCTTGCCCGAAGCACATCATCGAGCTGCTTCCCGCAAAGAAGAAGGTAAAAGTACAGTGCTCCTCCAAGGAGGTTGGTAAGAATGTGATCCCCAACTGCTCCGTTGGTTGTATCGCTTGCAAAATCTGCGAGAAGAACTGTCCTTTCGATGCAATTCATGTCATTGATAACCTTGCTGTTATCGACTATGATAAGTGTAAGGCTTGCGGCATCTGTGCAAATAAATGCCCGAAGGGCGTTTTGACAGGCAAGAAGCCTGCCGCACCTGTGTCTGAAGCTCCTGCTGCACCCTCGACACCCGCTGCCGAGGCTCCTGTGGAAGCACCGAAGGCAGAATAAGCTTCACTTTGAACAAAAAGCAGAGAACTCTTAAAAAACGGTTCTCTGCTTTTTTTATTTGTCCTCCTTTCTTGAATTGCACGCTTCCATCATTTTTCCTCTCTCCTCCCGCAAAAAATTATGAACCGATTCCCTTTACCCTACTGCAAAGATATGCTATACTGAAGCAATAAGAAGGTTTGTACGCATTGTACGCAAAGGAGGATTTTTCTATGAGAGGGCATTCCTCACAAAATGTATGGATTTTGGTGCTGCTGATGCTGGCAGGCGTAGTGCTGGGCGGCTTCCTTGCGGATTTATTCGGCGGCGTTTCTGCGCTCAGCTGGCTTTCCTATGGCAAAAGCTTCGGTCTTGCCTCACCCCTGATCTTGGATTTGGGTGTGCTCACGCTACAATTCGCGCTGATGATTCGCTTCACCATAGCAGGCATCCTTGGCATTATTCTGGCATTTTTTATCTATCGAAAACTATAATTACAGGCATAGTCATAAAGAACCATAAAAAAGAGAGGCGTTCGCCTCTTTTTTTATCAAAAACACTGTGCCTCCTTGAAAAGCATACGAAAAAGCAGTATGATAAAATGTGAGACAATATACAAAAATACAATCACTGCCGCAAAAAATACGGTGGTATTTTCCATAATGAAAGGGGTATAAGGATGATGATGCTGAATGCCAAAGATATGGGGATTGACCTTGGTACGGCAAATACACTGGTATATATGAGAGAAAAAGGAATCATTGTAAATGAGCCCTCCGTTGTTGCCATCAACACGGAAACCCGCGAGGTACTTGCTGTCGGGAACGAAGCAAAGGAAATGATTGGGCGTACCCCCGGCAGCATCGTTGCGATCCGCCCGATGAAGGACGGCGTCATTGCCGATTTTGATGTCACTCAGGCGATGCTCCGCTATTTTATCAATAAGGCGTATGTCCGCTCTCTGTTTGCGCCCAAGCCGCGCATTGTAATCTGCGTCCCCTCCGGCGTCACAGAGGTTGAGAAGCGCGCTGTCCTTGAGGCTGCCATCGCCGCAGGCTCTAAGGAAAAGGATACCTATTTGATTGAAGAGCCCATGGCAGCCGCTATCGGTGCAAATCTGCCCGTTGCGGAGCCAACCGGCAGCATGGTGGTTGATATTGGCGGAGGCACCAGCGAGGTTGCGATCATCTCGCTTGGGGGCATCGTAACCAGCACCTCCCTACGTGTGGCGGGGGATGCTCTGGATGCTGCGATTGTTGCCTATACCCGCAGGGAATTTTCTCTGGCAATCGGCGAGCGTACCGCGGAGGGAATCAAAATTGCCATTGGCTCTGCCTATCCCGCAGAAAAAGAGGAAAAAATGGAAATTCGCGGACGCGATTTGGTAAGCGGACTGCCCATGACCATCGAAATCAATTCCATCCATATTCGGGAAGCCTTGGCGGAGCCGGTTGCCTCCATCATCAGCTGTATTAAGCAAACACTGGAGGCAACTCCGCCGGAATTAGCTGCGGACATTATGGAATACGGCATCACGCTGACCGGCGGCGGCGCACTTTTGCGCGGATTGGATAAGCTGATTACTGCCGAAACGGGTATGCCGGTTCATGTTGCCAATGAGCCTCTGAATTGTGTTGCCTTGGGCACAGGAATGGTTTTGGAGCAGATAGACAGCCTGAAATCCGTTCTCATTTCCCCCAGAAAGGCATTATTCTGATTTTGAACACGCCGAAAGGAGTATTTCGATTTGCAGGAGTTTTTCTTAAAACATAAAAAGCGTATCATCGGTGCGGTCATCGTTATTTTGGTGCTGCCCACGGTAATCGCCAGCGGTATACAACGGAATACGACCCTGTTGGAAAGCGCCATCGGTGTGGTTGTCACGCCCTTTCAGGATTTGACAACAGGAATCAGCAACTGGGTGGACGATACCGTGGCCTCTACGCGCAATAAAACAAAATTAAAGGAGGAAAACGAAGCCTTCCGGCAGCAGATTGCCACGCTAACCGAGGAAAATCGTAAGCTCGCCCTCTATGAAGCGGAAAACGAACGCTTGACCTCCCTCCTGCATATTGCGCAAAAATACCCCGATTACAAGAGCACCGGCGCAAGGATAATCGCCAAAGACCCCGGTATCTGGTACGACAATTTCACGATCAATAAGGGGACTCTGGATGAGCTTCATGCAAATATGGTGCTGGTTTCTGCCGAGGGTCTGGTCGGCAGAATTTTGGAAAGCGGCGCAACCTTCTCCAAGGCACAGTCCATTCTGGATAACCGCTCCTCCGTACCGGCAAAAAGCCTGCGTACCGGGGATCTCGGCGTGGTCAAGGGGGATTATACCCTTTCCGGGCGCGGGCTCTGCAAAATGGAATACATCGACGGTGATGCGGAAATTATGGTGGGCGATGAAATCATCACCTCTCAGCTTTCCGATATTTATCCGGAGGGTCTGGCAATCGGCAAGGTGCTGGAAATCGAAACGGATGCAAATGGGCTGACAAAATACGCCGTTATCGAGCCATTCGTGGATTTGAAGCATCTGGATACCCTGCTTGTTTTGGATAAAACCGCAATACAGGAGAATTCCTCCACAGCAACGGAGGAATCCGGCACGGTGGAGGTGGCAGAATGAGAATCCTCATCACCATTTTGCTTATGCTGGTCAATTTTATTTTGCAGACTACGCTCTTTCCGCATTTCGCGATTCAGGGCATCTTTCCGAATACTGCCCTCATCATCGTCACCTCCTGCGCTCTGCTGCGCGGTGGCAGGGAGGGCGCTTTTGTCGGCGCGGGCACAGGTCTTTTGATGGATGTTTTTTTCCATACCTATATCGGTGCGTATACCCTGCTCTATCTTTTGTTAGGGCTGTTGTTCGGGCGCAGCCGACAAAACTTTTATCGCGAAAATTACATCCTGCCGATTATTTTCTGCGCCATTGCTACGGTATTCTACCAGGCAAGCCTGTATGTCGCAAGCATCGTTTTCCGCGGCGAGGGAAATTTTCTCTATTTCCTGTTCCGCGTCCTGCTGCCCGAGCTGGTCTATACCGCGATTCTCACCGTCCCGTTGTACCGTATGCTGTTTGGCATCAATGAGTGGCTGGAACGAAAGGAAAAATATAAGTACCGCTTGTTTTAAGGAAAAAATTCGTTTCCCGTTAGGAGGAACCGATGAGAGAATATATAGAGCATTTCTTAGATTTATGTAAAAACCGAATATTTGTAATGCTTTGCGGCATCCTCGTTCTTTTCGCCGTTCTTTTGCTACGTCTGTTTTCCCTGCAAATTATCCATGGCGAGGAATATAACGAGTCCATTACCACCAGCGTCTCCAAAACGCTGCCTGTCACTGCCTCCCGCGGGAATATTTATGACCGCTACGGCAGACCGCTTGCCGTGAACACTGCGGCTTATTGCGTGCAGATAGACGGCAGCATCACCCTGACCCTGACCGACGAGGAGACGAAAAAGCTTTCCACAGCTTTAACGGATTGGCTTTGGGAGAATGGGCATTGCGAGGTAAATGCCCTGCCCATCACCACTTCTGCCCCCTACGCCTTCACCTACGAAGGTACGGATGCGGAAAAGGAAAAGCAGGAAAACAGTTGGAAGGCCTCCATCGGTCTGAAGAAGAAGGAATACCGCATGACCGCTGCGGAATGTCTGTCCTATTTATACGAAAAATACAATATTCCGGAGGACTATTCCGCCGCCGAAAAACGCATCTATCTTTCCCTTGCGATGAGCGGCGAGCGTAACCTCATGGCTCTGACTCTGGCAAGGAAGCTATCCGAATTCGGCGAAACCATTACGGACGAGCTTCCCATGGATACGGAATCCCCCTTCTCCTTCCAATTCAACAACAATGCGAACCGAGAAAAAAGCTGGAAGGAGGGTCTGCTCATGCAAGGCGAGCAGCTTTCCTACGATTCTCTGCAAACGCTGGATTATCTGCGGGATTTCTTCGGTCTGCCAGAGGGGTTGCCCAATCAGCTTGTGCGGGATACTCTGGGGATTCGCTATTCCCTGTATTTGCAGCGCTATCAGCAATATCAAGCCGTGACGATTGCCACAGATATTTCCGATAAAACCCTTGCGTATATCGAGGAAAATCAGGATACCTTCCCCAATGTCATCATTGATACCGTGTCCCTCCGCAGTTATCCCGAGGGGAAATATTTTTCCCATATTCTTGGCTATATCCGACAAATGACGGAAAACGATTACGCGCTCTATCAGGATGAAACGGATGCTGAGGGCAACCCGCTCTATAGCCGCACAGACATCGTCGGACAAGACGGGATGGAAAAGCTCTACGAAAAGGAGCTGAACGGCGTAGACGGCAAGGTACTGATTGAGGTGGATAATCAAGGACGCCGCATCAGCGTGCTGGATTCCACAGACCCCGTCCCCGGCAAGGATGTGTTCCTGACGCTGGACAGTGAACTGCAAAAAACGGCCTATGACACATTGGAGAGCGAACTGCGCAGGGCAGTCCTGCAAAAGCTGACCGGCGGCGGAAAAACCTATGCCTCCGCCACAGATTTATTCACCTCCATGATTAATATCAACCATATCTCCGCCCAAAAAATGCTACAGGCGGAGGACGGTGTGCAAAAGCAGGTATACCAACGACTTAAGCAGGAAAACCCCGCCTTCAGCCCCGAGCAGGAGAACGCCGTTGCCGTTGCAAAGGAATTTCTTCTCAACGGCTTGGAAAAGGGTACGGTCAGCATGAAGGAGCTGACTCTCATGATGATAGAGCAGGGTGCGCTTTCCGCGACACCGGAGGAAAAGGCATCTATCGAAAATGGTGCCTCTCCCACCGCGCTGATTATTCAAAAGCTCCGCAACGGGGAAATGTCCCCCGCGGATACAGGGCTTGACCCCTGTACCGGCTCCGTTTTTGTCACAAAGGTCGGTACGGGCGAGGTGCTTGCCAGCGTTTCCTATCCTTCCTACGATAATAACGAACTGGTCAATACCTTCAATAATGCCTACTACAACGATTTGCTTCAGGATGGCAACACCCCGTTGGTCAACCGTCCGTTGAAGCAGAAAAAGGCATCCGGCTCCACCTTTAAGATGATTACTGCCTTGGCAGGCTTGGAAACCGGCACAATCACCCCAAGCACACTCATTACCGATAAGGGGCTCTTCAAGGATGCCGGCGTACCCTACGCCCGCTGCTGGATTTATTCCAACACCGGCGGCACGCACGGCGCGTTGACCGTTTCCCATGCGCTTGAGGTTTCCTGCAACTATTTCTTCTATGAGCTTGCGTATCGCTTGGGCAACGCCGAAAACGGCGGCACGAATCAGGCAATCACGACGCTCAACGAATATATGGCAGCCTTTGGCCTAAACAATTACACCGGCGTAGAGCTGGATGAATACGGTCCGACCATGGCATCCCCCACGAATAAAGAACGTGCGGTGAAAACCTTCAACCCTGATGCCACCACCAGTCAGACCCGTTGGTCGGACGGCGATACCATCCGTACCGCCATCGGGCAATCCATCAACAGCTATACCCCGGCGCAGATTACAAAATATGTTTCCACTCTGGCAAACGGCGGCACGCTGTATAAGCTGCATATGCTGGATCATATCCAAAATAACGATGGCACATTGGATTTTCGGGTAGAGGAAACAGTAGAAAATGTTGCCACCTTCCAGAAGGAAAATCTGCAAGCAGTTTATCAGGGAATGTATCTCGTAACCAACGGCGCACACGGCACACTCCGGAACGCCTTCGATGACCTCCCCGTAAAGGTTGCCGCAAAAACCGGCACCGCAGAGGAGGATAAAAACCGCAGTTCCCATACATGGTTTGTCTGCTTCGCTCCCTATGAGGATCCGCAGATTGCCATTACGGTAATGATTCCCTTCGGCGAGGGCAGCGGAACGCCCGCTCCCGTCATCGCAAAAGCAATCATCCGAAAATATCTGGGGCTGGATGAAACACCCACAAATACCACCATGCAGACCATATTGGCAGAATAAAATAACAGGAGGGGAAAGTATGAATAACGAAAACTATGTAATTTTCAAGGGTACGAAGGAGGGCATAGCCATCCTCTTTGATGCCGATGCACCCTTCGATACGCTCTGTGAGCAGCTGGGCAAAAAGGTAGAGGAGGCAGGCAAATTCTTTGACCGGGTAAAAACCTCCCTTGCCTTCAAGGGTCGCGTCTTTACTGAGGAGGAGGAAGCTACCCTTTTGGATATTATTGTAAAGCATACCACCATGGATATTACCTTTGTCAAAACAGAAAATGACGAGGTAAAGCACCTCAGCACCCTGCTCGCGCAGGAGATGTCCCCGTATAACCTCACAAAATTCCATAAGGGTTCCCTACGCAACGGGCAGAAGATTGAATTTGATGGCAGCGTTGTGATAATCGGCGATGTAAACCCCGGCGCAGAAATCAAAGCAACCGGCAATATCATCGTTCTAGGTCAGCTCAAGGGTATGGCGCACGCCGGCTGCAAGGGCATGACAGATGCTTTCGTCTCTGCGGTTTATATGGCACCCGTACAGCTCAGAATCGCCGATATCATCACCCGTTTTCCTGAGGAAAACAAAAAAGGCCCCAAGCCGCCGGAATATGCCTTTGTTCAGGATGGGCAGATTTTTGTTATGGCGCTTTCCTAAATCCGCACGAAATGTCGAATCATAAGAAAACTTCTCCTGTTTTACTAAAAAAAAGGAGTGCAAAGTCCGTATATTTTTGTTAATATAAGAATAGAAAGCAAAAATTTTCTCGAAGATAGAAAAATGCGAACAGAAAATAAACTTCTCAGATTAGGAGGCACAACAATGAGTGAAGTAATCGTAATCACCAGCGGCAAGGGTGGCGTTGGCAAAACAACAACCAGTGCGAACCTGGGCTGCGGTCTTGCGGCATTGGGAAAAAAGGTTGCATTGGTGGATGCAGACATCGGTTTGAGAAATCTGGATGTGGTTATGGGTCTGGAAAACCGCATCGTATACGATTTGGTCGATGTGGTAGAGGGCAACTGCCGCTTAAAGCAGGCGCTCATCAAGGATAAGCGCTACGAGGGGCTGTTTCTGCTGCCCGCTGCGCAAACCAGAGATAAAGATGCCGTTTCCCCCGAGCAGATGCAGAAACTCTGCGATGATTTGAAGGAGGAAGGCTTTGACTTTATCATTTTGGACTGCCCCGCAGGTATCGAGCAGGGCTTCAAGAATGCCATTGCCGGTGCAGACCGTGCCATCGTTGTCACCACACCGGAGGTTTCCGCTGTGCGTGATGCCGACCGCATCATTGGGCTTCTGGAGGCAAACGAGCTGCGTAACCCCACGCTCATCCTCAACAGACTGCGGATTGATTTGGTGCAGCGCGGAGAAATGATGAATATTGAGGATGTAGAGGAAATTCTCGCGATTGATATTCTGGGCGTTGTCCCCGATGATGAAAGCATCGTAATCTCGACGAATAAAGGCGAACCCGCCGTTATGAGCGAGAGCTCCAAGGCAGGGCAGGCATATCGAAACATCGTACAGCGCCTTTTGGGCAACGATGTTCCCCTGATGACATTCGAGCAGGCACCCGAAACATTTATGGACAAGCTGAAAAAGCTCTTCCATAAATAACCTGACCGAAGAAAGGAAGTGTAACGATGGATTTCTTTAGCTTTTTCCGTAAAAAACAGGTACCGCCCTCCGGCAGCGTTGCCAAGGATAGATTGAAGCTGGTTCTGGTGCATGATAGAGTGAATTGCTCCTCTCAGGTATTGGAAATGCTCAAAACAGACATCATCAAGGTCATTTCCAACTATATGGAAATCGACACCGAGGAGCTGGATATTCAAATTACGCAGACCCAGTCCGAGGACAATAACGGTACAGTTCCCGTATTGTATGCGAATATTCCCATCAAGAGTATGCGTAAAGTAAATCACGAGGAATGAGTCCACAAATAGAGCCTATAAGAGACCTTCAATCGCACCGAAGCCTTTGAAGGTCTTTTCGGACTTTTTTCGGATTTTGTGTATTCGTCCCTTTTTTTCGGTCGGGCAAACAAAATCCGAAAAAATATACCTAGGAGTCTTTCACTATGAACATCAAAAAATATCTTCAAAATCTGGATTGGTGGTTGGTCGGAGCAGTTTGTCTGCTTGCTCTGTTCGGCTTACTCTGCATCGCGAGTGCCACCCGCATCAATTTGGGCGAAAGTCCCGCCAATGTCATCAAGCAGGGTGCTTTCCTTCTGATCGGCATCGGACTGATGGTTGCCGCCGCTAATGTGGATTATGAATATTTCTCTCAATTTTATATCCCGCTATATATCGTGAATCTTCTGCTTTTGGTCGCTGTCCTTTTGATTGGCTCCGAAAGCAAGGGCGCAACCCGTTGGATTGCCATTGGTCCTCTCACAATTCAACCATCGGAATTTGCCAAGCTTATCCTGTTATTCTGCTTGGCAAAACTAATTACCAAGCGACAAAAGCAAATCAGTGAGCTGCCAACACTTGCACTGCTTTGCGCTTTCATGGGCATCCCCTTGATTTTGATACAAAAGCAGCCCGCCCTTTCCGCCAGTCTGGTGTTGGTCGCCATTTTCTGCATCGAGCTTTTTATTGCCGGACTGGATTGGCGCATCATCCGCAATGTTCTGCTTGTGCTTGTGCCGGTCATTGGCTTCATCCTCTTTGATGTCAGTCGGGAAAATCCGCTCATCACAGATAAAATTTTCGCAGAGCATCAGTTCAACCGTATCCTCTCCTTCGTGGATCCCGAGCGAGATGCCAATCTGCATTACCAAACGGAAAAATCCATCTCTGCCATCGGCTCCGGTCAGCTTTTGGGTAAGGGACTGTTTCATGGCACACTGAATCAACTCAGCTACCTGCCGGAACCGCATAATGATTTTATTTTCTCCGTCATCGGGGAGGAATTTGGATTTTTGGGCTGTATATTTGTCCTTGCCGTATTGCTTTTTATCGTTTTTCGGTGTATAGTAATAGCAATATCTGCCAGGGACACCTTCAGTCGGCTGGTAGCTGTCGGCGTTGCCGGTATGTTCGCCTTCCAGACCTTTGTCAATGCAGGCGTTGCGACCGGTATCCTGCCGAATACCGGTATGTCATTACCCTTTGTCAGCTACGGGGGCAGCTCCATGTGGACGAATATGGTCGCTGTCGGGCTGTTGTTGAACATCCGAAAGAAAGAAACAAAATCACTATTCGAGGGAGGTTTGCTATGAATATCGGTTTGATTGCACACGATAATAAGAAAAAATTGATGGAAAATCTTTGTATCGCTTACAGGCATATTTTATGTAAACACGAGGTTTATGCCACCGGAACCACGGGTCGTTTGGTCGAGGAGGCGGCAAATCTGCCCGTGCATAAATATCTTTCCGCTCATCTGGGCGGTGAGCAGCAGATGGGCGCGCAAATTATCAATAACGATATTGATTTAATGATTTTCCTGCGAGATCCCGTTTCTCCTCATGCCTATGAGTCCGAGGTCAATTCCATTCTGCATCTGTGCGATATGCACAATATCCCCCTTGCAACCAACTTGGCAACCGCCGAGGTGCTTTTGCTTGCTCTGGATCGGGGCGATTTGGATTGGCGCAATGTCATGCGATAAGGAGGCAGCGTGGAAATCATTCGGAATACAAACCCTCTACTGCTTCTGCTTGGGTATTATCTTATCATCAATTTGATTCTATACCTCGCGATGGCTATGGATAAAAAAAGGGCTGTCAAAAATGCTTGGCGTATCCCCGAAAAAAACCTCTATTTTCTGGCGGTCTTGGGCGGCGGTGTCGGCGGGCTGATCGCCATGTATACCCAGCATCATAAAAATAAGCATATCGACTTCATCCTGATTTATACCATAACCGCACTTTTGCACCTTGCGGCAATTTATTTCCTGATGAAGCATTTTGTCCTTGCGTAAAGACCCGCGAAGGGCTGTCGATTTTTTTCAGTCGGCAGCCCTTTTTATCTCTCCTGCCACAGCTCCACAATTTTGCATTTAAGCTTTGGTGTCACCTTCTCCTGCTCCATGGCGGAAACAACTAAAAATTCCTCCTGTGTCAGCGTATTTTCCAGCCGCATATGACTTTCCTCGGTGGAATATCCCCACGCCGCATCCACAAAGCACATCTGAGGATAGAGCACACACCACCAGTTTTGCCCCGCAGCCGCACCAATCTCTATTCGCAGAGCATCATAAACGCCTGCCGGAAAAACCAGTGTATCATATTGCTTCATCGGAAATTCCTCTCGTACAAGCGAAACCCGCACCGGGTAGGTATAGCCCTGCTCCCGTACCGCCGCCGCCGCTGTTTCCGCAATCGCCTGCTTGGCATTTGCAAGCATTTTCAGGCTTTCCTCCTTTGTCCCGCAATCCTGCAAAAGGGTGCGATATTCCTGTAAAATTCTGTCTCGCACCACAAGCTTTAACGCCTGATCCTCCGCATCATCGCTGTTTGCCAGCACATGAAAGCGCACCACCTTTGCGGAAATGCCGCTCTGTATCTCCTCCGCATAGCTTCGCGTCCCCTGCATCGCAAGGAAAAATCCAACGCCAAGCACCAGCGCCCCCAGCCAATATTTCCATTCCCTCTGCCAATATGACAACCAAGCCTGCTTTCCCTTCATCCGCTCATTCCTCTTTTCCTGTTGTGCTTCCGTTTTGTTTTTTTATTCGGAAATCACCTGTCTCCTTTTTTATCCTATCCGTTTTTTTCGGATTCTAAACCCCCTCTGCTGCGTCCCGTTGCCACAATCCTTACCATCGACTCAACCTGCACCACCAGACGCTCCCAAAGCTCCTCTCTCGTATACTCCGAAAAAATCGCCGGCATAGCCCGCTCTAATCTTGGTAAAAGCCCGCACCAATCCGCTCCTGCACTCTCTGCCATGCGTATACTCTCCTCCGCCTCCTGTCGAAGCACTACGGAAAAGGCATCCGCCTCTCCGCCACTCGCGCTCCCCTCCGCAATCAATGTCACGGTACAAACAATCGAGTCTCCTACCTCGGTAAAGTCATAAATCGCCTCACTGCGTTTAATCAAAAACGCCGCCCCGCCACTCTCAAGCACAGCGCCCTCCGCTTCTCCCAGCAAAAAAAGATATCCTCTCTCCGCTGCATCCTCCAGCACAAAAACCCCCTCCGGTGTCACAGCCATGCCTCCGCCCAAGCGAAGTCCCGTATCCTCTGTCCGAATACGGGGCAGCACGCCGCTCCCCCCTTGCTCCGTCCGCTCCATCAAAAAGGTGTCCAAATCCATTGCCTTCGTGAATGCGACCTCTCCCGCAGTATTTTTATAAAAATCCCAAAGAAACAGCCCCGTTTTACTATCCTCCTCCATCACTGCCGCCGTACAGTCTGCCGCAGACCCCTCCGCAGCCAAAAGCATCACCTTTTCGGAAACGCTCCTGCTCTGCTCCAACTCCTGCAAAAAAGCCTCCAACGCTTCTCCCTCCCTCAAAAGACTTTCCCCCAAAAGCACGGTTTTCAGCTGTCCCAAATCCAGCTTGCGCGAGGCGCGGGTATCCGCCTGTGCCACCGCCGCCGCGAGGGTTTCCCCCTCTGCCGTATAGCTTTTTGCCTCACCCGTCTCGATATTCGCCGGTGCAAAGGTAAAGCAACAGCCCTCCTCCGTTTTATCTACCCCAAGGGTGATGATAAACGCGCGATCCTCCGGATCCTTTTTATCCCAGCAGCCCGTCAGAAAAAAAGGCAAAATAAGCATAAGTACCCCCCAGTTTTTACGCATCTCGCATCCCTCCCCTTCTCCCGCGCAAAAGCAGCAATGCGGGCAGTCCCAAAAAATATGCCAGATTAAGCCAAGGTGCTACTGTAAGCCGCAGCTGCTCCGCCGCCGCAAGGCTCTCCGGCAGCCATGCCGCAAAAAACAGCAGCCCAAGCATCACCCAAATCAGACCTCCTTTCCTTTTCATCTTCGCAGCTCTTCCGCAAAGCTGTCTCAGCAAAAACGTGCTGAAAAACACAACACCCGAAAGAAACATCGTCACCGATACCATCCAAAACCACAGCAAAAGCACCTCTTGCCTGCTCAAAAAAATACCCGTAAAGCTGACTCTCCCCAGCATTTGCACAGTAGGCAAAAGCTTTGTAGCGAGTAATTCCTCCCCGTAATCTGCCAGGCAAAGAAACACGATTCCCGTCACCACCGCCGTAATCCAAAGACAGCTTCTCCAAACTGTAAGCCGCATCGGATTTTTCAAATCGGGCGCAACAAAATAAAGAAAAATCAACCCCTGAAACACAATGCTCATCTCCAAAAATCCAAGCCCCGCCTCAGCCGGTGTTGGTAGCGCAAGCGGCAAAACCCGCCGATAATCCGTGGAAAGCACCACCGCCAAAAGCACCGGCACCAAAGGAATCACCACAAGGAAAAACAAAAGCTCCGCCGCCCTCCCCCGACATTCCACGCCCTGTGCCGCCAGCGCCCCCGCAACGAAAAGCAGCCCTATGGCAATCACCCAAACGGGCGTTTTCGGCAGCATCGAGCGACAGATAACCTCGCTGAAGATGCGCAGCTCCAGCATACCGTCAAACAAAAGCTTTCCAAAAAGCCCCAGCAAAGCTGCCGTGCCAAGCGTATTTCCGAACGCATCCTTGCACCAATCCACCACTGTGCCGCCCCACCTCCCCAGCGTTGTCAGCAGAAGCGAAGTCAAAGCCATTCCTAAGCCGCCGCAAAGCGCCGTAAAAAAGCATCCTCTGCCACTCAGCTCGCTCAGCTCTGCCGGAAGAAAAAGGATAGCCGTACCAAAGCAATCCAGCAATACCAACACCTGTACCTGCCTTTGAGAAATTTTCCCATTTTCCGCAAACATCATTCCCCCTCCTTCCGCTGCCTCGCATCGGGGCGTGCAAAAACAGGCCTTCGCTTCATTTTGGAAAGCGGCAGCCGAAAAATACTGTCCTCCCAATCCGTATCGTCATTGACAGAGGAGGAGCAAAAGGGATATAAATACGGAATCCCATAGGAATTCAGGCTTGCCAAATGCGCCAAAAGCAGGATGAGCGCTGCCCAAACCCCAAAAAGTCCCAGCACGGATGCAAACAAAACCACTAAATATTTGCTGATACGCAAGCCTGAAACAATCGAAACATTCGGAATCACAAAGGAGCAAATCCCCGTCAGGGCGGACACAATCACAACAGTCGGACTGACAATCCCCGCATCCACCGCCGCCGAGCCAATGATAATGCCGCCGACAATCCCTATGGTTGAGCTGACCGGTGAAGGCAGCCGAATCCCGCCCTCGCGCAAAAGCTCAAATGCAAGCTCCATCAGCAAAACCTCCCCAATCACAGAGAATGGTATCGCCTCTCTCGTTGCCGCAACCTTCAGCGCCAGTGCCGTCGGCAAAACCTCCGGGTGATATACCGCAAAGGCAATATAAAGCCCCGGCAGGGTCACCGTCAAAAATGCTGCCACATACCGCATAAAGCGGATAAAGCTCATGATTTCCCAACGGTCATAATAATCCTCCGCCGCCTGAAAAAAGGTGTTCAGCGTCGATGGTAAAAGAATGGCATAAGGCGTATTATCCGGCAAAAGCGCCACCCTTCCCTCCAAAAGTGCAGCAGAGGTCTTATCCGGCCGCTCTGTCATTTGCAGCTGAGGAAAGGGCGAATATTGCCGCGCCTCCAAAAGCTGCTCCGCGTAGCCGCTGTCCGGCAGATGATCCAAATCCAAGGCATCTACCTGCTTCTCGATTCGCTTCAAAAGCATCGGTCGCACCAAATCCTCCATGTATAAAATTGCCATGTCCGTTTTGCTCCGCTGCCCAAGCTTCTTCCGCTTCACCTTCAGCCTTGTATCCCGAATCCGCCGTCTGGTCAACACCACGTTCACGGACATCATCTCCGTAAAGGCGTCCTTCGGTCCCTGTACAACGACCTCCGTTTCTGCCTTGTTCACGCCGCGCGTGGGGAATTTTTTGGTAGAGGCCTGCAAGGCAAAATCACAGCCCTCCGCCAAAAGCACCGTATCCCCCAAAAGCACCGCATCGCAAACCTCCGCAAGCGTTTCGATTCTCGTCAGTTCGCCAATGGCAATGACCTCCCCCATCAGTCCGTCCAGAGGCGTCTCCGCTTCCTGCAAGCTACCGCGCGCCATCACATTCGTCATAATAAAATCTTGAATAGCATCTCCGTCCACGATATTATCCGTGTATACCATCAGCAGCGTTCCGATTCCGCCGCGAATACAAAACTCCCGTAGAATAATATCCGCACAGTCCCGAAACTCCGCCTCTATTGCCGCCCTGTTTTTTTGCAGCTCCTTCTCCAAGTGCATTTTGCTCCACCACCTGTCCGTTTCCCACTAGTTTGCGAAAAAAAAGGGAAAGTATGCAAAAAAAATAACAGCGCCTAGGCTGCATCCGTAAGGGAACACATCCTGAACCGTGCGAGCTACACTGCCCCTGCAACCGGATTTACAGAAAGTCTTGCTTTTGAGGAAAATAAAAAAACAAGGCTCTCCCTATCAGGAAAAACCCTGTTTTCGCAAATCCGAATGTCGTGACAAAGCAATGCCGTGCAGCCTCGCTTTTCGTCCCCGTTTTTCTTTTATTGTGTACTGCCCAAAAGGCTTGTATGCTCAAATTGATATACCAGCATATCATAATTATAAATCAGCTGATTTAAGCTGTTCTTCGCGGAAGTCACACCCAGCTCCGCCTGCTCTACCGTGATCTGTGTCGCATTCCCCGACTGCAAATTCAGCTGCGCCGCACGATAATCCGCCTCTGCCTTCGTCAAATCTGACTGCGCGGAAGCAATTTGCGTTTCTACCTGCTGTAGCTGCAAATACGCATTGCGAATCGCAGCCGCCTTATCCGTCTTCGCCGTTTTCAAATCCCGTTTCGCATTGTCGTAATTGTATTCCTGCGTATTGGAATCGGTAGAGGTATTGGAATAGCCTACATAATTCTTGGAAAACTCCGCAGAATCCAGCTGCAATTCCACCAAAGCAATGCTGAGGTCATTCTTCAGCGCAGCATTGATGTATTGCTCCATGCTCTGCGTCATTTGATAAGGCGTAAAATCTACCGCATACACATAAGTAAAACGCGCATCCGCACTCTCCCCCATCAAATCATTCAGCTTGATGGCAAGCTGCTCTCCCGCATTCTCCAGAAGCGTCACCTGTGCCGCAGCCTGCTGTGCGGCAATCTCCAGCTTATCCAAATTGTATTGACTCAAAAGCTTGAGCCGATATTTCGTGTACCCCTGCTCATACAACGCCTTCTGAATCTCCGCATTTTTCTTTGCCAAATTCAAGCTGTCCTCGTTATTCTTGATTGCGGTAAAGCTTGCCTTCACGGAAAGCTCCAGCACCAGGTTTTGTAAATCTCTGCTCAGCCTTGCCTGCTTTTGGCTCTGCTCCAGCTGATAAACGGCAGAAACCAGTGTATGCCAGCCATCGTCCACCCATTTCTTGTATTCCACGCTCGGCACCGTAACCACGCCGTCCGCGTCAATGTCATCCATCATTTCATCTACATAGTCCAGCGTATCCTCCACCTTACGCAAATCGGGACTATGCCGCTTTGCCTTTGCCACAGCCTCCTCCATCGTCAGCTCCGGCAGAGCTACAACCTCTTCCACCGTTTTCTGCGATGCCTCCTGTACGCCCTGTGCGGCTGCGGAAAGTGCGTCCCCCGCAAAAGCCTGTGTTCCGCAAAGGCTCATGGCAAGCATCAGTGCCAAAGCTTTCTTTGCACTCTCTATTTTTCCCTTCATGGTTCAACCTCCAATTTGTTTTATACTAAAACTAATTGTACCATAATGCTAAAGAAAAATCCAGTCATTTTTTTCATAGGTTTGCTGTCCGCCGTAGCACCGCATTAAAGACCGCACCCAACAGAATCGTTGTCAGAGAAAGATTCAGCCAGGTGAGAAAGGCAATGATGGCACCGATAGAGCCGTAAATCACCGAGTAATTCCCCATATGATCCACATAATAGGAAAACCCCACTGAATAGAGCATCCAAAAAACCGTAGACAGAAATGCCCCCGGTAAAATATATCGCCACCTCGGCGGCTGATTCGGCGAAAAATAATAAATCGCAGAGGTCAATAAAATCAACGCAACCGCCATCGGCAAAAAACGAATTTTCGCCCAAAAGGCAATGAATTCCAGAGAAATCGGCAAAAATTGTGCCGCCCAGTGCAGCATGGATTCCCCAACAATCATCAAAAGCAGAAGTGTGGGAATCAAAAAAAGGATGAAAAGGAAAAGTAAGAGCACACGTAGCGTGTGATGCACGGGCTTTTCTCCGTCATAAATGTCCGAAACTTCCTCCGTCATGCTCCATACCACCCAAAACGGCTCCCATACCGTAAAAACCACACCAAAGGCAAAAAGTGCTCCATGGGAGGCCTCCGTCATATGAGTAATCATCAAATTCAAAAGCGTAATGACATCCTCCGGCAAAAACGTCGCTGCGTCCCCGTCCAGAGAAATCATCGGCAAATCTAAAAAACCCAAAAGCGAAATCAAAGCAATTAAAAATGGGAAAATAGCAAATAAAAGATAGTAGGTCAAGGAAGCCGCCCTCTTCCCTATCTCCTTCTCCAAATACCCTTGCAGGGTACCGCTCAAAATCCTCTTTACCTTCTGCATATTGTCCCGCCTTTCTCCCTCTTTAAGTTTTCTTCCCTATTATACTAACACCTACGTCTTTTTTCAAATAAAACTCTCCGGGTGTCCGCCTTTCCTGTTGAGGGCTTCGTCCGGTGCCCCTGTTTTCTCCGAACTATCACAAAAGATAAGAAAGCGTGAGTCCTACGCCGCCGGCAAGCGAGCAGGCAACCACCAGCGCTTCAACTCCCTTGGTATAGCCGCTGATCAGATTCCCCTCCAGCAAATCACGCATTGCTTTCGCAAAGGTCATCCCGGGGAGCAGGGGCATAATGCTACCGATGATGATGGTATCCATATACACGGCAGGAACCAGCAGTTTTGCAAGACAAGCAAGGCTTGCAGCAGCAGCACCGCCCAGAAATGGCCCGAGGAAATAGGGGATTTTCTTTGTGCCAAGCCAAATATCCAAGCAGCCCAAAAGCAGCCCGATACAAAAAGCAATGCAGCCGTTCGTCAAAAAAGGCGTATCCAAAAAGGAGAAACAGCCGGAAATCACGCCATAGCCAAAAATCCGCAGCAGAAGCGGATAACAGGGCAAAGTATGAATTTGTGCTATTTTTTCGATTGCCGCATCCAGAGAGATGGCTCCCGAAACAAAGGCACGGGAAACATCATTCACGGCGCAAACCTTATCGAAGTTGATGGTACGGGTACGTACGCCGCGCATCATGGAAAGCGGCCCCTTCTTTTCCCGCGGAAGGGTCACAATCAGAGCAGTGGAAATGGCGCTTGCCTCAATTTTTTCTCTGCCGCTTGTAGCCAGAATACGCTGCATGGTATCCTGCACGCGGAAGGTTTCCGCGCCGTTTTTGAGCATCAGCTCTCCGGCATCCAGTGCTAGGTTAATCAGCTTTGTATCGTTATCCATTCAAAAAACCCCCTTTCGTTCCGTCAGGCTTTTTACGGTCTTTTCCGTCGAAGCTGCGGCAGAAAGGAAAACCATGCCTGCGGCAGTACCAGAATGATAACCGAGCCGATGCCGATGGCACCTGCCAGCTTAAGCGCAGTCAGGATATTCGCCGTGGTATTCAAAACCTGCCCCTCCATGGCAGAGGTGATGCAGCGATAAACCGCAGCCCCCGGTACCAGAGGCAGGATCCCCGGGATATGATAAACGATGGTCGGCAGCAGCCTATGATAGGACAAAAAACGTGCAAAGGCTGTGGCGGCAAAGGTTGCCAAAAGCGTTGCCGGAAAAGGCGAGCCGTTATGCCGCAGCACCAGCTGATAGACCAGCCAACAGAGCAGTGCATTCAAACCGCAATAGGGCAGCTCTTTTTTCGGCGCATTGCAAACAACGGCGTACCCGATACAGGCAACGCAGGCAATCAGCGGTTCAACGATATAGAAAAACAGGGAGCTATTCATAAAAAATCCTTCCTTTCTTAATTCATTTGAAAAAGCATCAGTGCCAGCGCAACACCGGCGGCAATCGCACAAGCATTGAGCAGTGCCTCAACTACCTTGGCATTGCCGCTGATGAGGTTCCCCTCCAGCAAATCACGCATTGCCATAGAAAGCGCCATTCCCGGCAAAAGCGCCTTCATCGGCCCAATAATCATCATATCCGGGTGGGTGCTGTGAAGCAAAAGATGTGCGGCACAGGCAACAATCCCCGCGACCAGACCGCCCAAAAACGGGGCAAAAAAGAAGGGAATCTTCTTCATTTCCGTATACACAAGCGAAGCGCCCATAAGGAGGGCAACAAAAAAGGAAACGATGCCATCCGTAAGGGAGCCGCCGACCAATGCAGAAAAGCCCGCGCCGCACAGTGCGTAGGCAATCGCACGGGTGCCGGGGCGATAATGTGGCGCATTGTAAATGATCCGACAACGATGCAATGCCTCTTCGACGGAAATTTGCCCGGAGACAAAGGCACGCGACATATCATTTACCGCACAGATTTTTTCAAAATTGACGGAGCGCCTTTTCACGGAGCGCGCCATGGACAAGGGACCCTTACCCGCACGGGGCAGCGTAACCAAAAGCAGCGTACACATAGCAAGCGCCTCGCTCTTTTCTCTGCCGCTTGTAGCAAGAATACGCTGCATGGTGTCCTGCACACGGAAGGTTTCCGCACCGGAGGCAAGCATCAGCTCCCCCGCATCCAGGGCAAGGTTGATAAGCATGGTGTCATAATCCATAGGCGGCACTCCTTTCTTATAGCTAAGCCGAAATCGACAGCTTGGTAACTTCTCCTATTATACCATGTTCGCAGGAAAAGGAAGTGTCCACGCAACGAGTGGATATTTACTTTTCCAAGACATGGTGAGTAGGCTTTGCCTACGAACCGTAGAATCTGTTGTGCAAACAGCAGGCAGACGCTTTTGCGGCTGCACCACAAACAAGCATAGCTTGCTTGTGGATATTATACCATTTTTAGTGTAATCGTTTTACAGGAAAAGTAAAGTAGAATAGGCGTAAGTTTTTTTGATATTTTTGTGAAAGACACCTTGTGCTTTTTTTCATAATTTTGCGAATCAGGAAAAGAAATGGTTGCCATTCAACAAAATTATGTTATAATCAAAGAAATAAAAAGGCTGGGGGTGCTGCGTTTTGGCGGCTGAGAGGACAGAAGTCCAACCCTTTGAACTTGATGTGGTTAATACCAACGGAGGGAAGCAGAACAGAGCGTATTTTTGGGACCGTTTCCGGTTGGGGCTTGCCGATTGGAATGGTCTTTTTTATTGTACGCAGCTTTGCAACAAAACGGAAGGGAGAAGGAAATATGAGCTTGACAAACAGATTATACGCAGAGGCAAAGCCCATTTGGGACGGCTATCTGACGCAGCCCTTTGTAAAGGAGCTGGGTGAAGGGACACTGCGCGAGGACAGATTCCGTTTTTACATGATACAGGACTACCGCTATCTGCTGCAATACGCAAAGGTTTTTGCGATGGGCGTAGTAAAAACGGAGGACGAAGGACTGATGACACGCTTTTCCCGTATGGTGCATGAAACACTGGATGGAGAAATGAACATCCATAAGGCATATATGTCCCGTCTGGGGATTACCGAAAAGGAAATCGTAACCACAAAATCCACACTGGCAAACCAATCCTACACCTCCTATATGCTGGACGAAGCATACAAGGGCGGCTCCTTGGAGATTTTGGTCGCAGTGCTTTCCTGCGCCTGGAGCTATCAGATGATTGGGGCGCACCACAAAAAAATCCCCGGTGCATTGGAGCATCCCCTGTACGGCGAATGGGTGCGCGGCTATTGCAGCGAGGAATATTGCACCGGCACACAGGAAATCATTGACCTGGTAAACGAGCTGGGACAGGACATTTCTGCGACGCGTGAAGCGCACTTGAAAGAAATTTTTGTAAATTGCAGCCGCTATGAGGCGCTGTTTTGGGATATGGCGTATGCGGCGGTTCTTGCGTAAAAAAAAGGAAGGATGAAACCGAATGATGTTGGAATTTAAGAATGCCTCCTTTCGCTACGCATCGGATGAATACCCGATGATAAAAGGGCTTTCCTTTTCCGTGGAGAAAGGCGATTTCGTTTCCATAATCGGGGCAAGCGGCTGTGGAAAAAGCACCCTCTTCCGCCTGATTAACGGCTTGGAGCAATTACAGCAGGGCGAAATTCTGGTAAATGGCAAGCCGATTGGAGCACAAAAGCAATATAGCGCCTTTATGCCGCAGAAGGATTTGCTTTTCCCGTGGCGCACCGTAGAAAAAAACATTTGCCTGCCAATGGAGCTTATGGGCGTACCTGCGACGGAGCAGGCAAGCAGTTGCAGGGATGTGCTGACACAGGTCGGTCTTTTGGAATATATGAAAAAATATCCGAAGGATTTATCAGGCGGCATGAAGCAGCGAGTTTCCTTTGCGCGTACCCTGCTTTCGGGGGCAGAGATGCTTCTCTTGGACGAGCCGTTTTCCGCGCTGGATTACCTGACACGGGTAGAAATGCAGGAATGGCTGCTCCGGCAATGGGAGCATTATCATAAAACGATTTTATTTATCACGCATGATGTAGAGGAAGCGGTCTTCCTCTCCAAAAGGATTTTTGTGATTCAGGACAGACCGATTTCTGCCATGGAAACAGTAGAGGTACCCCTGCCCGCCCATAGAGACAGAAGCGATTTGAAAAAGCCCGAAATTGTTGATTTGAAGGAGCGGCTAATTGGAAAATTAAGGAGGAGTGTGCAACTATGAAAAACATTTCCTCCCTGATTGTGGTATTTTCCCTTCTGCTGATTTGGCAGGGGGCGGCAATGGGGCTGGATGCGGCATATATTCTGCCCTCGCCTACGCAAATTTTAGTACGGCTTTGGGAATTGAGAGAACCATTGCTCCTTATACACCTGCCCGCAACCATGGGCGTGACAACGCTGGGGCTTTGTATTTCCATCGTCTTAGGGCTTTTGCTTGCAATCTCCATGGATTGGAGCCCAAGGCTGGAAAAAACGCTCTATCCCATCATCATTGCCTCGCAGACAATCCCCACAACAGCACTGGCGCCGCTGTTTATCCTCTGGTTTGGCTATGGTATCTGGAGTAAGGTGCTGGTAACAATTCTGATGACCTTTTTCCCGATTGCCATTACCGTTTTCGATGGCTTAAAGGGCACGAAGCGGGAAATGGAGGAATTGCTTTTCACCTACGGGGCGACAAAAAAGGATGTTTTTTTGAAGCTGAAGCTGCCAACGGCTCTGCCGCATTTCTTTTCCGCAATTAAAATGTCCATACCGATGAGCGTCATCGGAGCAGCGATTGCGGAATGGCTTGGGGCGCAGAAGGGGCTCGGCTATTTCAGCAAACGAATGATGACACAACTGGACGGTGCCGGGGTGTTCGCCCCCGTGGTTCTGCTGTCCGTTGTAGCGATGGTGGCAGTCGGCATCATTGCTTTAATAGAAAGAAAAATCATTACATGGCGAAAGGAGCTTTAATGCTCGAAAAAAAGAAGGGAGAAGGTAAAGTATGAAAAAGAAACTGGCAGCACTTGGTATGGCAGCCGTGCTCGCATTTGGTGCAGCAGGCTGCGGCGGAGAAACAAAAACAGGGGATACCGCCGCCTTGGAGGATTTTAACATTGTTCTGGACTGGTATCCGAATGCGATTCATTCCTTCCTATATGTAGCGCAGGAAAAGGGGTACTTTGCAGAAGAGGGGCTGAATTTGGTAATCAATTTCCCCGCAAACACAAATGACGGCATTTCCATGCCCGCAGCCGGAAAAGCGGATATTGGCATTTATTATTTGCAGGATGCCATACAGACTGCGGTAGAGGCGGATGTACCGATTGTTTCCGTCGGTGCGGTTACGCAAAGCTCCCTGAATGTAGTAATTTCCCTTGCAGAAAGCGGCATTCAGGGCGCAAAGGATTTGGCAGGGAAGAAAATCGGCTATGCCGGTACGGCTCTTTCTGAGGCGCAGATTGCAACCGTGCTGAAGAATGTCGGGTTGTCGGCGGAGGATTGCGAATTTGTGGATGTCGGCTTCGACCTTTTGACCGCAACCACAACCGGACAAGTGGACGCAACAACCGGCAACATGGTGAACCATGAGGTACCGCAGTTGGAGGAGGAAGGCTTTGACATCAACTACTTCTACCCTACGGATTACGGCGTACCGGAATACTATGAGCTGGTATTTTTGGCAGGAGAGGATGCAGTAAACAACAATCCCGAAAAGCTTCGGAAATTCCTGCGCGCCTGCCAAAAGGGCTTTGATTTTATGAAGGAAAACCCCGAGGAGGCATTGCAGATTCTACTGGCAAACCAGAATGCAGAAAATTTTCCTCTTTCCGAGACCGTGGAAACAAAGAGCATGGAAATGCTGCTGCCCGTGATGGAGACGGAGGACGCAAGCTTCCTCTCTCAGAATATTTCCATATGGCAGAAAAATGCCGATTGGATGTATGAGAATGGAATTTTGAAGGAAAAAACGGATGTATCCTCCTTGGTTATAAATCTGCTGGATGATTGATTTTTCGGAATGTCATCTCCGAATATATCCTAGTGCTTCTACATAAAATAAAGGCTTTCTCCAAATGGAGAAAGCCTTGTTTTTTTAGAGCCTACAGAAGCTTTGCTTTTTATTTTTCCGCAGGAATTTCCTTATCCCCGTACATTTTCCGAATCACCAAAATCACAACAACCATGCAGGCTACGGCGATCGGCAAATTAATCAGCCAATTCTGAATCAAGGCCGCAAGTATATAATTGACTGCGGATACCGCCGCTACAACAATCGCATAGGGCAGCTGTGTAGAGACGTGGTTAATATGGTCGCACTGTGCACCGGCAGAAGCCATAATCGTTGTATCGGAAATAGGAGAGCAATGGTCGCCGCAAACAGCGCCTGCAAGCGTAGCCGCTACGGTAATCGTCAGCATCTCGCTGCCGGGCTGCATAATGGGTACAACAATGGGCAGCAAAATACCGAAGGTTCCCCAGGAGGTTCCTGTCGCAAAGGAAAGGAACACCGCAATACAGAAAACAATGAAGGGAATAAAGATTTGCAAAATCCCTGCACTGTGCTCCAAAATCCCCGCAACAAACATATCCGCACCCAAAAGTCCGGTGATACCGGACAATGTCCACGCAAAAATCAGAATCATAATTGCAGGTACCATTGCCTTAAAGCCCTCGGGCAGACAATCCATACATTGCTTGAAGGTCAGAACGCGACGAGGAATGTATATCACAAGAGTAATCAGCAACGCGGCAGCAGATCCCAACAAAAGCCCCAGAGAAGCGGTACAGTTTGCAAAGGCATCAATAAAGCTTACGCCCTCAAAGAAGCCGCCTGTATAAATCATGCCGACAACGCAGCAGATAATCAGTACGATTACCGGCAATACCAAATCAATTACCTTGCCGTTGCCCAAAACCTCAGCAGTTTCATCTGCACCGGCAAACGGCCTTTCCGGTGTGGTATAAAGGTCATCATGAAGCTGTGCATTTCTCTCATGCTCCAGCATGGGACCGAAGTCCGTATTGGTCAGTGTCAGTGCCAGCATCGCTGCAATACTCAGCAGCGCGTAAAAATTATAAGGAATGGAACGGATAAACAAATCCAGTCCGTTTACCCCCTCTACAACACCCGCTACCGCCGCAGCCCAAGAAGAGATGGGCGCGATGATGCAAACGGGAGCCGCCGTTGCATCAATGATATACGCAAGCTTTGCTCTGGAAACCTTATGGGTATCCGTTACCGGACGCATCACAGAACCGACCGTCAGGCAGTTGAAATAGTCATCCACAAAGATCAAAACGCCCAGCAGAAAAGTAGAAAGCAACGCGCCCCTTCTGGTTTTGATTGCCTTGATTGCCCAGCGACCATACGCCGCAGAGCCGCCCGCCTTATTCATCAGCGCAACTATAACCCCTAAAATAACTAGGAAAATCAGAATTCCGACATTGCCGCCATCGGACAGCTGTGCCAAAATTCCGCCCTCCGTAGCATCCGTGAAAATGGTCAGATATGCCTGCTTAATATCAAAATTCGCATAGAAAAGACCACCTACCACAATACCGATAAACAAAGAGGAATAAACCTCCTTTGTAATCAGCGCCAATACAATTGCCACCGTCGGCGGCACCAACGACCATGCAGTCGCATACATATTGCTGGTGTGCTCTGCTGTCTCCGCATTTCCCGCAAAAGCCGTTACCGACATTGCCACCGCAACAAGTGCAGCCACAAGGAGCATCGCCAACCATGTTTGTTTTTTGTTACCTTTGGTTCTCATAAGTCCCTCCCCTTTCCAAAATAAAAATAAATAAGAAAATCAAAAAAGAAGATGATACCGTTTGCTTCAAAAAATCCGAAACAAAAAAGCCGCACGCAAAGCGCACGGCATCTTACACAGAAAGCATACAGCAATCCGGGAAATATGTCCGATTCCGATAGCGCTCCACATCCGTGACAGTACATTACATCTTTTGCAATGTCCCAGCAATCTTCCCCCTTGGGCAGAGAAAATCACTTCGGCAATGCCGCCTTTCCATCCCCCCGCCGCCCACGGCTTTTTTGGAGGATGTACTCATCGTCATCGCGCCTCTATCTTATCTTCATGCTCAGTCTCTCACTGAACTTGCTACTATTCATACCATACCCAAACGGGAAAGTCAAGTATTTCCGAAAAAAAAGACAGTATTTTATTGTTTTTTGTCGAGTATCGACATCTGTTTTTATTCATTTATTCGCAGAAAAATTGCATAATTATCGTATACAGTGCGCAAAAATCCTGTTCTTTGCAGGATTTATATGAGTATCCTCATAAAATAAACAGCGTTTTAGATAAATATTTCTGCGATACTACGTTGTTTTTATAGATTTTTTAGGATTTTTCTTCGTTATCCTTCCATATTGCTCTGCAATTCGCTAAAATTGAATAATTATGCATAATTTTATTGACTTCATGTTGCGGAGGGATATAATAAAAACATAAATCACTCTTACGATGGGAAAGTATTTTCCATGAGAAATCGTTTTCTATGGAAAACAGGCAGGAGGGCAAACCGAATGAAGCATAAGGTATACATCGACGGACAAGTGGGTACAACGGGCTTACAGCTTCGGCAAAAGCTGCAAAATCATAAGGATGTGGAAATTCTTTTAATCAGCGAAAGGCTGCGAAAGGACGAAGCAGAACGGAAAAGACTGATGAACGAAGCAGAGGTCGTTTTTCTCTGTCTGCCGGATGATGCGGCAAGGGAGGCTGTCAAGCTTGTGGAAAATCCGAACACCTGCATTATTGATGCCAGCACAGCCCATCGCACAGACCCCGATTGGGTATACGGCTTTCCCGAGCTTTCCCCTCTGCATAAGAAAAAAATCAAAAACGCAAAGCGCATTGCCAACCCCGGCTGCCATGCGACAGGCTTTATTGCGGCGGTTTATCCTCTCATTCAACTTGGCATCATCGAGACGGATTACCCCCTGACGGCACATAGCCTGACGGGCTACAGCGGCGGCGGCAAGGCAATGATTGCCGAATATGAGGCAGAAAGTCGTTCTCCCCTGTTCGACAGCCCGAGACAATACGGCTTGGGGCAAACGCATAAGCACCTGCCCGAAATGCAGTATGTAACAGGGATTGACGCACCGCCCGTATTCTGCCCCATCGTCGGGGATTATTACAGCGGCATGGCAACCTGCATTCCTCTGATTGCTTCCCTATTCAAAAAGAAGGTGACAAAGGACGAGCTGCTGTCACTACTGACGGAGTATTATAAAGACGCAAGGCTCATCAGCATCGGCACAGAGGAAACGAATTTCTTGGCATCCAATCCGCTCTGCGATACGAATGAGCTCAAGCTTTATGTCGAAGGGAACGATAAGAGAATGACGCTCATCAGCGTATTCGACAATCTGGGCAAGGGCGCATCCGGTGCGGCAGTGGAAAACATGAATCTTGTATTAGGCTTGGAGGAAACAACCGGTTTACGATAAGGAGGAAACAATATGCAAAAAATAAACAGCGGCGTCACCGCACCCAAGGGCTTTCTTGCCGGCGGTCTGCACTGCGGTGTAAAAACAAGCAATCCCGAAAAAAAGGATATTGCAATCATTTACAGCGAAGCCCCCTGCACAGCGGCGGCGGTTTATACACAGAATAAGGTTTTCGGCGCACCTATCACCGTTACCAGAAGGAACATCGCAGACGGCACGGCGCAGGCGGTTGTCTGCAACAGCGGCAACGCGAATACCTGCAACGCAGACGGCGTGGAAAAGGCGGAAAAAATGTGCATTCTGGCGGCAGAAGCACTGCATCTGAAGCCCGAAGATATCATCGTTGCCTCTACAGGGGTTATCGGGCAGGTGCTTCCTATCGAGCCCATCGAAAAAGGCATTGCGGCACTGGCTCCCATCCTTTCCAAAGAAGGAAACGGGGATGCCGTACAGGCAATCATGACAACGGACACCAAGCCCAAGGAGGAGGCTTATGAAATCGAGATTGGCGGCAAATCCGTCAAAATCGGCGCAATGGCAAAGGGCAGCGGTATGATTCACCCCAACATGGCGACCATGCTCGGGTTCCTGACCACAGACGCAGCAATCACGGCATCGATGCTGCAAAAGGCCTTGAAGCTGGCAGTAGAGGATACCTTCAACATGGTCAGTGTAGACGGCGACACCTCTACAAACGATATGGTTTCCATACTGGCGAACGGCATGGCAGAAAATCCTGTGATTGACAAAGAAGGCAAGGATTTTGATTTATTCGTTACGGTTGTCAAGGAAATCTGTACCTCTATGGCGAAGAAAATTGCCGGCGATGGCGAGGGTGCAACAAAGCTTGTGGAATGCACCGTAACAGGCGCACCGACCATTCCTCTGGCGAAAGCAATTGCAAAATCCGTAATCACCTCCAGCCTGACAAAGGCGGCTATGTTTGGCGCGGATGCCAACTGGGGGCGTATCCTCTGTGCGATTGGCTACACCGAGGGTGATTTTGCCGTAGACACGATCCAGGTGGATATTTCCTCGTCCAAGGGCAGTATTCCGGTTTGCGAGAACGGCGCAGGTGTTGCCTTTGATGAGGACAAGGCGAAGGAAATCCTCTTGGAAGATGAAATTCATATCGAGATTGCAATGAAGCAGGGAGACGCAAGCGCAACCGCATGGGGCTGCGACCTGACATACGATTACGTGAAAATCAACGGGGATTACCGTACTTGATACCATAAAACCGTGGGATTCCATCCCACACCCTGCAAGGGGGATAATCCTCCTTGACCCCTATACTTGCAGCAACATTCTGTTGCTGCTGTAGGTTTTAATGGGAGTTTGAGGGTGAAATCCTCAAAAAAACAAAGGAGAAAGGTAATGGAAGATATGAATATAAACAGCGTAAAGGCAAAGGTGCTGACAGCCGCCCTGCCTTATATCCAAAAATACAACGGAAAAACAGTTGTCGTAAAATACGGCGGCAATGCAATGGTTCATCCCATGCTGAAAAAAGCAGTGATGAGCGACATTATCCTACTGAAGCTGGTCGGCATCAACATCGTTCTGGTGCATGGCGGCGGTCCGGAAATCAGCGGTATGCTGAAGCGTCTGAGCATCCCCTCCAGATTTGTAAACGGTCTGCGGTACACGGACGAGGAAACGATTGAAATTGTACAGATGGTGCTTTCCGGCAAGACCAACAAGGATCTGGTTTCCCTCATTGAGCAGCTCGGCGGCACAGCAATCGGGATGTGCGGCATTGATGCAGGCATGATTCAGGCAAAAAAGCTTGCGGGGGATTACGGCTATGTCGGCGACATCACCCACATCAACACGGAGCCGATTGAAAATGCCATCGCAAACGGCTATATTCCCGTTATCGCAACCGTCGGCACGGATTTGGACGGAAATATTTACAACATCAACGCAGACACAGCAGCGGCGGAAATCGCAGCAGCCCTACAGGCGGAAAATATTATTACATTAACGGATATTCAAGGACTTTTACAGGATGTCAACGACCCCGACTCTTTAATCAGCACCGTTACGATGGACGATATTCCAACGCTCATGGAAAGAGGAATCATTAACGGCGGTATGATTCCAAAAATCAAAAGCTTGGAGGCCGCAATCAAGGCGGGTGTAAAAAAGGCTGTTATGATTGATGGGCGCATCGAGCATTCCATCCTCATCGAAATATTTTCCGACGAGGGCATCGGCACTATGTTTACAAAATAACGCCCCTACAAAATAAAATCAGACGAAAGAAGGAATCCTTATGAATTTTGAAGAAATCAAAAAGCTGGATGACACCTATCTTGCGCATACCTACAGCCGCTTTGGCATTGCCCCCGACCACGGCAAGGGCGCGGTTTGCTATGACACCGCAGGAAAATCCTATATTGACTTCACGGCAGGCATCGGGGTCAATTCTCTCGGCTTTGCGGATGAGGAATGGGTTGCGGCAGTCACGGCACAGCTGAACAAATTGCAGCATATTTCCAATCTGTACTATACAGAGCCTTGTGTTTTGGCAGCAAAGCTGATTTGCGAAAAAAGCGGCATGAAGAAGGTATTCTTCGGCAACAGCGGCGCAGAAGCAAACGAGGGCGTGATTAAGGCGGCAAGAAAATACTCCTTCCAAAAATATGGCAAGGGCAGAAGCAAAATCGTTGCACTGGAAAACTCCTTCCACGGCAGAACAATGGCAACCCTTTCCGCAACCGGGCAGGCGGTTTATCACGACTTCTTCTTCCCCTTTGTAGAGGACTTTGTTTTTGCCAAGGCAAATGATACGAAGGACACCATAGCTAAGTTGACAGAAGACGTCTGCGCCGTTATGATGGAGCTGGTACAGGGCGAGGGCGGCGTTGTCCCTCTGGAGAAGGAATATGTGCAGGCTGTCTATGCGGCCTGTCAGGAAAAGGATATTCTCTTTATTGTGGACGAGGTACAGACCGGTGTCGGCAGAACAGGCAGCTTCTACAGCTATCAGCAATTCGGGATTCAGCCGGATTTGGTATCCTCCGCAAAGGGTCTGGGCGGCGGCCTGCCCATCGGCGCGGTGCTGTTTGGTGAAAAAACACAGGATACCCTGGTTCCCGGCGATCATGGCTCTACCTTCGGCGGCAACCCCGTTGTCTGCGCCGGCGCAGTTGCGGTACTAAATCGCATGGACGATGCTTTTTTGCAGCGCGTCACCGCAAAGGGTAGCTATCTGCGGGAGGAAATCAAAAAAATGCCCCATGTTACAAGCGTTGCAGGACTTGGCATGATGCTGGGTATTGAGCTGGATATGGAGGTAAAGCCGCTTGTCGGCAAGCTGATGGAAAACGGACTTCTGGTGCTGACCGCAAAGCATAAGATGCGCCTCCTGCCGCCCTTGAACATTTCCGACACCGAATTGGCAAAGGGACTCAATATACTAAAGCATACGCTGGAAGCAATCGACTGAGAAAGAGGGAGAGAAATGAAGCATTTTTTGAAGCTGTTGGACTGCACCACAGAGGAAATTTACGAGCTGCTGGATTTGGCAGCAACCATGAAGCAATATGTAAAGGAAGGCAAGGAGCATCATTTTCTGAAGGGCAAAACACTGGGAATGATTTTTGAGAAATCCTCCACACGCACCCGCATTTCCTTTGAAACGGGAATGTATCAACTGGGCGGTCACGCACTTTTTATCAGCGCAAAGGATTCCCAAATCGGCAGAGGCGAGCCGACACAGGATACCGCTCGTGTCATGAGCCGTATGCTGGACGGAATTATGATTCGCACCTTTGAGCAGAAGGAAGTCGAAATGCTGGCGGAATACGGCTCTGTACCTATCATTAACGGCTTAACGGATTTATGCCACCCCTGTCAGGTTATGGCAGATCTGCTGACCATTCGCGAGCATAAGGGCAAGCTGGAGGGACTGACCATGTGCTATATCGGCGATGGCAACAACATGGCAAACTCCCTGATTGTCGGCGGCTTGAAAACCGGTATGCAGGTACAGATTGCCTGCCCCGAGGGCTATCGCCCCGACCCTATGGTAATGGATTTTGCGGCAAAATATCCCGATAAATTTTTCATCACGACCGACCCTATGGCAGCCGCAAGGGATGCCGATGTTGTTATCACAGACTGCTGGACCTCCATGGGACAGGAGGAAGAAAAGAAAATCAGAGAAAAGGCATTTGCAGGCTACCAGGTAAACAAGGCGCTGATGGGCGTTGCAAAGTCGGATGCCATGGTGCTGCATTGTCTGCCCGCTTACCGTGAACAGGAAATCACAACAGAGATTTTCGAAGCACACGCAAACGAAATCTTTGATGAGGCAGAAAACCGACTGCACGCACAAAAGGCTGTATTGGTAAAGCTGCTTGCTTAAGTCAAACAAAAAAAGGATAAATCTCTTTTCCAAAGATTTATCCTTTTTTCTTTGTTTTGTTTGCTTCACGAAGGAATCATTCCTCCATATCGGGGTTTAATTCATGCCATTTCCTATGATGCGCCTTCATGCAGGCAAAGGTTTCTTCGCTTAAAATATGCTCCATCCGGCAGGCATCCTGTAGAGCAGTCTTTTCGCTGACCCCAATATCCATCAGCAAATGAGAAATCACGCAATGCTTTTCATAGGTGCCCTCTGCCAATGCCTTCCCCTTTTCCGTCAGCACAATACGCCCCTTATCTTCTATCTGTACATAGCCCTCTGCCTTCATCTTTTTCATGGCGTTGGAAATACTGGGCTTACTGAACCCCATCTCCAGCGCAATATCAACGGAGCGCACAAAGCCGGTCTTTTGATTCAATACATAAATAGTCTCCAGATAATTTTCCATAGATTCCTGCGTTTTCATGTGGGTTATCCCCCTTTCTTATCAGTATCATGTTAACAAAAATGCAGTCGTTTGACAATATTTTTCTTATTTTGAAGAAGAATTGCATATATTTTTGAAATTTTCTATTGAAATTTCGTTGAAAATCATGTATGATGTGTATGGAAGGAAGTAATGGTGACAACATTCTTAGTGATACTTCCTATCTTTTGCACCATAAATTTGCTTGTTTCTGTAGTTTGAGGTTTTTCTCCTAACTTCAAGCTATTTTGAATCAAACTTTTCATCTCTTCTTGTCATTACCTCTCAAGTATGAGAAAACACCCCTTCTTTCGTTTTCTCGTATGGTAGTGGCAAACCCTTACGCGGCGTCTTCTCCCCCAAGAAGGCGCCGCTCCCCTTTTTGCGGAAAGATTCTCGCAACAAAAGACCGCCAAAGGCACAAATGCCCCTTGGCGGTCTTTTGTTCCTCTGCACCCGACAGGATTCGAACCTGCGGCCTTTCGGTCCGGAGCCGAACGCTCTATCCCCTGAGCTACGGGTGCATAGGACTGCAAGCTGCAGTCCGTTTTTTCCTGCATGGACTATTCTACATGGAATTGCGGAAAATGTCAAACACTTCCCGCCGCTAAAATCCTACATTTTTATTTCTACCCGAGGCAAGGTCCAAATTTCCTCGGCATACTGACGAATGGTACGGTCGGAGGAAAACTTACCGCTCTTTGCCGTATTGAGAATTGCCATTCTTGCCCATTGCTCCGTATCGCGGTAGGCCTTGTCGATCTCCCACTGCGTGCGGGCATAATCGGCGTAATCCTCCAGAACGAAATATTCATCTGCTCTGCCGCCACAGCCATTCAGCAGGGCATCATACAATTCGCGGAAAAGGTTCGTATCCGGGTCGAAGGTGCCGTCAATCAGGCTTGTCAGCGCCATACGCACCTCCTGATTCATGTTATAAACCGTCCAGGGGTCATAACCCTCCCGATATTTCTGCTGCACCTCCGCGGCGCTCATGCCGAAAATAAAGATATTTTCTTTGCCTACCTCCTCATAAATTTCCACATTCGCACCATCCATCGTGCCAATCGTCACAGCCCCGTTCAGCATAAACTTCATATTGCCCGTACCGGAGGCCTCCTTGCCGGCAGTTGAAATCTGCTCGCTGACATCCGCCGCAGGAATCAGCTTCTCTGCCAGAGAAACGCGGTAGTTTTCTAGGAAAACCACCTTAATTTTGTCATGGATGGTCGGATCATGATTCACCACGTCCGCAACGGCATTAATCAGCTTGATAATCAGCTTCGCTCTCCGATAGCCCGCCGCCGCCTTTGCCCCAAAAATAAAGGTTCTGGGAACCATATCCAAGCCGGGATTCCGTTTCAGACATTGATACAAGCCGATGATATGCAAAATATTCAACAATTGCCTCTTATACTCGTGCAGACGCTTCACTTGAATATCAAAAATGGAATCGGGGCTTACGGTAATGCCCTTGGTTTCCTGAATATACTGCGCCAGAGCTATTTTATTTTCCTTTTTGATTTCCATAAAGCGACTACGGAAAGCGGCATCCTCTGCATAGGACACCAGCCCCTTCAGCTCATCCAGATTGGTGATCCATTCCTTGCCGATGGTTTCGGTAACCAGCCCTGCCAGCTTCGGATTAGCATGGAGCAGCCATCTTCTCTGGGTAATGCCGTTTGTCTTATTATTGAATTTTTCCGGATAAAGCACATAAAAATCATGCAGCTCCTGATTTTTCAGAATTTCCGTATGCAGTGCCGCTACACCATTGACGGAATGGCTCCCGACGATTGCAAGATACGCCATGCGAATCTGACCATCCGCAATGATTGCCATTTTTCTGATTTTATCGGGGTCATTGCCGTATTTTTCCGTCAGCTCCGACACAAAGCGGCGGTTAATTTCCTCCACAATCTGATAGATACGGGGAAGCAGGCGGCTGAACAGCTCCATTGGCCATTTTTCCAGCGCCTCAGACATGATGGTATGGTTGGTATAAGCGCAGACTCTTTTTGTAATATCCCACGCCTGATTCCATGGCAAATCGTTTTCATCCACCAGCACACGCATCAGCTCCGCCACCGCCATGCTGGGGTGGGTATCGTTCAGCTGAAACGCCACCTTATCGGGCAATTCGTTGAAATCGGTATGCTTTTCCTTGAAGCGTGCAATCACACGCTGCACGGTTGCGGAAATGAAGAAATACTGCTGACGCAGACGCAGCTCCTTCCCTTGGATATGCTCATCCGCAGGATATAGCACATCCGTCAGGGTGCTTGCAAGCAGCTCCTCCTCCGCAGCCTTCTGATAATTCCCCTCATTGAAGGATTTCAAATCCAGTCTGTTTTTCGGCTTTGCCTCCCAGAGACGCAGCGTATTTACGGTATCGTTGCCATAGCCGATGACGGGATAATCATACGGAATCGCCGTCACGGACTGATAATTTTCCTGCACAAAGCGATATTCGCCGTTGCCCTTCTCCACGGCGCGCACATTACCGCCGAATTTTACCTCAACAGCATATTCATTTCGCCTGATGCCCCAAGGGTCGCCGTTTTCCAGCCAGTTATCCGGCACCTCCACCTGATAGCCATTCTCTATGCGCTGCTCAAAAATACCATAATGATAGCGGATACCGCAGCCATAGGCAGGCAGGGAAAGCGTGGAAAGAGATTCCAGAAAGCACGCCGCCAATCTACCAAGCCCGCCGTTGCCCAAGCCCGGGTCAGGCTCTGCCTCCTCCACCATGTTATAATCAATGCCAAGCTCCGCAAAGACCTCCTTCACCTCATCGAACATTTCCAGATTGATGAGCGCATTGCCGAAGAAACGCCCCATCAAAAATTCCATGGAGAGGTAATAAACCACCTTTGCGTCCTTTTCATAATATTCATCATGAGTTTTCATCCATTTATCGGTAATCACATCGCGCACAGTGAACACCGCCGCCTGATACAACTCCTCAGGCGTAGCATTGTCCAAGGTTTTGCGATACAATGTTTTCACATTCTCCACAATCAAGTGCTTCCATTCTTTCTTTTCCATTCGTTCCATCAGAAACCACCTCAAGGTCTTCTCTATTTCAGCAAAGCTTTTTCTCTGTATGCTATTCTGTACGTTCCCCGCCCCATCATACCAAAAAAAAGAAAGCTTGGCAAATTTCTTCCTTTTACAACAGCGGCGAAAAAAGGAGCACCCCCACAAGAAAGCCGCCTGCACCAAAAAACGCCTTCCTTATGGAAACAGGCTCGGGAAAAATTCCCGCCGAAGCGTGATACAAGCCCATGCCGCCCAGAAACGCCAACAGGAAAACAGGCATCTCCCACGAAAAGCAAACCACCGCAGTCAGCAGAAGAAACAGCGTATGCCGCAAAAGCATATCCCACGGGAAGTACTTCTCTCCCGCAAGCCCTACTCCGACCCCCGCAACCGCACAGCCTACCGCACCCCAGAACCGCGCTGCGCCTAAGGCGGGTGGCAAAACCGCAAAGCAGAGCATTGCCAGGTAAGCCCCGTCCAAAAAGCAAAGGACAGCACGCGCGGCGCTCCGCTTTTCCGCCGTCCTTACCGTCACCAGGTATCCCACCAGAAGGAGGAACCGAATCTTCTCCATAAAATCACCCCGCCAATCCAATACAATACACTTCTTAGAAAAAGGATATGGCAGGGACAAAGGCTTCATGCCAAATCAAAGAGCAAAAGCAATCCCCACAACGGCACTCAGCATGATATAAAAAATCGGGTGCTTTTTCCATTTATTCGTTGCAAACAGCAGCACTGCAAAGAGAATACATTCCTCAATACCAATATAATTGCCCAGATTGGAAAGCGTCAAATCCGAAAGTGTTGCGGAATGAAACAGTGCCCCAATCAGCACACCGAAGCCTGCCGCTGCAATCAGCCCCATCACCGCAGGGCGCAGCCCGTAAAACGCATACTCCACATATTGATTACTACGGAATTTTTCCAGCGCCTTGGAAATCAGAATAATTACGATAACCGAAGGCAAAACCAAGCCGAAGGTTGCCGCAATGCTCCCAATCACGCCACTGTGCTGAAAGCCTGTATAGGTCGCCATATTGACGCCCAATGGTCCGGGTGTGGATTCCGAAATGGCAATCATATCCGGAATCTGACTTGCGGAAAACCAAGGATACTTGTCTGCCAGACGATAGAGAAATGGCAGGGTTGCCAGCCCTCCGCCGATAGAAAACAGACCGATTTTGAAGAATTCAAAAACCAGAATAAAAAGGCTCATCATTTCTCCCTCGCCTCCCTTCCGCAGGAAACGGCAATGCCAAGAATCGCCGCTGCAAGAATGACCCAGACGGGAGAAATATCCACCCAAACGGAAACAAAGAAGGAAACCAGCGCAATCATCACGCACAGCTTATCTGCAATAGATTTTTTCCGAAGTCCGACAACCGCATTGAGAATCAGCACACTAACCACAACGCGAATCCCCGCAAAGGCGTGCTGTACCACAGCCATCTCCGCAAAATTCCTCAACACCGCCGCAATCAGCATAACAATGCAAAGGGAAGGGAAAACGCTGCCCACCGTTGCCGCAATCGCTCCGGGAATCCCCTTTTGCTTATAGCCGACAAAGGTTGCGGTATTGATGAAAATAACACCGGGGGTGCATTGCCCGATTGCAAAATAATCCAGCATTTCATCCTCTGTTGCCCATTGATGCTTTTCCACGACCTCCTTTTGCAGCATAGGCAGCATGGCATAGCCGCCGCCAAAGGTAAAGCCGCCAATGCGGGCAAATGCCGCAAATAATTCCCATAATTCTTTCATCTCTATCCCCTTTTCCCCCCTTATGCTTCCTGCATTTTAGACATCCGGTCTGTGGTCGCAAGGGCATCCATTATTTCATTCAAATCGCCATCCATAATGGCATCTATCTTATGCAGGGTCAGTCCGATGCGGTGATCCGTCACCCTGCCCTGCGGGAAATTATAGGTACGAATCCGCTCGCTTCTGTCCCCCGTACCGACCTGCGAACGACGGTCTGCGGAGATCGCCGCATCATGCGCGCGCCGCTCCCGTTCATACACGCGGGCATACAGCACCTTTAACGCCTGCTCCTTATTCTTGAGCTGTGATTTTTCGTTCTGACAGGAAACCACAATTCCCGTTGGGATATGTGTCATACGCACCGCAGAATCGGTTGTATTGACACACTGCCCGCCATTACCCGATGCACGGAACACATCCACGCGCACATCGTTCATATCAATATGCACATCAACCTCCTCCGCTTCCGGCAGTACCGCCACCGTTACCGTCGAGGTATGCACGCGACCGCCGCTTTCCGTCACAGGCACACGCTGCACGCGATGCACGCCGCTTTCGTATTTCAGACGGGAATAGACTCCCTCACCCTTGATCAGAAAGGAAATCTCCTTAAAACCGCCAAGGTCGCTCTCGCTCGTATTCATGACCTCTATCTTCCATTTTCTTCGCTCCGCATAGCGCGCATACATCCGAAATAAATCTCCTGCGAACAATGCCGCTTCATCGCCGCCCGCGCCACCGCGAATCTCCATGATGACATTCTTTTTGTCATTGGGATCCTTTGGAATCAGCAAAAGCGTCAGCTCCTGTTTGAGCGTTTCCGCCCTTTCCTTATTTTCCGCCAGTTCCTCCTTCACCATTTCCCGAAAATCCTCCTCCAGCCTCTCATTCAGCATAGCAAGGCTTTCCTCAATACCATCCCTTGCCTGTTTATATTCCCGGTATTTCTCCACAATGGGGGTCATATCGCTGTATTCCTTCATCCGCTTGCGCCATTCCGTCTGATTGACGATAATGTCGGGATCATTCATCTGCTCCGCCAAATCCTCGTATTTTGTTTCTATTTCTGCCAAACGGTCTAACATTTTATGTCCCCTCCTTCCTGCCGGTATATTTGCCAAAGGCAACCCTGTCCAGTCCTGCCAAATCCTGTCGGATGCCGATTTCCGCATAGCCCGCTTCCGCCAGAAGGGAGCTCAGCGCTTCCCCCTGATCATAGCCAATCTCAAAGAACAGCCAACCGTCTGCCTTGAGCCAGTCTCGACTTTCCGCCACAATCATGCGGTAAAAATCCAGACCATCCGCGCCGCCGTCCAACGCATTGATAGGCTCAAAGTCCTTCACTTCCGTCATCAGTCCTGCAATATCCCCCTTTGGAATATAGGGCGGATTGGAAACAATGGCATCCAGCCTACCCTTCCATTTTGCAGACACATTTTGGAATAAATCACTTTCATAAAATAAAATCTCTGCGTGGTTTGCTGCTGCATTTTTTCTCGCATATTCCAAAGCCTTCGGATTGATGTCAACCGCCAGAACGCTTTCAAAGCTTCCGTAATGGGACAAGCTGACAGGAATACAGCCGCTCCCCGTCCCAATATCCAGAACCGTCCGCAGGGATTCCCTGTTCTGCCGTTCCAAGATGGTTTCCACCAGAATTTCCGTGTCCCCTCTGGGAATCAGCACGCCCTCGCCCACCGAAAACGGAAGCCCCATGAATTCCCAAGCGCCGAGGATATACTGCGTCGGGCGACCGCTCTCCCGTTCCGCAAGAAATTCCTCATACCGCGCCGCCGCTTCCGCCGAAAGCATTTCCTCTCCATGCAAAAGTAAAGCCGTTCGATTGAGATCAGCTGCTTTTTCCAGCAGAAGTTCCGCCTCAAGGGCATACGTTTCCTTTCCCGCTGCCCGCAAACACCGTTCGCCCTCCTGTAGTGCTTCGGCAATGGTTTTATTCCGCAGGCTCATCTTCCAGAACTCCTTTCATCGCCGCAATCGCACACTCTATCTGGCTTGCATCCGGCTCCGCCGTTGTCAGCTTTTGCAAGCAAAGCCCCGGTGCACTGACGATTTTTACAAAGCCGCTTTCCGAATTACCCGCCCAACGGATGACCTCATAGGAAATCCCCGCAATAAACGGCACCAAACAAATTCTTGTAATCAAGCGCAGCCAGAATACATCCGTGCGGACAAAGAAAAACACGACCATGGAAATCAACATAACGAACAACAGAAAGCTTGTGCCGCAGCGCTTATGCAGTCTGGTGCAGGGGCGCACGTTTTCCACCGTCAGCTCCTTGCCGCTTTCAAAGCAGGCAATCGTCTTGTGCTCCGCTCCATGGTATTGGAATACACGCTTAATCTCCTTCATGCGGGAAATCAGCCAGAGATAGCCGAGAAAAATCCCGATACGAATGAGTCCTTCAATAATCCCCAACGCCCATGTCGGCACAATGGTTTTGAATAAATTCCCAATCGCAACGGGTAGCACAAAGAACAGCCCCATCCCCAGAACAAGGGAAACAAATACACTGAAATAAATCAAAATATCATTGATTTTATCCCCAAGCTTATCCGTGAGCCATTGCTCAAAGGGGGAAAGCTCTTCCTCCTCCCAGCCTTCGCCCGCGATTTCCGCAGAGCGCATCAAAATTTTCGTACCTGTTACTAACGAATCCACAAATGCCGCCATGCCGCGGAAAATGGGATATCGAAACAATCCCTTTTTGCTTAAGCCGCTGACGGGCTTCTTTTCCACAACGATTTCCCCCTCGGGATTTCTCACCGCCATGGCATATATCTTTTTCCCGCGCATCATAACGCCCTCAATGACCGCTTGACCGCC
>CAVHYX010000037.1:0-33661 GCA_963640305.1 Sodaliphilus sp. | reverse complement strand
CTTTATGGTTGTAGACAAGAAGGATGTGCAGACCATTGTGAAGCCGGCAACCGGCACAACCGAAGTGAAGACAAAGGATGGTGCAAGCATTGATGGCACGGTAACAACCGCGGTAAACACCACTGCCAAGTCCGTTAAAGCTGAGGACTCCGTTTTGCTGGACCAGGCAAAGGCTGTAGCTACAGGCACAACCGAAGCCACAGCAAAGGCGGCGCTGGACGCAGCAGAGATTGAGACCGAGGGAGCAACCGTTACGGTTTATAGGCAGGCTTATCTGGATGTTGTCATAACGGGTGCAACCAACACGGATTATACCGTGAATACATTGACGCTTGAAATCACACCCATGGTGAAAGAGATTGCTTCCACCGCCGCAACGGCAGCGGGTATTGTAACAGATAAAGAAGGTAAGAACGCAGTGCAGATCGGAGAGGCAAAGGCTTTGACCATCAACACCCCCTCCGAGATTACCGTAACGACGCCTTTTACCAGTGAAAAGGTTTATGTCACGCACGTAAAGGCTGACGGCAGGAAATACTCCTACAGCGATACATCCGACGCGAACGGCAAGCTGACCTTTACTTCCAAGTATGGCTTCAGTGAATTTACCTTCTCTAAAACGAGGGACAAGGAAATCGTGGCTGAGACCGGCGGTGTTGGCTATACCTCTTTGCAGGATGCAGTGAATGCGGTAGAAAACGGCGGAACGATTACCATTGTAAAGGAAGGCGACTATGAAGCAACTGCGACCGCAGCGAAATCCTTCAACATCGAAAAGGATGGAGGCGTTAACGCTAATTGGAAACTCACGGTTATCAAGAAATCCTCCGGTTCCTCTTCCTCCGGCGGCAGCAGCGGCGGCGGTTCCTCTTCCTCCGGCGGCGGTTCCTCCTCCACAAAGACCGATACCGATAAAAAGGCAGAGGATGTAAAGCAGGACGAAACCAAGGACGAAGCAAAGGGCGATGAAATCGCAAAGAAGATGACGATCCTGATGCAAATCGGCAGCAATGTAACGATTGTGGACGGCACAGCGAAGACCGGCGATGTTGCTCCCGTAATTCGCAACAGCAGAACCCTGGTACCGATTCGTATGATTACAGAGGCATTGGGTGGTCAGGTTGCATGGAATGCCGAGACAAAGGCAGTTACCCTGACGATTGATGGCAAGGAGATTCAGATGGTTGTTGGTCAGACCCTTGCGAAATATGGCGTAGCGCCCGAAATCATCGGCGACCGCACCTTTGTTCCTGTGCGTTTTGTAACAGATGAGCTTGGTGCAACGATTGCATGGGACGATGCAACAAAGGGTATCACAATCACAAAGTGATATAAAATAAAAAGTGATATGTAATAAAAAAAGCTATGTTGTCGAATCCCCGCCGCTTTTTGCGACGGGGGTTTTACAATTTTCCGCTAAAAAATGTTTGACAAAAGAGCTGCTTTTTGCTATACTAAACAGTGCAGTAGGCATTTTGTGGAGATGTACTCAAGAGGCTGAAGAGGTGCCCCTGCTAAGGGTATAGGTCGTTTACGCGGCGCGAGGGTTCAAATCCCTCCATCTCCGTAGAAAAAAAGAGACTATCGTTTGGTGGTCTCTTTTTTTTGCGGCAACCCTTGCGCCGCGTCGGCGCGGGAGCTGCGGGCAACCGCTGCCGGTGGCAGGAGGAGGGCGCACGCAGCTGCGAGAAATAAGGAGCGCAACGAGAAAGCTACCGCAAACGAGATTGCGCGACTGTATTTCGAGGTGGGACTGTTCAAATCCCTCCATCTCCGTAAAAAAAAAGAGACTATCGTTTGGCAGTCTCTTTTTTTTGCGGCAACCCTTGCGCCGCGTCGGCGCGGGAGCTGCGGGCTTGAAAGTCTTGAGGGCTTTTCAGCCTTTATTTTCCCTCCAGATACGTATTCAGCTCCGTTACCAGCTTATTGCAGTCCATGCCGTGTACCATAGATGCTTCCTCCAGCGTTTCTCCCGCCGCAGACGGGCAGCCGACACAGTGCATCCCATTCTGCATCAGAATCATCCCTGCGCCTCTGTCTACCATCAACAGCTCACCAATCGTCATATCCTTCGTTACCTTCATCAGAAAAACCTCCTTGTTTTTTGAAATTGAATCTTATTGTTTCTTTTTTTTCATATCCTTCCCTAAAAAAGAGCCATCCTTAGAGTCCTAAAACTGCTCAATCTCCAGAACCACCCTCCGACAGCCCACGCAGAGGTGTCCTTCCACCTTCGCACCGCTCATGTAACTTTTCGCCAGAAGATATTCCTCTTTTTTGCCGTTCTCATCCACGCCCTTCCATTGCACATACCGTCCGCCGGAATAAAGCGCGCCCTCCTTCATTTCCTTCCCGCAAAAAGGACATTTCATATCCGCCTAAACCTCCCCTCGTCAAGAAAGCCATTTGAAGCCCTTATAATACCGCAAAACAACCTTCCCCAATATTGCATCCTTTTCCACAAACTGATTCTTCCAGAATCGGGAATCCAGCGAATGGTTCCGGTTATCCCCCATCATAAAATAACAGCCCTCGGGTACGACGTAAGGCCCATATTCCCCAAGCGTCAGCTCCGCAATGTAATCCTCCCGCAAAGCCTCCCCATTGACAAAAACCGTGCCGTCCATCACCTCGACGGTATCCCCCGGCGTGCCGATGATTCGCTTGACATAAAGCGTCTCGCCCGTCTCGTCGTCCGGATAACGGAATACCACAATATCCCCTGCCTCGGGCTCGTCAAACCAATAGGATGTGCGAAGCGCAAGGATACGGTCGCCCGTCATGATGGTATTTTCCATAGAGCCGGTCGGCACCTCCGCATTCACAATCAAAAAGGAATTCACCAGAGCCGCCAGCACCGCTGCCAAGAGAATGGTCTTAATCCAGCCGATTGCCTCTGTTTTTACTGTACTGCTCATCTTTCTGCCCATCTCCTTTGGCTTATTTCAGGAAGCCGTTGATGATTTGTGCCTCCGCTTCCTTCTCCGTCAAGCCAAGGGTCATGAGCTTGATGAGCTGATCGCCTGCAATCTTGCCGATTGCCGCTTCATGCACCAGCGATGCGTCTACATGATTCGCAATAATCTCCGGCTCTGCCGCAACCACCCCGCGATCCATGATAATGGCATCACACTCGGAATGTCCGTAGCAGTCCGCATTGCCGCTGATTTTCGAGCGGAAAAGCTGTCTGGAATCGTCCCGCGCCACAGAACGAGAGATAAGCTGTGCGCTGGAGCCTGCACCGTCCAGACTGACATCAAAGGACGTCTCCGCCGTCTGCTGCCCATGGGTCATGATTTTTTCCTTAATCACAATGGTAGCACCCGCGCCCAGCTTTGCACCGGAAACACGCTTCGTGGAATCGACCCCCTTCAGCTGCATGGTGTCCATCTCAATATAGGCGTTTTCCCCTGCCTCTACATAGGTCTGCGGGTTGATGATGCGCTTGCCGCTGCCGTCTCCCTCGCCAATGTGCTTTTCAATATAAACAACCCTGGAATCCTTCCCCAAAAAGAAGCGGTGTATCCCCTCATGCACAGAATCGTCACAGCCGCAGTTGTGGATACCGCAGCCCGCGATAATCTCAATCTCCGCACCCTCACCGATGTGGAAATCGTTGTAAACCACCTCCTGCACGCCCGCCTCCGTAATCAGCGCCGGAATGTGTACATTCTCGTTTTTGGTAAACGGCTTGACATAGATGTCCAGTCCCGAGCCGCCCTCCTTGGGCACAATATCAATGTTCTCCGTGGAATGTCTGCCCTCGCTTTTGCTGTTGTTGCGGATATTAAACGCGCTGTTTTCGGGAATATCCATCATACCGGAAACCTCTTGCAAAAGCTTTCTTACAATATCGTTCAGCATTATCGTTTCCCCCCATTAAAATACCTGCATCCGGTTTCGATTCCAAACAGACCGGGTAATACCTCGTCCTTCTTTCCCATCTGCTTCACCTCTCCCCCGCTTAAAAGAACCACCTCATCGGCGATATTCAGGATTCTTTCCTGATGGGAGATAATGATGATAGAGCCTTGAATCTCCTCGTGCATTTTTTCAAACACATCAATCAAATTCTGGAAGCTCCAAAGGTCGATTCCTGCCTCCGGCTCATCGAAAAGGGTCAGCTTCGTTTTTCTTGCCATCACCGTTGCAATCTCAATGCGCTTCAGCTCACCGCCGGAAAGGCTCGCATTTACCTCGCGGTCAATGTAATCCTTTGCACACATCCCCACCTCAGACAGATATTGACAGGCATCCGCCGTACTCAAATTCTGCCCGCTTGCGAGACAAATCAAATCCTTTACCGTAACGCCCTTAAAACGCACAGGCTGCTGGAAAGCAAAGCTAATGCCCGCTCTTGCGCGCTCCGTAATGCCCAAAGCGGTAATGTCCTCCCCATCCAAAAGAATCTGCCCGCTATCCGGAGTCAAGATTCCGCTGATGATTTTCGCCAGCGTAGACTTCCCGCTGCCGTTCGGCCCTGTGATTACAATGAATTTTGCATCATCAATCGTTAAATTGATGTTCTTGAGAATCTGTTTTCCGTCTGCGGAAAAACAGATATTCTTCAATTCCAACATATCCGTGCTGCCTCCTGCTTTTCAAAATGCGTCTCTTATCGTTTTCTCTCTTGCATAGCTGCGCGCCTGTGTTTTGTTCGCCCGATGCGGGCAGACCCTCAGCCTGAAAAAAATACGGGTTTTTCCAATCCCCGCCAATCCTATAGATTATAACAACGAATCGTGTCGGCTGTCAACGCTTTTGCCCATCCCCGCCGCATTTCCGAGAAAAAAGCCTCTCTTGAAAGGATTGCTCCGATATGGTACATTTATAATAAAAAATTTGATTTTTTGGATACAATTTTTTTGAATATTTGCATTTTATTTGAAAATCTGAAAAGGAGAGAAAAAACTATGCTTGGCTTTCATACGGACGGAATCCGTCTGTTCGGCGCCTCCGATACCCTTACGGCGGCGTTAAAAAAACAAAATATCCCCCTCGTCAAGACCTCTACCACAAATACCATGGCTTTCGCCGTAAATACGGCAGAGCCATTGACCAAAAAGCTCTATCTCCCCGCTTTCCTTGCGCCGCAGGCGCCCTGGTTCAGCTGCTTTATAGGGGATGCGCCCCGCCCCGCGGACTATTCCCTGCATTTCGCGGCGGAGTCGGATTTGCTGGATTTCATTCTCGCCATGTACTACTGTGCGCAGGGCTTTCTGCATCTGGATTTTGACCTAGCGGAGCTGGTGACGAGGCTGAACCCCGGGCAGGAGTGTACGATTCATTCCTTCGAGGAAAAGGATTTCCATAAAATCGGCGAGAAGGGCACATTTGCGGCGTGCTTCTGCTTTTTGGAGGGCGGATTTATGGAAAGCGACCGCCTTTTCGGTAAGCTGACTAAAGAATACGGTGTCGGCGCAGATAAAATCATGCTCGCGGGCTCCTTTGATTCCAAGCATCAATTTCTGCGCGCCTTTATCCCGCAGAAATAAAAACCACAAAAAACCTTAAAAACCTAACGACCTAAAGCCTTGGAGCTTCGGTTCAAGCAGGCTTTGTACCCTTGCCCTTCGGGCAACCGCCGCATCTGTTCGGCGGTGCGCATCCCAAGCCCTACCAAGGGGGTCACCCCCTTGGAACCCGATTTGCAGAAACATTCGTTTCTGCGGATGGCAAAAAAATAAGGCTTTCTCTGAAATAGAGAGAGCCTTATTTTTATCTTTTCCCCCGCAGAAGCAAAGCTTTGCTCCTGCAAATAGGATTCCAAAGGATAGTAGCACCACCAAGATAAGACGGCGGCCGTCTTCCCGGAGCAGCGCTTCCGTTCCCTTTTTCATGCCGTTTCCGGCCTATTCTTATTCCCCTAAATCGTGAATAAATAACCCGCTCCGCAGCTTGGGCTCAAACCATGTAGACTTCGGAGGCATGGTTCTGTTTTCATCCGCAACCGCCATCAGCTCTGCCATGGAGGTCGGGAACATGGAGAATGCCAGTCGCATTTCACCGCTGTTCACTCTGCGCTCCAGTTCACCCAAACCACGGATACCGCCGACAAAATCAATGCGTTTATCGGTTCTGGGGTCACCGATGGCAAGTACGGGTGCCAGAAGCTCCTCTTGCAAAATGGAAACATCCAGCCCCAAAACAGCATCCTTCTTGATAATTTCATCCTTTGCGGTCAGCTTAAACCATTTCCCATCCAGATACAGACCAAAGGTGTGCAGTGCCTCGGGGTGGTAAGCACCCTTGCCGGCATAGGGCTCTACGGTAAATTTCTTTCCGATTTCTGCAAGAAAGCCCTCGGAATCATAGCCGTTCAAATCCTTTACGACACGGTTGTAATCCATGATGGCCAATTCATCCGCCGCAAATAACACGGACAGATAATAATTAAATTCCTCCTCGCCGGTGTAATCAGGGTTTGCCTCTCTGCGCTTCAGCGCGACCTTTACGGCGGAGGCGTTTCGATGATGACCGTCTGCGATATAGAGATTTTCCACCTTCTTGAAGGATTCCACCAGCATACCGATTTCCGTATCGCTGTCGATGACCCATACTGTATGTCCGATTCCGTCCTCGGAGACAAAATCATATACCGGCTTTACTGTCGCTGTCCAGCCATCGAGAATCGCCTTTGCTTCAGCATTTTTCTTATAGGCAAGGAAAATCGGGCCGGTGTTTGCGTTCAGTGTATCGACGTGGCGGATTCTGTCAGCCTCCTTATCTGCACGGGTCAGCTCATGCTTTTTGATTGTCCCGTCGATATATTCGTCTACAGAGGTGCAGCAAACCAGACCGGTTTGGCTTCTGCCGTTCATTGTCATGCGGTAGATATACAGATTAGGCAGTAAATCCTGCCCCAATATGCCATTCTGTATCAGCTTTTCCAGATTTTCCTTTGCCTTTGCATAGACTGCGGGACTGTAAATATCAACGTCCCTCGGCAAATCTACCTCTGCCTTGTCGATATGCAGGAAGGACAGGGGCTTATCTTTTACCATTTCTCTTGCTTCTTCGCTGTTCATTACATCATAGGGCAGAGCGGCTACATCCTTTGCGTAGGCGTCTGCGGGGCGGATTGCCCGAAAGGGTCTGATGGTTGCCATAATTTTCCTCCTTTTGCTTATCCTGCTTATGGGTTTCAGTTGAGTACACGTACCTTCAACACTGTCTCGATTGCGTACAAATCGTGCAGCATAGCCTCCATATTTTCCGGCAAATTATCGCATACAACGATGTTATACGCAAGGTCGCCCTTGGAGTTATTTACCAGCTTATCAATATTTACACTGTATTTTGTGAAAACAGCACCCAACTGCCCAATCATATTGACAATATTGCGGTGGCAGACGGTGATACGGGGCTTGCCGTTATAGGGAACCACACAGTTGGGGAAGTTTACGGAGTTTTTGATATTGCCGTAGGTCAGATATTCCCGCAGCTCCTGCGCTGCCATAATGGCGCAGTTTTCCTCGGATTCCGGCGTAGAAGCGCCCAGATGCGGGGTAACGATGATGGTGCGGGGGTCGCCCAAAAGCTCCTCGGAGGGGAAGTCTGTCATATAACGGGCGATGATGCCGTCGGCAATCGCCTTTTTCAGTGCGACATTATCCACCAAACCGCCGCGGGCAAAGTTCAACAGGCGTGCGCCGGGCTTTGTTGCGGCAAACAGCTTTTCATCGAAGGTATTACGGGTTTTGTCGTTCAGAGGGATATGCAAGGTGATGTAATCTGCCTTGGAAACCAGCTCCTCCATGGATTCCTCATGCACTACATTGGAGGACAGATGCCATGCGTTTTCCAGAGAGAGGAAGGGGTCATAGCCGATGACCTCCATGCCCAGATCCAGCGCAGCATTGGCAACCTGCACGCCGATGGCGCCCAGACCGATAACGCCCAGCGTTTTACCTGCAATCTCGGGACCGGTAAACTCCTTCTTGCCTGCCTCGACTGCCTTCTCTACATTCTCGCAGTTATCCTTTAATCCCTGCACCCAGGTTGCGCCGGCAATGATGCGGCGGGAGGAAGCGAAAAGCCCCGCCAGCACCAGCTCCTTTACGGCATTGGCATTGGCGCCGGGGGTGTTGAAAACAGGAACGCCCCGCTTGGTGCAGGCCTCGATGGGGATATTATTGGTGCCGGCGCCGGCGCGCGCTACCGCGAGGAGGTTTTGATTCAGCTCCATCTTGTGCATATCAAAGCTGCGAAGTATGATTCCCTCGGGGTTTTCGGCGTTTTCATCAATGACGAAATCCTTTGCGGGCAGCTTTGCCAGACCGGTTTTTGCGATGTTGTTCAGGGTACGAATGGTATACATAACTTATCTCCTTTTCTTTTTATATGATGGGAAAATGTGGACTTTTCGGACAGAGTGGACACCCCGTGGACACCCTATGGACACCCCATAGGGACACCAAAGGCGGACACAGGCGCGGACACTCCATTAGAAAAGGGTCGTGTGACACGACCCTTTTTTTGGATTACTGATTTTCCTTCTCGAATTTCTTCATGAATTCCACGAGCTTTTCCACGCCCTCGGTTGGCATTGCGTTATACATACTTGCACGCATACCGCCGACGGTGCGGTGACCTTTCAGGTTTTCAAAGCCCTGCGCCTTTGCCTCTTGGATGAACTTTTCATCCAGCTCCTTTGTGGGAAGAACGAAGGGGGCATTCATCAGGGAACGATCCTTTTTTACAACAGTGCCGCGGAACAGCTTGGATTGGTCTAAGAAATCATAGAGAATCGCAGCCTTATGTTCGTTAATCTTTTGCAAGGCAGCGACGCCGCCTTGGCGCTTCACCCACTCGAACACCAGACCCATAAAGTAGATGCCGTAGGTCGGGGGGGTATTGTAAAGGGAATTATTCTCCGCATGAATATCGTAACGCAGCATGGTCGGTGTGAAATCCATAGCGTTGCCCAGCAAATCCTCTCTCACGATGACAACCGTAACACCGGCGGGGCCGAGATTTTTCTGCGCCCCTGCATACAGAAGGCCGAACTTGGTAATATCAATCTCCTGCGAGAGAATGGAAGAGGACATATCGCCCACCAGAGGCACATTGCCGGTATCGGGCAATTCCGTCCAGCGAGTGCCGTAGATGGTGTTATTGAGAGTGATGTAAAAATAATCCGCTTCGGGGTCAAATTTTGATTTATCCAATGCCGGAATCCGGTCGAAGGTTGAGTCTGCTGAGGAAGCTACGACATTCACCTTACCGTAACGCTCTGCCTCCGCCGCCGCCTTCTTTGCCCACTGCCCTGTGATTACATAATCCGCCTTGTGGTTCTTGTTCATCAGGTTCAGGGGAACCATCGCAAACTGCGTGGAGCCGCCGCCCTGTAGGAACAGGATTTTGTAATTATCGGGAATGTGCATCAATTCCTTGAGATCAGCCTTTGCCTTTTCCAGAATATTTTCAAAGGTTTTTGAACGGTGGCTCATCTCCATTACTGACATACCCGCTGAGGGGTAACAGACCAATTCACGCTGCGCCTGCTCCAGAACCTCTAAGGGCAGCATGGAGGGGCCTGCTGAAAAGTTGTATACTCTTTTTTCCATAGATAAGCCTCCTTGTATTTTTTAATAGACATATGTCCGCATGATGCGGTCATAGCCGATAGGGCAATTATAGCACTTTCATGCGCTCCGTCAACCAAAAACGGGATTTTTTTTGCCCCACTGAAGATTTTTGGAAGAAGGAGCAAAATTTTTTTGGGGGAAGGAGAGAAAGTATGGTAAAAATGACAGACTTTTGTTTTCTGTACACGGACACAAGTGTATTTTGTCTATTGTATACGAATACAAACAAGGAATGAGATAGACAAAAATATTCTGTTTAACGAAAATTGTTGATTATTTTCAAGTGCTGTGCTATGATAGGTGGGAAAAAAGAGAGAGTAAGAAGAATAAGAGACAGAAGTAGGAAAGGGGGAGATATTTTTGGAGAAGCAGGACCGCAGAGTCAAGCGAAGCAAAACGCTCATGCGGGAGGCACTCATTGGGTTGATGCAGGAGAAGCCCTTTTCCGAAATCACCGCGAAGGACATCACGGAACGGGCGGACCTCAATCGTGCGACCTTTTATCTTCATTATAACAGCGTGTTTGATTTGCTGGAGAATTTGGAGGATGAGGCGGCGGAGAGCTTTGCACGGGTGCTGGAAAAAACGAAAATCCGACAGGATGCTGCTTGGGAGTATCCCTTAATTGGGCATATTTGCGATTATATCGCGGAAAACCCGGAGGTATGCCGCTGTCTGTTTACCAATCCCCGCAGTGACCGCTTTGCGGAAAAGCTGACGGAGATACTTGTGCAAAAGGGCAGACAGGTGCGACAGGAGATGGGACTGCGAGAGGAAACGGAAACGGTTTCCTATGCCAGCCATTTTATCGCCTGCGGCGCCATGGGGATGCTGCGGCAATGGCTCTTGGAGGGAATGTCCCTTTCAAAAGAGGAGATGATGAACTTGGCAGAAATGCTGATTCACCCGATTTTTCAGTCATTGATTGCAGCCTGACGGGATAGCACAGACGGAACGATAGCGAAAAAAGACAGGAAAGGAAGAAATGAGATGCAAAACGGAAAAAAGATAGCTTTGGCAGCTCTTTTGACATTTGCCCTTGGCGGCTGCGGAACAGCGGCAGAGGAGACAAAGACGACGGCAGACAACACCGTGACGGGAACTGTGGAATGTAAGGAGGTTTATGTACGGGCGAAGATTGCCGGCTACCTGACCGATATTCCCGTTGAGGAGGGACAGGAAGTCAAGGAGGGCGATTTGCTTTTCTCCACGGATAAACGGGATGTTGAGGTAAAACAGACACAGGCTGCGGCGACGGTTGCGGCGGCGCAGGGACAGGTTACGGCGGCGAAAAACGCGGTAGCGGCGGCGGCGGCGGTTGTCGATAAGGCAAATGCCAATGTTAAGCTTCTGGAAACCGAATATGCAAAATATCAGGAACTGTATGCCATGGACGCGGTATCGCAGGACGATATGGATAAGCTGACCACGCAGCTTGAGGCGGCAAGGCTGGACGCCTCGGCGGCGGCTGCGCAGCAGGAAGCGGCGGCGGCACAGCAGGAGGCGGCAGCGGGACAGCTTGCGGCGGCACAGGGGGTTTTGGACGAGGTAAACCTGAATTTGGACCAAACCTCGCAGTATGCGCCCTGTAATGGGACAATTACGCTGGTTTCCTCCTCTGTCGGTGAGCTAATTGGCTCCGGCACGACGATTGTAACGCTGACCGATTACAGCGACCGCTGGATTATGGCGAATGTGGACGAATATGAAATCGGGAAGCTTGCACTTGGGCAGGAGGTTCCCCTGACGAGCAAGGCTTATCCCGACGAGGTATTCCACGGGAAAATTGTGAATATCAGCAAAAATCCCGATTTTGCAACGAAGAAATCCACGAATGAGCTGAACGATCAGGATGTGGTTACATATGAAGTGAAAATCGCCCTTTCCGGGGAGGATGACATCATGCTTTACCCGGGGATGCTGGTGAGTGTTGACCTGGATAAAGTGGGTGAGGCATAATGGGATTTTTCAAAGGACTTTGGCGAGAGCTTTTGCGGCTGGTGCGAGAGCCGCGGGAGCTGTTCATGTTCCTGATTGCGCCGTTATTGATGAACATTGTCGTTTGCGGTGCATTTCAGAACGACATTGTCAACCATATCCCTCTGGCGGCGGTGGACACTTCGCCAACGGCGAAAACGAGGGAATTGATTCGGGCTTTTGATGATTCCGACCGATTTGATGTGACCTATGTGTTGCAGGATTTGGAGGAAGCGAAGGCCTTGATGGCGGCGGACGAGGTAACGGGGATTCTGATTATTCCCGAGGATTATACCCGTGCATTGCAGTTGGGACAGCAGGCAGAGGTGCTGATTGGAGTGAACAGCAGCAACAACATCGTCGGGAACAGCGCCGTTGTTTCCGTGATGCAGATTGTGAAAACCGTATCTGCGCAAATTGCGGTGAAAAGCTATGTGGCGTCGGGCAGCACAACATTGGAGGGAACAGCGAAGGTTATGCCGATTTCCACGGTGCTGCGCCCTTGGTTTAACCCGCAGTTCAGCTACCTGATGTATCTGGGGCTGGGGCTGACCGCGCTGGTTTATCATCAGCTGTTTTTATCGGCGGTGGCAGGCTCCTTTGCGGACGAAAAAAAAGGGGGAATCCTCTCCGGAGCAATGCGGAGGCGGGATTGTATTCTCTCTTATTTTGCGAAAATGATTTTTTACGGCGTGGCGGGATTTTTGAATATTCTGCTGAATTTTGCGGTCATCATGAAGCTGTTTTCGTTCCCGATGCGGGGAGACTGGGCGAATCTGATGCTTTTATGCGGCTGCTTTGTATTTTGCCTATTGGGCTTTGGTGCGCTTTTGGGCTTATTCTGCAAAAATTCGCTGCACGCGATGCAATGGCTGATGGCGCTGACCTATCCCTTCTTTGTGCTTTCCGGCTTTTCCTGGCCGCATACGGAGATGCCGGACATTTTTGTACGCATCGCGGATTTTCTGCCGGTGACGCATTTTATGACGCCGGTGCGGAGCATTGTGCTGATGGGCATTGGCTTTGAGCGGGAATCTCTACAGCACAACCGGACGATGCTTCTGGCGCTGGGGGCTGCGACATTTTTGCTGAGCTTTTTGGTATTCCTTTGGAAGCAGGCGCAGGCGGAGAAGAAAGAGGCGGCAAAGGAGGCGATACAGGCATGAGCGCATTTATGAAATTATTTTTGCGGGAATGGAAATATGTTCTCAAGCGGCCGCGTTCCTTGGTTTTGCTTTTGGTGCTGCCGATTCTTGTGACCTGCATTTGCGGCAGCAGCTACGCGAAGGGATATTTTTCAGACTTAAAAATGGGGGTTGTGGATTACAGCTACAGCAAACAGACCCGCGAAGTGGTCGAGGCCTTTCGGCAGTCGCCATATTTCGATATTGTCGGCTATTACAACGACGAGGACGAGATTGCGGAGGCGATGCGGGACGGAGAGATTGTCGGCTGTATCATCTTTCCTACGGATTTTACGAAAAAATTGCAGCTGGGGCAGCAAGCGGAGGTGCTGCTGGGCTCCAGTGCGGTCAACATGGGCTACGGGAGCGCCATCAACCTGAAAGGATCCGAGGTTTTGGGGACGATTTCCACGCAGATTGCGGTGAAAAGCCTTGTGGCGAAGGGGGAAACGACGGAGGATGCCTTGGCGACAATGAATCCGGTCAGCTTTTATACCCGTCAGTGGTACAACCCGACGAACCACTTCGGATATTTCCTGACCTTTGGCTTTGTTGCAGCGACCGTGCAACAGGTCTTGGTTTACTTTGCGGCAATTTCCCTTGTGCGGGAGAAGGAAAGCGGACATCTGGAGGAGCTTTGCAGGATTTCCAAAAGCACCGTGCCGCAGGTTCTGGCGAAATGCGCGGTATATTTCCTGCTTTCGCTTCTGGCATGGACGATTTGCTCGCTCATCATCCGCTTTGTTTACGATGTGCCCATGCGGGGGAGTCTTGCGGTTTGGCTGGTATACAGCAGTCTGTTTTTACTATCGATTGTGGCGATGGGGCAATTTATTTCCTCCTTTATGCCGAACCCGATTCTGGCAACCTCGCTTTCGCTGGTATTTACCTCGCCCTCTCTGGTTTTGAGCGGGTACACATGGCCGAGCATGGTTTTGCCGGGGATTTACCAAAAGCTGGGGCAGGTTTTCCCCTTGACGCATTTTGTCATCGGCTACCGCAACGTTGCCCTGACGGGCTGCGGCTTTGCGGCGGTGCGAGGGGAAATGCTTATTTTAGGCGGGATTATTGTGGTTTGCCTCGGACTGAGCTGCATCATCTGGCGTTGGCGGCTCGGGCGCATAGAGGAGAAAAAGCAAGCTTCTGCGGAGGCATAAGGAAAGGAGTGTTGGGATATGAAATTCTATTCATATAAAAAGGCGTGCGCGCTCTTAATGACGGGCGCACTGACAACAGGGGCGGCGGTGCCTGCCCTTGCAGCGGAGACGGAGACGACGGATACCGCTGCGGAGGAAGCAAAGACAAAGGCGATGACGCTGGAGGAAATTCAGGAGCTGGTTTTGAAAAACAACCGCCTGCAAAAGACATTACAGCTGAACATTGACAAGGTGGCGGCGGGCTTGAGCGCCATTGACGATGGGCTGAAGGATTTGCAGGATTCGCAGGATTCCGCATCACATGCAAAAACTCAGGCAAGAAATTCCGCAACCGCAGGGCAGAGCGTTTTGGGAACGGTAACTACTTATGGCTCTGACATGGAGAAGGTGTTGGCAGGCATCAGCAGCGCACTGCTTTCCGGTACGACGAAGACGGCAAGCAGCATAGAAACGCTGGTGGATAATGTTGCCGACAATCAGAGGGACTCACTGGAGGATCAGCAGACGGAGCTGAAAAACACGAAGCAGGACCTGAATAAGACGAAAGAGGACTGGGACAACGAGGCCTTGGCGGTGACGCAGCTTTTGGTCACGAAGACTGTGCAGGTGGAAAAGGGCGTGAGCCTGCTGACCCAAAAACAGGAACTCTTGGAACGGGTTTGCCAAATTGAGGAAAAGAAGCGTGAATTGGGTCTTGGCACAGGTACGGACCTTTCCGAAAAGCAGATTGCGGTTTCCGAGGGGGCAAAGGATTTGCAGGACGCAAAGGACGGGTTGGTTCTCTTGAAGCGGCAGCTGAATGACCTGATGGGGCGAGAGCTGGACGAGGAACTGATCATTACCCCACCCGCGCTGACAACCACTATTGAAAAGGCGCCTGCCTACAGCGAGGAGCTTTTGCAAACGGCGCTCGAAAAGAATTATAAGCTGAAAACCCTCCGCAGAGACAAACAGCAGGCGGAGGAGGACGCGAAGGATACCTCGAAATATGACGGGCAAATTAAGGCGAGCCGACTGGATATGGAAATTGCGGATGTGGCAACGGAAGACCAGAAGGCAACGGTTGCGAATGATTTGAAGAAGAAGCTGGATCGTATCAATGCGGCGGCGGCAACCTATCAGACGCAGAAGGATGCCTATGCAAAGGCAAAGACGGAATGGGAGCAGCAGCAGAAATCCGCAAAGCTGGGACTGGTTTCGGCGGTGGAATTACAGGCGTTGGAGCTGCAATTTGAACAGGCGGAGATGGAGCTTCAGGCGGCGGCTTATGATTATGATTTGGCTTGGGAGGAGTACAATATGCTGATGGCGGGGACGACATTGGATATTTATGAAACCTATCAGGCACAGCTGAGCTAAGCGGAAGAAAAAAGCAAAAAATCCCCTTCTCTACATATCCTTTTACTATGAAAGGAGGAAATGAGATGAAGGGGATTTTTTTATTGAGAGGCGGAGGGCTGCTTTGCCTTTGCATCATTTGCCTTTGCCTTTGGCGCACGGGAGGGACGCGGGCGGCGCTCTTCCCCATGGCAGGGCTGCGGGTGGTTCTGGACGCGGGACACGGCGGCTGGGACCCCGGCAAAACGGGCGCGGACGGTGCGGACGAAAAGACGCTGAATCTTGCGGTGACAGAGCGGCTGGCGGAATATTTGACGCAGGGGGGCGCGGAGGTGATATGCACCCGCAAGACGGATACCGCTCTGGGGGAAAGCAAACGGGCGGACATGGCGGAGCGCAGGCGGATTTCGAATGAAACGGGGGCGGATTTGCTCATCAGTATTCATCAGAATGCCTTCCCCTCTGCGGCGGCACGGGGTGCACAGGTTTTTTATCACAAAAGCAGCGAGAAAGGAAAAATTCTGGCGGAGTGCGTACAGGAGAATCTGAAAAAGCGCGTGGACGGGAGCAACGGACGGGCGGCGAAGGAGAACGGGGATTACTACATACTGCGGACGACGGAGGTTCCTGCCGTGATTGTGGAGTGCGGCTTTCTTTCCAATGCGGAGGAGGAGGCACTGCTCAATGATGCGGCGTATCGGGAAAAACTGGCATGGGCGATTTATTGCGGCATTCTTGACTATTTTGAAAAAATCAGTATCATTTAAGGAAAATAGGAAAAGGCGGAATACGGAAAAATTTTCGCAGAGGAACGGAGAAAGGAACCGATTATGGGACAGACATTTGCGGCATTGGGGCTGTGTGCGGCCTTGGTCGAAGCACTGGAAAAGCAGGGAATCACGACTCCGACGGAGATTCAGGAACGGATGATTCCGGAGATTTTGGCGGGACGGGATGTCCTTGGGCAATCCGAAACCGGCTCGGGCAAGACGCTGGCTTATCTTTTGCCGATTTTTGAGAAGCTGGACATGAGCATCCGCGGGACACAGGCGATTATCCTTACGCCGACGCACGAGCTGGCGGTGCAGGTATATCATCAGGCGGAGCTTTTGCAGGAGAACGCAGGCATTGCGGCGGGATGCGCCCTGCTCATCGGCGCGGCGGGCATCGGCAGACAAATGGAGCGGCTGCGGGAAAAACCGCGCATTGTCATCGGCTCGGTCGGGCGAATTTTGGATTTGATTCGCCGGAGGAAGATACAGGCGCATCTGGTGAAAACCATTGTTTTGGACGAGGGCGACCGGCTTTTGGAGCGGGGCAATGCGGAGGAGGTTGCCGCTGTTATCAAGACAACATTGAAGGAGCGGCAGGTGGTGCTGCTTTCCGCATCTATCGGAGAGGAAACAAAGGCAAAGGCGGCAGGGCTGATGAAGGCGGACGCGGTGGAGCTTTCGGCAAAAAGCGGCGGCATTGTGCCCAAGGGAATCCAACATTACTATATTCTCTCTGCCCATAGGGAAAAATTCGTCAATCTCCGCAAGGTGCTCGCGGGGGAGAAGCCTGAGAGGTGCATGGTTTTTCTCAATAATCCCGAAAACATCGAGGTGACGGTGGATAAGCTCAATTATCACGGCATTCGGGCGGCGGGCATTTACGGGCAGGCAGGCAAGCGGGAGCGGCAGAGCGCCATGGAGGGCTTTCGCGAGGGGCGCATCAACGTCCTCGTTGCCTCCGACATCGGCTCACGCGGGCTGGACATTGCGGGGGTGACGCATATCATCAATCTGGATGTGCCGGAGGAGCCGACGCATTACCTGCACCGTGCGGGGCGCTGCGGCAGACAGGGAACGGAGGGGACTGCCATTACGATTGTGACGCCCTATGAACGAAAATGGATTCATCGCTACGAAAAAGCGTGGGGGCTGCAATTCGAGCAGAAGGAGATGGCCTTCGGAATGCTGACAGACAGCCAAAAAACAAAAAAGGACATCCTAAAGCCCATGCAGAGGAAAAAGCTCATTCGGGAAGAAAAACGGGCAGAGGATGCGGATTTTGGTGAATTTGTTATGGAAACGGATGCCGCACCGAAAAAATGCACGCGAAAAAAAGCAAGGTCTGAGACGAAAACGCGAAAAAAGCAAGGCAAAGGCGGCAAAAAGGAGAAGCAGACGGACGACGGCTTGGGGTTCTTTGCCAAAAAAGCAAAGAGGCTTGCGGAAAAAGAGGCAAACCGCAAAAAAAGTCAAAAAAAGTAATTGTCCCAAGCAGGATTTTCGGTTATCATATAAACAATCACCGATGCCGCTTGGCGGCGGGGAAAATATGATTCTTTAAGGAGGATATGAGAATGAGCGATTGCGGATGTGGCTGCGGTCACGATCACGACGAACACCTGCACGAGGAAATGGAAATGGAAACCCTTACCCTTACGCTGGATGACGACACGGAAATGGAATGCGGCGTTTTGGGCGTATTTGCTGTGGAGGATATTGCGGACAAGGAATATATTGCGCTGCTCCCTCTGGAGGACGAAACCGTTCTTTTGTACGAATACAAGGAAAACGAGGACGGCATTGAGCTTTTGAACATCGAAAGCGATGACGACTTTGAAAAGGTATCCAACACCTTTTACGAGCTGTTTGACGACGAGGAAGAATGAGAAAAACCGCAAAGGAGCGGGGATAGAGGCTATCCCTGCTTTTTTATGGCGGAAAAGGATAGGAGAGAAGGAAGATGAAGGGAAAAAATTTTGCGGCGTTCGCTCTGGCACTGGTGCTTGGCATTTCGGCGGCAGTGCCTGCCTTTGCGGCGGACTGGCAGAGCAAAAACCACCTGATTGCACACGCCTTGGGGGAGGCAGACGGCAAAATTGAAACGAATACCAAGGAGGCGTTTCTCACCTCTTGGCAAAACGGCTTTCGCGTGATGGAGGCGGATTTTACCTACACCTCGGACGGGACGCTGGTTGTGCGGCACGATTTTGAGGCGGACGGCTCATATTACCGCTTGGAAATCAAGCCGAGCGGCAATTTAGTGATGGACACAAAAACCTATACCGCGACCCCTGCGGTTTATACGCTGACACCTCTGACGGCGGTGGATTTGCTGTATCTTTTGCAGGAATACCCCGATGTGTATTTGGTGACGGATACGAAAAATACGGACAAGGCGACGGTACAACGGCAGTTTCGGGATTTGGTGAATATCGCCAATAATATCGGCTCGCCCGAAATTATGAACCGCATCATTCCGCAGCTGTATAATAAAGAAATGCTCAGCTGGATCAAGGAAATCTATCCCTTTGAAAACTGGATTTTTACCCTATATCTGATGGCGAATCCGAATTATACGGAGATTGCGGATTTTTGCGCCGCGAACGGCATTACGACCGTGACCTTGCAGACAGACAGGGCAACAAAAGAAAATATCGCAAAGCTGAAGGCAAAGGGGCTTAAGGTGTACGCACATACCGTCAATCGGTATCAGCCCTTTGCCGACCTGCTTGCAGTGGGCGTGGACGGCATTTATACCGACCGTATCAAACCATACGAGCTGGAATGGGTCGGACTGGAAAACAGCATCCAAACGAGCGAAGAAACCTTCTCCGTAAGCGGGAAGGAAATTAAGCTGACAACGCTTTCGATTTTTGGTACGGCTTATGCGCCGCTGCGGCAGCTGGCACAGGCGGGCAAGAAATTTTCCGCTACGTATGACCGCGAGAAGGGCACACTGAAGCTCTCTGTTGGGAGGAGCTTTACGACCCTTGGGAACGAAATGCTCATGGACAACAGCGGACATCTGGTAACGAGGAAGGCGGATTTTAAGCTGCTGGTAGGCGGAAAGGAAACGGATATACAGTGCTTCTATGTAGACGGGGAGGTTTACGCGCCCGTAGAAAAAATATTGGCGCTGGTGCAGTAGGACTGCGGGAAGGGACGGCTCAAGCCAAGCATAGATGGTTTGAGCCTCCTTTATGCCGTATTTTCGAGAAAAAAGGAATCTTAAAACTTTTTTCATTGTTTTTTGTCGAAACTTCCTTTAGAATTAGAATAATTTAGAAAAGAAGAATTTTTACGAAGGACGAAGGAGTGGCGGAGTTGAAGGAAAAGAAGGAAGCGGACGCAGAGAAACAGAGCGTTTCACAGAAAACGAGGAAAGATAGACTCAAGCGCTTGTACTTTAAGACGCTTGCCATCACGCTTGCTATCTGTCTGGTGCTGCTGGGGGCGGCATACGGCGCTTTTTTATATCTGGTGGGCGGCTTGAACCGCACGGAGCTGGACGAAAGCAAGCTTTCCGCACAGGAAAGCGAGGACGAGGGCATCATCAACATTGCGCTTTACGGCGTGGATTCGCGCAACCACGATTACAAGGGGCGCTCCGATGCCATCATGATTGCCTCGGTCAACAGCAGGACGGGACAAATCAAGCTGATTTCCGTTGCGCGGGACACCTATGTTTCGGTTCCCGGATATTATGATACCAAAATCAACCATGCCTACGCCTACGGGGGGCCGGAGCTCGCCATTCAGACCCTGAATGAAAATTTCGGGCTGGATATTACCGATTATGTCACGGTGAATTTTGACTCTCTGGCGGATATTATTGACGAGATGGGCGGCATTACGATTGAGGTGAGCGAGGCAGAGCGGCAGCAAATCAACGCCTATCTTCTGGAGGGAGAGCCTCTGCGGGAGTCAGGGCTTGTGACACTGAACGGGCCGCAGGCAGTCAGCTATTCCCGCATCCGCAAAATCGACAGCGACAGTATGCGTACCTCCAGACAAAGGACTGTGCTGGCGGCTTTGTTTGAAAAGGCGAAAAACATCAACCCGCCGGAATACCCCTCTTATGTGCGAACCTTCGCTTCTATGGCGGAGACCTCGCTCAGCAACGATGAGATTTTGAAGCTTGCCTCTGTCGGGCTGAAGGGCAAGGCGCTTACCTTGGAGCAGGGTGCTTTTCCGAATGAATATATTCATTCCGAGGGACGGATGATTAACGGCGGCTGGTACTATGTGTATGATTTGGCGCAGGCAAGGGATATGCTGCATGAATATTTGTATGAAGATATTCCCTTCGCGGAATACGGAGCTTCTGCGGAGGAGGAAGCAACGGCGGAGACAACGGCGGAAAAAGAATAAAATTTTTTCAAAAAAACGGTTGACAAAAATTTTTTACGGGGTATAATGGGGTACAGATTCAAAAAAAGAAAGGCAAAGAAGAGAAGAGTACAGCCTGAAAGATTTTACAGAGAACCTCCGGCAGCTGCGAAGGAGGAAATGCGGAAGGGTTGGAAGATGGTCTTGGAGCCGCGCACCGAGAGGGAACCCCCTTTAGGCTGCGACGGGAGCGCCCGTGACAGCGCCGGAGTATCGGTAAAATACCCGTACTTGATGAGGCGGCAGTCGTGAGGCTGCTGTAAATTAGGGTGGTAACACGAAGCAGGATATGCTCTCGTCCCTTTGGCGAAATGCGCCGGAGTGATGAGAGCTTTTTTATTGGCTTAACGGGAACGAGACAAAGGTGGTTTGGAGAAAATGGAGGAAAAGGAAACGATGATTCGCCTGGAGGGCATCCGAAAATGCTTCCATAGCAAGGTTGGCGAGTTGGAGGTGCTCCACGGAGTGAGCGCGGATATTAAAAAAGGCGAGGTGTTCGGCATCATCGGGCTGAGCGGCGCGGGCAAGAGCACACTGGTGCGCTGCATCAACCTTTTGGAGCGCCCAACGGAAGGCAAGGTTTGGCTGGATGGCGTGGAGCTGACCGCACTGGGCGAAAAGGAGCTGCGGGAGCAGCGCAGGCATATGGGAATGATTTTCCAGCAATTTCATCTTTTGATGCAAAAAACGGCGCTGGAGAATGTTTGCTTCCCTATGGAGATTTCCGGCGTATCCCGTGCGAAGGCGAAGGAGAGAGCGAAGGAGCTTTTGCATCTGGTTGGCCTTTCTGACCGGATAGAGTCTTACCCGGCACAGCTTTCCGGCGGGCAGAAGCAGAGAGTTGCGATTGCGAGGGCATTGGCAACGGAGCCGAAGGTTTTGCTCTGCGACGAAGCGACCTCGGCACTGGATCCCAACACGACCGCAGGGGTGCTGGCGCTTTTGAAGGATATCAATACGAGGCTGGGCATTACGATTGTGGTCATTACACACGAGATGAGCGTAATTCAGGAAATTTGCGACAGAGTTGCCATCATTGATGGGGGCGAGATTGCCGAGGAAGGCGATGTGGAGGAGATTTTCCGCGCGCCGAAAACGAAAATCGGGCAGGAGCTGATGCTGCACGAGGGGAAAAACCGAGAGGCTTATACGGGAAAGCTGCCGTATTCCTACCGTCTGGTATTTAAGGGCGGGAGAGAGAACGAGCCTGTTTTGGGCGAGATGATGATAGAGACGAAAAGCGTGGTCAACATCCTTGCTGCGAATACGCGAACGATTGACAATCAATCGTATGGGCAGATGGTGGTGCAGTTTCCGGCGGAGGCGGCACTGCGCGAGCGGATGATTCAATATTTGACGGAACGGGGCGTTGAGGTAGAGGAGGTAGAATATGTTTAAGGAAGGTATGCTTGCTCTGGTCGGGCAGGGTTTTCTGGAAACCATTTATATGACCGTTATCTCTACCGGTCTGGCATATTTAATTGGGCTGCCGCTGGGCTTGGTTCTGGTAGTGACGGACAAGGACGGAATCCACCCGATTCCGTGGCTCAACAGCCTTTTGGGGCTGGCAATCAACTTTTTCCGCTCCATTCCTTTCCTGATTCTCCTGATTGCACTGATGCCCTTTACGAAGGCAGTGGTCGGGACGGTTATCGGGGCGAAAGCGGCAATCGTCGGGCTTTGGGTGGCGGCAACACCGTTTATTGCGAGAATGGTGGAATCCTCTCTGAAGGAGGTTGACATCGGCGTGATTGAGGCAGCGCAATCCATGGGCGCCTCCCCCTTCCAGATTATGACAAGGGTGCTGCTGCCGGAGGCGAAGCCCTCGCTTCTGGTCGGTGCGGCAATCAGTATTACGACGATTTTGGGCTATTCCGCTATGGCGGGCATCGTCGGAGCAGGCGGCTTGGGCGCCATAGCCATCAATTACGGCTATTACAGAAAGCAATCCGACATTATGTATGTGATGGTGGTGCTTATGGCGGTGATTGTACTCATTTTCCAGGAATTGGGTATGCGGATTTCCAAGCACACAGACAGAAGACTGTAAAGCCCGAAAGGGATTTGCATAAAAAACAAAGGTGAAGAATATGAAAAAACGAGGAGGAAATGTATTATGAAGAAGGTTTTTGCAATTTTACTGGCAGGCGTGCTGACCGTTGGTCTGGCAGCTTGCGGCGGCAGCACAGATGATGCGGCAACGACGGATGAGACAATTACGCTGAAGGTCGGCGCATCCCCTACCCCCCACGCAGAAATTCTGAACGCAGCGAAGGAAGAACTGGCAGCGAAGGGAATCAATCTGGAGGTTGTGGAATTTACGGACTATGTACAGCCGAATCTGGCAACGGAATCCGGCGATTTGGACGCAAACTACTTCCAGCACACCCCTTACCTGGATCAGTTCAACGAGGAGCAGGGAACACATCTGGTTTCTGTTGGCGCAGTTCACTTTGAGCCTATGAGCATTTATGCGGGGACGGTAACAGACTTGAATAACATCCCCGAAGGCACAAAGGTTGGTATCCCCAACGATGCAACAAACGGCGGACGTGCGCTTCTGCTTCTGGAGGCAAACGGCTTGATTAAGCTGGATCCCGATGCAGGCGTTACCGCAACCAAGCTGGACATCACAGAGAACCCTCTGAATCTGGAAATTGTTGAGATGGAGGCTGCACAGCTGCCCCTGTCCCTGAGCGATTTGGGCTTTGCTGCAATCAACGCAAACTACGCATTGCAGAACGACCTGACCGCAGAGGATGCACTGGCAACAGAGGATGCGGAATCTGTAGCTGCTAAGACCTACGGCAATGTTGTTGTTGTAAAGGAAGGCAATGAAAATCTGCCCGGTCTGGCTGAGCTGATGGAGGTTCTGCGTAGCCAGACAATCGTTGATTTCATCAACGAAACCTACAACGGCGCAGTTGCTCCCATGCAGTAAGCGAAACGGGAAATGAAAAAAAACAGGCGGTTTGGAAAAAATCCGAGCCGTCTGTTTTTTTGCGTTGTATGATTTTTTACTGCTTGCCGGTGGTGCCGAAGCCGCCGCGGTTGGTGCTGCCCAAGGTATCCGTTTCCTCGAACACAAGCGTTGGCTGGTGCGCAAAAATGCGGAACTGGCAGATGCGGTCATTCACCTCGATGACCGTATCCCTGAGGGCAAACACGGGCATGAACCATTGGTCCTCGCTGCCGCAATAGCTTTCATCCACAACGCCGCAATGATTGGTCTGGATGATGCCGAAATTTTTGAAGGTGGAACTGCGAGGGACGATATGCGCCTCATAGCCTTGGGGGAGCTGCATGGCAACGCCGAGAGGAATCAGGCGGAACTCACCTTTTTTTAATTCTACACGCTCGGCGGCACGCAAATCGACCCAGTCGGATTTGCCGTCGATATAGCGCAGTTTTTCGATTTTATCGCTTAAGTATCTGATTTTGATTTTTTCCATATTTTTTTCCTCTCATTCTGCGTAGTATAGGTAAAGGGAGCTGTTTTGCAGAGATTTCTGTACATCGATGATACGCTGGTTGAAGCTGCCCTTCCAATGCAGCTTGGTATCCTTCAAATCTGCGATGAATTTCCCATCCACCAGCACATCAATATAGTGCATCAGGGGCAGCGCGCTGACCTCCTCCCAGCGATAGCCGGTATAAAGCCAGATATTCTTCTCGGGGTACTCCTGCTTGGCGCGCCTTGCCAGACGCTCGATTTCCGCACGATTGCTTGTATAAAGCGGGTCGCCGCCGCTGAAGGTGATGCCGCTGATATAATCGCGGGAGAGGAGGGAAAAAAGCTCCTCCTCCGCCGCGGCATCGAAGGCAAGTCCGCCCGCGGGGTCCCATGTGACGGGGTTTTGGCAGCCCTCGCAGTGGTGCGGGCAGCCGCTCACCCACAGCACGACCCTAAGCCCCTCGCCGTTGAGCATATCGTCCTTGGTGATATTATGATAGCGCATTACATACTCTTCCTTTCTGCGATTTCTGCCATTTTTGCATCATTCAGGCGGGTATCTCCCTTCACACGGGAATAGGAAAGATAGCCGTTCATGCGCTCGATTTTTGTCAGATTTTTGCTGCCGCATTTCGGGCAGACATCCATTTCCAGCTCCTGATGGCCGCAATCATCGCAATACGCCAGAGAGAGGTTGACTCCCTCGTAGAAGCCGAGCTTCATGGCACGGCGCACCAGTGTGCGGATGGCATCCAGATTATAATCAATCGGGTATTTTACATATTGAATCTTGCCGCCGTTGGAGAGATTCCAGAAGCGATTTTCCAAATCCTGCTTTTCAATCGGGGTGATGTCCTCGGTGACATGGCAATGGAAGCTGTTGGAAACATAGGGGCGGTCGGAAACATTTTCGATGACGCCGTATTTTTTGCGGAACTGCGTAACCTGTAAGCCGCAGAGGCTTTCCGCGGGTGTGCCGTAGATGGCGTAGAGATTGCCGTCTGCTTTCTTGTATTCCATAATTTTTTCGTTGATATGCCGGAGGGTATCCAGCGCAAACTGCCCATCCTCCACCAAAGACTTGCCGTTATACAGCTCTTGCAGCTCATTCAGCGCGGTGATGCCGAAGGAGGCGGTTGCCGATTTTAGGAGCGGCTTTATCTTATCATGGAAATGCAAATGCCCGCCATAGAAGCCTCCCTCGCAATAGGCAAGAGGGTTGGTGGAGGCGCGCATTTCGCCGAGATAGGCGTAGGTACGGATATGCAGCCCGCGAATCAGCTCCAGATAATAATCCAAAACCTCGAAGAAGGGCTTGCTTTCCTGCTTTGCCTTGGCATAAATCATGGGGAGGTGCAGGCTGACCGCGCCGATATTGAAGCGTCCGACGAAAACAGGCTTATCCTCTGCATCGGCAGGCTCCATCCCTCCCCGCTCGAACCAAGGAGAAAGGAAGGCACGGCAGCCCATGGGACTGATGATGGCACCGTATTTTTGATACATCTCCGCAACATAGCCCTCCCCCGTCAGGGAAAGCCAATCGGGGTACATACTCTTTGAGGAGCAGAGGATTCCTGCCTCGAACACATCCTCCAATTCCTTCCCGGGACCATGCAGGTTTTCATCATAGAGGAACACCAGCTTCGGGAAAAGAACGGGCTTTTTGCAGCTTTTTTTGCCCTGCCCCTTGCGGCGGACATTCAGCATGGTGATGGAGGCGATTTTTGCAAATTTGCCGGTGCCGGTGCCGAAGGTCATGGTGATGAAGGGATAATCGCCGCGGCTGGAGGCAACGGTATTGAATTTATATTCCCAGCCCTGAAAGCCCTGGTCGAAGTCCTTTTGAATGTCTTTCATGGCCTCTCTGTCCGCCACACGAGCCGTCAGACCCATCTCGATATAGCGGCGGTAATACTTTTCGTAGCTTTTTTCCGCGAATGGCTCAAGGAGCAAATCTACGGAGGGGACAGTGAAGCCGCCATACTGCTGGCTTGCGGCGGAAAGCACGATGTCTCCGATGACATCGAAGGCAACCTCGAGGGTTTTCGGCTCGTTATACCATAGATTTCCCATCTCGAAGCCGCCCGTCAGCACCTCCTTTACGTTGAACAGGCAGCAATTCATAGTATCCCTTCTGGCGGACATATCGTGGATATAAATATACCCATCCCGACAGGCTTGCAGCTCCTCTGTGGTCATGAAGAATTTCTGGTACAATTCCTTATTCAGCTGATTATAAATCAGAGAGCGCTTTGTAGAGACAAGGGCGCTGTCGGAGTTGGAATTTTCCTTGTCTCCGATGTACATGATGGACTGGCTTTTTTTATAGACCTCATCCAACATTTTTACAAAATCCTGCTTATAATTGCGGTAATCCCGATAGCTTTTGGCAACCTCGGGCTTAATCTGCTCCAAGGCGGCCTCTACGATATTGTGCATTTTGGCAATGGGAATGCCCTCCTGCCCCAGAGAGCGCGCCTTTTCCTCTACAAAGGAGCAAATAAAATCCAAATCCTCCTGTGTGAATTTTATCATGGCGCGATAGGCGGATTTATTGACGGCAACCACGACCTTCTGCACATTCCATGCTTCGTGGGTATTATCCTTTTTGATGACGTACATAGCTTGCTTTCCTCCTTTTTCGAGCAACTTACGGGCAACAGACGGCGCCTTTTTAACTACATGGGTTAGAATACCATATCTTGTATCAAAAATCAATATTTATTATATTTTTAACAAGATATAGTCAACCCTCTACAGGCACTCTTGCCTGACGGACGGCATGGTGCCAGCCTGCCAGCTTTTTTTCGACCTCTGCCCTATCTGCGGCGGGAGTGAAGGTAGCGGAAAGCGAAAGATTGCGGCGGATTTCCGAAAAATCCGACCAATAGCCGACCGAAAGACCGGCGAGATAGGCCGCGCCGAGGGCAGTCGTCTCCAAGGTAGCAGGGCGAAGCACGGGAGCACCGATGAGATCCGACTGGAATTGTAGAAGGAAAGCATTTGCCGCCGCCCCGCCATCTACGCGAAGCTCCGAAAGGGGAATGCCTGCGTCCTGCTCCATGGCACGAAGGACATCGTAGGCTTGGTAGGCGATGGATTCGACTGCGGCACGCACGATATGGCGGCGGTTTGCGCCGCGGGTGAGCCCCGTCAGGCAGCCGCGGGCGTATGAATCCCAATAAGGCGCGCCTAAACCCACAAAGGCAGGGACGAGATAGACACCGCAGGTATCGGGGATTTCTTTGCAAATTTCTTCCGTTTCGGCTGCGGAGGAAATGAGCCCCAGCTCATCGCGGAGCCATTGAATCGCTGCGCCTGCGACGAAAACAGAACCCTCCAGCGCATAAGTAAGCTTGCCGTTTATGCCCCAAGCGATGGTGGTGAGCAGGCCGTTTTTGGAGGAAACGGGTATTTCACCGGTATTCATGAGAAGAAAGCCGCCGGTGCCGAAGGTGTTTTTTGCCATGCCGGGGGAGAAGCACGCCTGACCAAAGAGGGCGGACTGCTGGTCACCCGCTACGCCTGCGATGGGGATGCTTGTGCCAAACAGGGAGGTGCTGCCAAAGCTGCCGCTTGAGGGGCGCACCTCCGGCAGAACGGAACGGGGAATTTCAAACAAATCCAGAAGCTCTGCGTCCCATTCTAGGGTATGGATATTGAAAAGCATAGTGCGGGCAGCATTGGAATAATCGGTGGCGTGTACCTTTCCGCCTGTGAGATTCCAGACAAGCCAGGTATCGACGGTGCCGAAAAGGAGGTTGCCGCTTGCTGCAAGCGCCTTTGCAGCGGGGACATTTTGCAGCATCCAGCGGATTTTTGTTGCAGAGAAATAGGCATCGAGAAGAAGCCCTGTTTTCTCACGGATTTTTTCGGTATAGCCCTGCGCCTTCAGGAAATCGCAATAGGGGGCGGTACGTCTGCATTGCCAAACGATGGCGGGGTGAATCGGCTTGCCGCTCTGCTTATCCCAGAGGATTGCGGTTTCGCGCTGGTTGGTGATGCCGATGGCGGCAATCTCCTTTGCGGAGATGCCAAGCTTTTGCATGGCCTCACGGGCAACGGAAAGCTGTGTTTCCCAGATTTCCATGGCATCATGCTCTACCCAGCCGGGTTGGGGGTAATATTGCCGAAATTCCTTTTGTGCGACGCTTTTGATCTGACCGTTTCGGTCGAAGAGGATGGCGCGGGAGCCGGTTGTGCCTTGATCTAAGGAAAGCATATATTGCATGGGGAGTCCTCCTTTATTTGCAAAAAAAAATCGTTTTTTCTTTAGTATAGCAAAAAGGGAGGGACGGGACAAGGGAACAAAAAAGCCCCCGGCGAAAGGGGGCAAGGGGATTATTTTAGATAGGGGTTGCTTTGGCGTTCCTCTGCCAGCGTAGTGGCGGGGCCGTGGCCGGAATAAACCTGATAATCCCCGGGGAGGGCGGCGAGGCGTTGCAGGGATTTTTTCATATCGTCCCAGTCGCCGGTGGGCAAATCCACTCGACCGCAGGAGCCCTGAAAAAGAGTATCGCCGCTGAAGATGACATCCTTACCGATAAAGCAAACGGAGCCTGCGGTATGCCCAGGGGTTTCCATGACGATAAATTCCATAGAGCCAACGGTGATTTTATCGCCCTCAGAAACGAGGATGTCCGGATGGACGATGATGGGACCGCCAACGAATTGAGAGCAGTTGAGCGCAGGGTCGGTGAAGACGGGCATTTCCTTTGCGGCGCCGATGATTTTGCAGCCAAAATGCTCTGCGACTGTGTTGACGGAGCCGATATGATCATAATGCCCATGGGTGAGCAGAATATGAGTAACCTTGAGCTTGTTCTGCTCTACATAATGATATAAAGGCGCAGGGTTGCCGTCGCAGTCGATGATGGCGGTGATGCCGTTGTCATCGGAAACCACGTAGTTATTTGTGCCGACGGAGCCTGCGGCGTAGCAAGCAATTTTCATGGGAAGTCCTCCTTGGTGTGTTTTTTCAAATTATAGCAATCCCGATGGGATTTTGCAACCAAAAGGCAAAGGGGAATTGTAAAAAAACCTTAAGAAACGGGGTGTGGGTTTTGTGCTATAATCCGAGGTAAGAGAAAAAGCAGTGCTTTGCACGGGTTGGGCGCAGATGTGCCTGAAAGGAACGATAAATCGGGATTTGAAGGGGGTGTTTTAACGAAAGGAAAGCGTTTTATTTTATGTGTGGCAGTGGTTTTTTCGGCAGTGATTTTGCTTTATTCCAATATGCAGAGAAAGCATACCTTCACCCTTTCAAACAAGGCAGGCAGCGTGAAGACAGAACAGATACAGCCGCTTTTCAGAACAGTAAAGGTAAGCGGTGATAGTGACACAGATGTGGTCTTTACCGATGTTGAAACGGGAGAGCGATACACAATCGGATATATTACGCAGGGTGTAACGGAGAAAATCAAACTCGAAAAGGGGAAATGGTACAGCGCGGCAGGCGGCGGCAATCTTACGGTAAAACCGGTCAATGTTCGGGTGGAATAAATTTGATTTATCTGATGGTTGAAATATAATGAAATAATCAATAAAAGCGGTTTCCGATGGAAACCGCTTGATTTTTTGGCTATTTTTTACGGGGGTAGGGTTTGGATATGTCTGTCAGCTCCAAAAGATAATCGATGCTGGTATCAAAGAAAAGAGCAAGCTTTTTCAAGGTGTTTAAGGGGATGTTGATTTTGCCCAATTCATAGTCGGAATAGGTTGTCTGTGCAACATTCAGAATTTCTGCCATTTTCTTTTGTGAAATGTCTTTATCTTCTCTGAAATCCTTTAATCTTTGCAGCATATCCTCACCTCGTTTCAAGCTATGTCTTTATTAGACCATAACGGAAATACCAGTATTGATTTTAACGGTATTTCCGTTAATATGTGGCTGAGGTGAGTAAATTGGAATTATATCGGGATATATTGCGCGAAATATTAGAATCAGAAGAATTTGAAATATTGTTGCCAAAATGGAAAATGAAGGTGGATGAAATAATAGAAATGAAATGTTATCATGCGCTAGAGGAGATTAAAAAGATTTTGGAGGAAGATACCTTAGATGATGCGGAATGCTTTGACCGTATTGAAAAAATAATTGTTGTTTTTGAAAATTCAGGAAGTGGTATTCATGGCAGGCATGATTTTGGATAAAAGTAAAAGCGGATTCCGATGGAATCCGCTTTTTTATAAAGTTTGGGTTCACCCTTTACGAAGGGTGGCGGAGAGCGAGGGCGGAGCCTTCGCAATTATTTATTGATTCTTCAAATATTCATCAATTGCGGCAGCAGCCTTTTTGCCCGCACCCATAGCGAGGATAACGGTTGCCGCACCGGTTACGGCATCGCCGCCGGCATACACGCCTTCTCTGGTGGTTCGGTTTGTTTCCTCATTGACAACCAGACAACCCTTACGATTCGTTTCCAAGCCCTTTGTGGTGCTGCGAATCAAGGGGTTCGGAGAGGTGCCGAGAGACATGATAACCGTATCTACATCCAGCACATAGTTAGAGCCCTCGATGGGGATGGGGCTTCTTCTGCCACTGGCATCAGGTTCGCCCAGCTCCATTTTCAGACACTCAATCCCGCATACCTGCCCCTTGCCGTCATTGAGAATCTGTACGGGGTTTTCAAGCAGGTGGAATTCAATGCCCTCCTCCTTTGCATGATGTACCTCCTCCAGACGGGCGGGCATTTCCTTTTCGGAACGGCGGTACACGACATAAACGTGTTCTGCGCCCATGCGCTTTGCGCATCTTGCCGCATCCATGGCAACATTACCGCCACCGACAACGGCAACTGCCTTACTCTTGCGGATGGGGGTATCGTAATCGGACAGATATGCTTTCATCAGATTGATTCTTGTCAGATATTCGTTTGCGGAATAAACGCCGACCAGCGCCTCACCGGGGATACCCATGAAGGAAGGAAGCCCTGCGCCTGTGCCGACGAATACGGCATTGAAGCCCATATCGTTGATAATCTCGTCGATGGAGAGGACTTTACCGATGACCATGTTTGTCATAATTTCTACACCCAGCGCGGACAGCTTATCAATTTCCTTCTGCACGATGGCCTTGGGCAGACGGAACTCGGGAATACCGTAAACCAGAACGCCGCCGGCTTTATGAAATGCCTCAAACATGGTTACCGCGTAGCCCTGCTTTGCCAAATCTCCCGCACACGCCAGCGCAGAGGGACCGGAGCCGATGACTGCGACCTTTTTGCCGTTAGCAGCAGGCTTTTCTGGCATTTCATCGCAATTTTTCATATACCAATCGGCAACGAAGCGCTCCAAGCGACCGATGCCGACTGCCTCGCCCTTCATCCCTCTGACGCACTTGGATTCGCACTGACTTTCCTGCGGACAAACACGACCGCAGACTGCGGGCAGGGCGTTGGTAGAGGTGATAACGCGATAAGCTTCGAGAAAATCGCCCTTTGCGACCTCCGCGATAAATTCGGGGATGCGTACATTGACGGGACAGCCGCCGACGCAAGGCTTATGCTTACAATTCAAGCATCTCTGTGCCTCCTCCATCGCCATTTCAGCAGTATAGCCAAGGGCAACCTCTGTAAAATTTTTATTTCTGATATCAGGTGCCTGTTCGGGCATCTTGATTTTTTCCGGACTCATATTTGCCATGATAACCATCCCTCCTTATTTCATCAGTGCATCTGCCATTTTTTCCATACGGCAGATGTGTGTTTCCGACAACTCTGCTTCTCTTTCCTTATAAGTGGAATTCCGGTTCATCAGCTCATCAAAATCGACTGCATGACCATCGAAATCGGGACCGTCCACGCAGGCAAAGCGAATCTTGCCGCCAACGGTAACACGGCAACCGCCGCACATCCCTGTGCCATCAATCATGATGGGGCTTAGAGAAACGATGGTTTTAATGCCGAAGGGCTTTGTGGTAAGGCTGACGAATTTCATCATGGGGGTAGGTCCGATGGCGATAACGGCGTCGTAGTGGTTGCCTGCCTCAATCAGCGCCTTCAGCTTATCGGTAACGAAGCCCTTTTCGCCCTGAGAGCCATCATCCGTCATGAGGTAATAGTTTGTGGCAACGGCGGACATTTCATCCTCCAGAATGACGATATCTTTATTCCGGAAGCCGGCAATCACATCAACCGCAACGCCGAGGTTATGCAGTGCTTTTGCCTGCGGATAGGCAATGGCACAGCCGACGCCGCCGCCGACAACGGCAACTCTTTTCATACCGTCATATTCCGTGGCAATGCCCAGAGGACCGACAAAATCCTGAATGGTATCGCCAATCTCCTTTGCGCCGAGCAGCTTTGTGGAAAGCCCGACCTTTTGGAAGATGATGGTAACTGTGCCTTTTTCTCTGTCATAATCCGCGATGGTAAGCGGGACTCTTTCGCTGTATTCATCCACACGGAAGATGATGAATTGCCCTGCCTGTGCCTTTTTGGCAACGAAGGGCGCTTCAATCTCAAGCAGTGTGACCATGCTGTTGAGTTCTTTTTTGTTTACAATACGAAACATGAGGATACCTTCCTTTCTTCTTTGGTGATTATGGTAGCTTAGATGACCTTCCTTTCGGGTCATAACGAAAGATAGATTGCCTTTATCATAACACAAAAGGGAAAGGGAAGAAAGAAGGAAATGCAACATTTTTCCGCAGGAATCAAGAAGAAAGTTTAGGCGAAACGAACAATCTCGGGACAAAATATGTCCCTCGCTGCCGGCAATTGGGTGAAAAATGGCGGACTGCTCCCGTTTTTTCAAAATAAATCTTGTATTTGCCTTGACAAAAGCTGCCAAACAGTTTATAAATAGACTTGAATATGTTGAGAAATTCGCTTTTTTCGGGACGATGCTTCTGTGCGAGAGGGAGGCTCCCAAAAGAGCCGGATTTGCTCCGGGGGAAAGGGAACACAGGCTTTCTCTGATACTATTATAAAAAACGAACAAGTAGGAGGAAAACACAAATGAACAAATCTGATTTGGTTGCAGCAATCGCAGAAAGAGCGGAAATGAGCAAGAAGGATGCCGAAAAAGCGCTGAAGGCCTTCGAAGAGGTTATTACGGAGGAATTGATTAACGACGGCAAGGTACAGCTGGTTGGCTTTGGTACATTTGATGTTGCCGAGAGAGCAGCGCGCGAAGGCAGAAATCCCCAGACAGGCGAGGCAATGCCTATCCCTGCTTCCAAGGCACCCAGATTCAAAGCCGGCAAGGCGCTGAAGGATGCAATCAACAAATAATTGATTTTTGAATGACAGCCCTTTTCCCTTCTGTGAGGAAAGGGCTTTTCTTTTTTGAATTTTTTGAAAGGAAGGAAAATACGGATGCGTGTGGATAAATTTCTCAAGGTTTCCCGTATCATCAAAAGGCGCAGTGTTGCCAATGAGGCGTGCGATGCGGGCAGAGTACTGATTAACGGGAAGGTAGCGAAGGCGGGCAGTGAGGTCAAAATCGGGGATGTCATCGAGATTCAGTTTGGCAGCCGTAGTACGAAAATCGAGGTATTGGACTTAAAGGAATCGACAAAAAAGGAGGATGCCGGCGGGATGTACAAGGCGCTGTAAGGGTTACCCCACCCTAAAAACCGGAGCGCCCCCCGCGCAGGAGGTTCGGTCAAGTATCTTTCCTTCGGGAAGACGACCGCCGCCCCATCTTGGCGGCGCTGCCCCCCTTGAACCCGATATACAGAACCATATTCATGGTTTTGCGAGAGGAATACAAAGGTGATAAGCCGCTGCAAAAGCAAGAATTTGCTTCTGCAAATGGGGGTCAAGGGGTATCATACCCTTTGCAGGAGTTTGAT
>CAVHYX010000036.1:0-100301 GCA_963640305.1 Sodaliphilus sp. | reverse complement strand
TAGTATTATTTCCAAAACTTCTCGATACGTGTATTTTTGTATTATAGATATATTGTTATAAGCAGTGGGAGATTGGCGTAAACAGAACAAAACCTATTTTCCTTAAAGTGTACGAAAACACCAAGGGAAAGAAGTTTTTGATTTATTTTGTGTATTTTATGATTTTATGAATGACACACAATAAAAGTACACGAAATGTGAATATGTAGAAATTTGCATTAACAAATCAAAACCACAGGATAAGCCGGTACTTTTGATTGCGGTTATGTGAAAAAAACAGGAAGAAAATAATATAAAACGCGATATATTTATTATTATAGTTTTGCAATATGTGTATTTTATATGATAAATATATTATTGCAAGGAGGAAGGAGAATCAGTGAAAACAGAACGCTACAAAGGAGAGAGAATCGCCGTCAATATGCTGTAAAATGCTATTTTTCGGTGTTTTCTCTTTATCCGAAATTCTTATAAAAAACCTCTTTCATTATAGCGTCACTACGTCATAATGAAAGAGGTTCTGTATATCGTTGCTGAAATAAAAATATTGATTTTACAGTGTTTATAACAAATACTTATTCATCCCAATTATGATATACATTTTGTACATCATCATCGTCATCCAAAAGCTCCAGCAGCTTATTCATTTTTTTAATATCCTCATCAGAGGTCAATTCCGTATGGGTTTGAGGAATCATAGTGATTTCGGCGCTCACCATCGGGATACCCGCTGTCTCCAGAGTCTCGCGTACGGAAGAAAAATCGTCGGGAACAGTTGTGATTTCGTAGCTGTCCTCCTCTGCCGCAAAATCCTCCGCACCGGCATCCAGAGCCACCATCATCAGTTCCTCCTCATCCATCTTGATTTCCTCTTTATCAATTACAATCAGACCCTTTTCGTCGAACAGGAAGGAAACGCAACCGTTATTACCCATATTGCCGCCACCCTTTGTGAAGGCGTTTCTCACGTTGGCCGCTGCGCGGTTTCTATTATCCGTCAGAACCTCTACGATGACAGCGACACCATTCGGACCATAGCCCTCATAGGTAACGGTTTCGTATTCTACGCCCTCCTCATTACCTGCTGCTTTTTTGATGCTTCTTTCTATGGTATCGTTCGGCATATTATTCGCCTTGCATTTTGCAACGACATCCCGCAGTTTGCCGTTTATAGCAGGATCTGCGCCGCCCGCCTTGACGGCTACCTGGATTTCTCTGCCCAGCATGGTAAAGATTTTACCCTTCTTGGCATCGTTTTTTTCCTTTTTATGTTTAATATTTGCAAATTTAGAATGTCCCGACATTGGAAACCCTCCTCCTTAAAATTTCACCAAAATATTTTATCATTATTTTCCGCAGAATTCAAGAAAATTTATGATAGAAGCTGTATTTCTTCGAAAAATGTATTATTTTTGCGTATCCTCCTGCTCATAGGGAAAAACCTCGGTCAGAAAATGTTTTTTGCGGAGCGCAACCTCGATTTCGTCCAAAATTTCATTGCTTTCGGCGGAAACATGGTGAAAATGATACCCGGAGGTGACATTTAACAGCGGTGTGGATTTTCCACTCTCCATATTTTTCAGAAAGGCTTGTACATCTCGGCGGTTTTTGATATGCAGAGGGGCAGAAACCTTTCCGTAAATGCGATGATTGACCATGACATCCATGACGCAGCCACCCAAATCCACGATAGTCGTCAATTCCTCACTGGTTGCGGCGGCATCGTGAAAAACCTTGAAGAGCCGTATTGCTTCGGCGGACTGCTCCAGAAGATACCCGCGGGCAGTGGCAAGAATGGCATGACCCTCGGTTCGCAGAAGGGCAACATCCTGCACAATCACCTGACGGCTGACCCCTGTGGCTTCGCCTAAGGCTGTGCCGGAAAGCGGTGCGTTGGATTCGCTGATCATTTTTAAGATTTTTTTACGTCTTTCTGTGCCGGTCATTTGTATAGTCACCATCCTTTTTACAATCTATTTTACCCTACCGGGAATTATCTTGTCAATCCGGGAGGAGGGCAGAGTATTTCCGTATCTATTTACAGAGTAGGAGATAGAGGTCATTCACATTTGTGCCGGTTGGTCCGGTAAAAAGCAGGGCATCGGCGGCGGCCAAGGCAGTATTGGAATTATTTTCGGCAAGCATCTCGGATATGGAAATGTCCTGTCTTTCCAGAATAGCGCGGGTTGCTCCATCCACCATGCCTCCGGCGGCATCGGTTGGCCCGTCAGTGCCGTCGGAGCCTGCGGCGGCGATAACAACGCCCTCCATGCCGGCAATACGCTCCGCAGCCGCAAGAGCAAGCTCCTGATTTCTGCCGCCCTTGCCGATGCCCGTAATACGGACAACCGTTTCGCCGCCGCAAATCACGGCGCAGGGCGAAGGAAGAGGAGAACTGCTTTTTTGAATGGTTTTTGCAATGGATGCCAAAAATCTTCCGGCATCCCGCGCCTCGCAATCCAGCATATCGGTTAAAATCAAGGGAGTATAACCCAACGCCTGCGCTGCTTTTGCCGCATCGGCGCAAAGCTGCGAGACGCTGCCTGTGACTTCCATGCTTACATTGGAGAGCGCCTTTGGAGTTTCGACGGAAAGCTGCTTTTTCATTTCCGTATTCAATCGCAAATGATATTTTTCGGCGATGGCGAAAGCTTCCTCCGAGGTGGAGGAATCGGGGACAGCAGGCCCTGAGGCGATGGAATCGGGGCGGTCGCCGAGAATATCGCTGAGGGCAATACAATACACCTTTGCGGGGATACAAAGCGCAGCAAACCTTCCACCCTTTACTGCGGAAAGGTGCTTGCGGATGGTATTGATTTCCACAATGTCCGCGCCACATTTCAAAAGCTGATTGGTAATGTCGAGAAAATCGGTAAGCGTCAAATCTCCCGCCGGGCACTCAAACAGGGCGGAGCCGCCGCCGGAAACCAAAAGGAAAACTGTATCCTGCTCGGTTAAATCGGAAACGGCAGCCATGATTTTTTGTGTGCCGAGGATACTGTTTTCATCCGGAAGAGGATGTCCTGCCTCTAAAACAGTAAAGCCGGGGATTTCGCCCTTGGCGTGCGCGTATTTGGTCAGGACGATACCGACATCGATTTTATGCGGAATATATTCTGCAACCGCCTTTGCCATATTCCAAGCCGCCTTTCCGATAGAAACAACAATCAGTCTGCCGGGAAAGGAAAGATTTTTTTCGCAAAGAGCCTTTTTGACTGCTTGATCCGGAAGAGAGGAATGAATGGCATCGAAAATAATTTTTTTTGCATCGGCGCGGAGCTTGTTCATAACACATATACCTCCTTTATCCTGTTAAAATATTTTTTTCAGTATAGCAAACGGGAGGGAAAAACACAATTCCTACGGGGAAAAACAAAAGAAAAGAGCCGCCGCAAAGACAACTCTTTATAAAGGGGAGGGTATGTATGTAAATCTTGAAGTGTCCTATCTCTTTTGGACAACTACAGAGTACCTTTTCAATATGAAGTGAGTATTTCTGAATTGTGAATATTTTGTAAACAATGGACAAACGGAGGGGAAAAGGAAACTTTATGCTGTTTTTTGGAGGGGATTTGTGGTACGATTCTTTGCGAAAGGAAGTGTATGAAAAATGTACGGAAAACAGGAAATTAAGAATTTTTTGGAGGAAAGAAAAATTCCGTTTACATGGGTGGAGCACAAAGCGGTCTATACCATAGAGGAGATGGAGGCTTTGGGTCTGGAGGATATGTCGGATATTGCGAAGAATCTTTTTTTGCGAGATCAAAAGGGAAAGAGGCATTTCCTTGTTGTGATTCGTGCTGATAAGCAGGCCAACCTGAAGGAGTTGGGCGAGAGGTTAGGAGGCGTGAAGCTTTCCTTTGCCTCGGAGGAGCGTCTGCAAAAATATTTGGGATTGCAAAAGGGTGCAGTAACGCCGTTGGGCGTGCTGAATGATACGGACTGTGCCGTTTCGGTTTTTCTGGATCGGGATTTTGTCCAAAAGGGGGAAATCGGGGTACATCCCAACGACAATACGGCATCCGTTTATTTGAATACGGAGGATTTGATGGAAATCATCCGTGCGCATGGCAATACGCTGGAGGTGCTTTCCTTTGCATGAGCCCGGGAGGTTCTGGAGAATTCTTTTGTACGGATTTGCATAGGTTTTCTTGAAAAATCATTGAGAAAGAGCGGAAGCTATGGTAGAATGTTCCTGAGTATGGTTTGCGGACGAGGATTGCTTGTCCGGTGAATACTGTAATATACTTGCAGGGAGGATGTCTCTTTGCAGGAATCCGATTTTGAGGGGAAGCGTAATGGAAAGAAGAGAAGGAGTCGCTGTGCGGCCGGGCGAATCGGAGCTGGCGAAGCAGCTGGAATATATCCGCAGGGTACGGGAGAAAAACGATGCCTTTGCGGAGAAAAACGGCAGAAGAAAGAAGTTTTATTCTCTGGCAATGGGTTGTCAGATGAATGCCCATGATTCCGAAAAGCTGGAGGGTATGCTGGACGAAATGGGTTTTGAAAGAACAGCAGAGGAAACCGAGGCGGATTTTGTCATTTACAACACCTGCTGTGTACGGGAAAATGCGGAGCAGAAGGTGTACGGCAAGCTGGGGTGGCTGAAGCACTACAAAGAGACAAAAAATCCCGATGCCATGGTTGCTTTGTGCGGCTGTATGATGCAGCAGGAAACGGTTTTGCAGACCCTGCGAAAAAAATACCGCCATGTGGACATTGTTTTCGGCACATTTAATCTCTATAAGCTGCCGGAATTGATGATGGCTCGTATGGAAAGCGGGGAAGCGGTATATGATATTTGGCAGGAGCAGCAAGAGGTTGTGGAGGATTTGCCTGCCATCAGGCACTTTCCCTACAAGGCTTCGGTAAACATTATGTTTGGCTGCAACAATTTCTGCTCCTATTGTATTGTGCCGTATGTGCGCGGAAGGGAACGCAGCCGCACGCCGGAGGATATTCTTGTGGAGGTGAGAAGGCTTGCCGCAGACGGTGTGAAGGAAATTATGCTGCTAGGGCAGAATGTCAATTCCTACGGCAAAAATTTGGAGACGCCCGTTTCCTTTGCGGAGTTGCTGCGGCGGGTGAACGAGGTGGAGGGAGTTGAGCGGATTCGCTTTATGACCTCGCATCCAAAGGATTTATCCGATGAATTGATACAGGCGATGGCGGAATGCGATAAGGTTTGCAAATATCTGCATCTGCCTGTGCAAAGCGGCAGCAATGAAATGCTACGCCGTATGAATCGGCATTACACAAAGGAGGCATATCTGGAATTGGTACGCAAGGTGCGGGAGGCGATGCCGGGGATTACTCTGAGCACGGATATTATCGTGGGCTTTCCGGGCGAAACCGAGGCGGATTTTCAGGATACGTTGGAGGTTGTTCATAAGGCACGATACAGCACGGCATTTACCTTCATTTATTCCAAGCGAACAGGCACACCTGCGGCGACTATGGAAAATCAGCTGCCGGATGAGCTTGTGAAGGAGCGTTTTACGAGGCTGCTTTCGGTCTTGAATCCCATTATACACGAGGTGCATGAGGGGCAGCTTGGGCGCGTAATGACGGTATTTGCGGAGGAAATAAGTAAGCAGGACAAGGCTGTTCTGACCGGACGAGCCGATAATAATATGCTGGTGCATTTTTCCGGCACGGCGGATTTGATTGGGCAGATGGTTCCTGTAAGAATTACGGATAACAAAACATTTTATTTAATTGGGGAAAGGATTTCAGGTGAATGATATGGCAACGATTTTTGAAATGGCAAGAGCATTGGGCGAGGAATTGCAAAAAACACCGCAGGTAGAAGCACTGCTGGCAGCAAAGGAAGCATATGAAAACGATGCGGAAATTGCAAAGCTGGTGGAGGAATATACCAAGCTGCATTACGATTTTGAAGCAAAAATGCAGGTGGGCGGGATTCCTGTGGAGGAGCAGAGAGCCTTTAACGAGCAGATGAAGACAAAGGGCGAGGCAATCAGAACCAATAAGCTTGCCTCCGATTTGTACGTAGCAGAGCAGAATTTTAACAGCTTCATCAATTCTGTATTTGGCATTATTACCGCAACGCTGACCGGAGAGGAGCCGGAGGCTGCCGGCAGCTGCGACCCGAATCACTGTGCATCCTGCGGCGGCGGCTGCCATTAATCGGAATAAAAAATACGGTTTGCCCGAATAAGGCGTTCAAGAGTACAGGCGCTTTATTCGGGTTTCCTTGCGAAAGAAAGAAAAAGGAGGAAACACATCCATGGCAAAGGTTACACCCATGATGCAGCAATACTTTGCAATTAAAGAACAATATAAGCATTGTCTGCTTTTTTTTCGTTTGGGGGATTTTTACGAAATGTTTTTCGAGGATGCGGTCATTGCCTCGAAGGAGCTGGAAATCACCCTGACGGGAAAGGATTGGGGACAGGAGGAGAGAGCGCCGATGTGCGGGGTGCCCTTTCATTCTGCGGAGAGCTATATTGCGCGCCTGATTGCGAAGGGGTATAAGGTTGCCATTTGCGAGCAGACAGAGGATCCCAAGACAGCGAAGGGTCTGGTGAAGCGGGACGTTATCCGTGTCATCACGCCGGGGACTGTGGTAGATCACGCTGCCCTGGATGAAACAAGGAATAACTACATCCTCTCTGTTTTCAGCAGTAATCAAGGCTATGGCATAGCTGCCTGCGATGTGACTACGGGAGAATTCCAAACTACGGAGTTTCGCAGCGTGCAGGCAGCGACGAAAATTTTGGATGAAACGGCGCGTTTTTCCCCTGCGGAGCTGATTTGCAACAGCGAATTTCTTTCTACTCCTTTAGCTCAGGAAATGGAACAGCGGTTTCATTTATATTTGAGCGATATTGACAGTCGTATGTACGAATATCATACAGCAAAGGATGCACTGCTTGCGCATTTTAAGCTGAAAACACTGGAAAGCTTCGGCTTACAGAAAAAACTTTTGTCGGTTTGCGCTTCGGGTGCTTTGATGTGGTACTTGAATGAGACACAGAAGAACGATTTGAGTCATATTTCATCTCTGAAATATTATACGACGGGGGATTTTATGCTTTTGGATGTCGCCAGCCGCAGAAATTTGGAGCTGACGGAAACGTTGAGAGAGAAAAGCAAAAAAGGCTCTCTGTTGAGTGTTCTGGATAAAACACAGACAGCGATGGGCGCAAGACTTCTGCGGAAATGGGTGGAACAGCCGCTGCTTTCCGAGGAAAAAATCAGAAAGAGACTGGATGGGGTAGAGGCATTGTTTGAGGATCTTTTTCTCAGAGAGGAAATCAAGGAAATTCTCCATTCCATGTATGACTTTGAGCGCATTATGTCTCGTGTGGTTTATCAAAATGCGAATGCAAGGGATTTGGTGGCGCTCAAAAATTCCGTTGAGAATTTGCCGCGGCTTAAGGAAATTCTTTCTTGCTGCAAAAGCTCCTGTCTGTCCGAGCTGCATGAGCAGCTGGATACGCTGGAGAATATCTATACGCTCATTGCACAGTCCATTGCGGAGGAACCGCCGTTTTCCGTGCGAGAGGGCGGCATGATTCGCGAGGGCTTCAATGAGGAATTGGATACCTATATTAAGGCGAAGGAAAACGGCACCCTATGGATTCGGCAGATGGAAGAAAGAGAACGCGAGAAGACAGGCATCAAGACGCTTAAGATACGATATAACAAGGTCTTTGGGTATTACATTGAGGTAACAAAGGCGAACCTTGAGATGATCCCTGAAGGATATATCCGCAAGCAGACGCTTGCCAATGCGGAACGCTTCATTACGCCGGAGCTAAAGGAGTTGGAGGAGCTCATCCTTGGTGCGGAAGAGAAAATTACCACTCTGGAATATGATATGTTTTGTGAAATTCGAAATGCCGTTGCGGCAGAGGTGGAGCGGATTCAGTATTGCGCATATTGCGTTTCTGTGATTGACTGTCTGCAATCCCTAGCGGATGTGGCACAAAGCAGAGGCTATGTGAAGCCGCTTGTGGACGAGGGCGATGCCATTGAAATTCAAAACGGCAGACATCCTGTTGTGGAAAAAATGATGGACGGGCAATTCATTCCGAATGACACCTATTTGGATCAGGAGAAAACCAGACTTGCTATTATCACAGGTCCGAACATGGCAGGAAAATCCACCTATATGCGGCAGACGGCGCTTATTGTGCTGATGGCGCAGATTGGCAGCTTTGTTCCTGCGGAGCGGGCGCATATCGGCATCGTGGATCGGATATTTACCCGCGTTGGCGCATCCGACGACCTTTCTGCCGGACAGAGTACCTTTATGGTGGAAATGACGGAGGTTGCGAATATCCTACATAATGCGACTGCCAAAAGTCTGTTGATTTTGGACGAAATCGGGCGAGGGACAAGTACCTTTGACGGGCTTTCCATTGCATGGGCGGTTTTGGAATATATTGCAAGTCCGAAGCAGATTGGCGCAAAGACGCTTTTTGCTACGCACTATCATGAATTGAGCGAACTCGAGGGCAAGCTTTCCGGAGTGAAGAACTACTGCATTGCTGTGCAGGAGCAGGGCGAGGATATTATTTTTCTCAGAAAGATTCAGCGCGGCGGCGCAGACCATAGCTATGGCGTACAGGTGGCGCGTTTGGCGGGGTTGCCGAGTCAGGTCATTCGCCGCAGCGGACAGATTTTGAAGCAGCTGAATGCGGCGGATATTACGAAAAAGGCGAAGCGGATTGCCACGGAATCCAAGGAGCAGGTAGAGGAAAACGCAAAGCAGATGGATATGTTCCATGTTGCGGAGACACAGCTTGCGGATGAAATTTCCAAGCTGGATGTGATGACGATGACGCCGATTGACGCCCTGCAGAAGCTGTTTGAATTGCAGAAAAAGGCGAAGGGACTGTAGTGCATAGGGAAGGAGGCAGGATATGCAGAAGATCCGAGTGCTGGATACAAAAACCATCAATAAGGTTGCGGCAGGGGAAGTGGTGGAATCTCCGAAATCCGTTGTAAAGGAGCTGATGGAAAACGCCATTGACGCAGGCGCAGACAGCATTACGATAGAAATTCGGGAGGGCGGCATTTCCTATATCCGTATTTCCGATAACGGCTCTGGAATTTCCAAGGAGCAGGTGCAGACGGCGTTTTTGCGCCATGCCACAAGCAAAATGGCACAAATCGAGGATTTGGAGCATATTTTTACATTGGGCTTTCGCGGAGAGGCGCTTGCCAGCATTGCAGCTGTGGCGCAGGTGGAAATGCTGACCAAAGCAAGGGACGAGGGAACCGGTACCCGCATTTTGATTCATGCGGGAGAAATTCAGGAAATGGAAGAGACGGCTTGCCGCGAGGGAACCTCTGTCACGGTCAGAAATCTTTTTTATAACGTGCCCGCCCGCAGGAATTTCTTAAAGAAGCCCGCCACAGAGAGCGGCTATGTTTCGGATCTGGTGAATAAAATTGCGCTGGGACACCCCGAAATTGCCGTTCAGTATATCAATAACGGCAATACCGTTTTGCATACAGCGGGGAATAATGATCCGAAGGCAACGGTTTTTTATGTATACGGAAAGGAAGCAGCGAGTAATATGCTACCGATTTCCTATGAAAAGGGTGACTATGCCATCAGTGGGTTAATCGGTAAGCCTGCATTTTGCCGCGCAAACCGAAATTATGAAAATCTTTTTATCAACGGCAGATTTATTAAAAATTCTGTGGTTTCCGCTGCGGTGGAGGATGCCTACAAAACGAAGCTTTTGATTGGGAAGTTTCCTGTTTTTGTGCTGAATCTTGCGGTTGCACCGGCACAGGTGGATGTGAATGTGCATCCGGCAAAGCTGGAGGTTCGCTTTAAGAATGATGATGAGGTGTATGAATTCTTCTATCGGGCGGTTGCGAAGGCATTGCAGGAGGCAGTTTTGATCCCGGAAGCCGTTTTGGAGAAAAAACCGAAGGAAAAGCTTCTTCCGCAGGCAGAGCAGCAAACTTTGTTGCCGAAGGAAACGGAAGTGCCGAAGGAGGGTGGGTCGATACCGAAGGAAAAGCTTCTTCCGCAGGCAGAGGGGGTATTTTTATCCGCAAAGGAGAGGGAGAAGCTGCTACGTGCGGCCAAACAACCGCAAACGCCGGAAACGGGCGGGCGTAGCGTAGATGAGCTTTTGAAACGCAAACCAAAGGCGGGGGATTTGGCACAGACGGCAGTGCCGTACCGCAGGGAGGAACCGCCCGCAAGGACAATGCAGACAGAGAAAATGTCTGATTTTGAGGCAGAGGCAAAGCCGCACGCGGAAGTCTTTTTCCAAAACTACAAAATCATTGGTCAGGTTTTTCACACCTATTGGATTGTAGAGCAGGGAGATTGCCTGTACCTCATCGACCAGCATGCCGCACATGAACGGGTGCTGTACGAGAAGTTTATGAATCAATTCCGTGAGGAAAAAATTGTTTCGCAACGAATGGTGATGCCATTGATGCTACAGCTGACACCACTGGAAACAGAGGTTTTGCAAAGCAACAGGGAGCTTCTGGAGGGCTTCGGCTTTGCATTTGAGGAATTCGGCGCACAATATGCACTTTGTGCGACACCATATTTATTGCATAACCCTACGGAAATTGGATTTTTTACAGATATTCTGGACAAGCTGACGGAGGAACGTATTTCCAATGTATATGATACAAAAATTTTGGCAGTGGCAACTATGGCGTGCAAGGCAGCAGTCAAGGCACACGATGTTTTGAGCACAAGAGAGGCGGAGGCATTGATTCATCAGCTTTTGCGGCTGGAGCACCCCTTTACTTGTCCGCACGGTAGGCCGACGATTGTGCGGCTGACAAAATATGAAATGGAAAAGCTGTTTCAGCGTATCCAGAATTGAGTAGGTGGAGTGATGAAAAAACCATTGATTGTCATTGGCGGTCCGACAGCTTGCGGAAAGACGGGTCTTTCGATTTGCATCGCAAAGAAAATCAGAGGGGAGGTCATTTCTGCGGATTCCATGCAAATTTATCGCGGTATGGACATCGGAACGGCAAAGGTTACGCCAAATGAGGCGGAGGGGATACCTCATTATCTGATTGATGAGCTGAACCCCGATGAGGAATATCACGTCATGCTTTTTCAAAAGAAAGCAAAGGCATATATGGAAAAGATTTGGGCGAAGGGAAAAATCCCTATTTTGGTCGGCGGCACGGGCTTTTATATCAACGCGCTACTATATGATACGGATTTTACGGAGACGGACAACGATACTGCCTTTCGAGAGGAATGCTACCGCATTGCGAAGGAGGAAGGGGCAGAGGTGCTATATGCCCGTCTGCAAAAAATCGACCCTGTTTATGCGGAGAATATTCACGCCAATAATGTCAAGCGTGTGACGCGCGCATTGGAATATCATTATTTGACGGGGCAGAAATTTTCCGAGCATAATGCAGAGCAAAGGAAAAAGGAATCTCCCTACAATGCCGCAGTGCTTCTTTTGACGATGGAGCGGGAGCGGCTTTATGCGCGCATTGAGGAGCGTATTGATGCTATGCTGGCACAAGGGCTTTTGTGTGAGGTGCAGGGGCTTTTGGAGAAGGGCTATGCGCCGAATCTGGTTTCCATGCAGGGTATCGGCTATAAGGAAATCGTGCCTTATTTGCAGGGGAAATGCAGTCTGGAGGATGCGGTCACAGAGCTTAAGACCAATACCAGACATTTTGCAAAAAGACAAATGACATGGTTTCAGCATCAAATCGACGGGCTTTGGCTCGATATGAGCGGGTCGAAAGAGGATGCTGTGGCGGAGGCCTTGCACTATATTGCGGCACAGGGCATTTTGAAGCCTTCCGTGTCAATGGATTTGTGAGGAAGGAAATTCTTATGTGGTCAACCGTTTTTGGTTCGTTTACATTTTTTGAATTATATGCGTATTTTATGATTTACAGCTTTCTGGGATGGTTGATGGAATCCGTTTATGTATCCCTGCATGAAAAAAAGTGGGTGAATCGTGGATTTATCAACGGTCCCCTTTGCCCTATTTACGGTACGGGCGCACTGCTGATTCTTTTGACGTTATCGCCTGTTTCGGATTCGATTCCGCTGCTGTTTTTGGGCGGCTTTGTGATTGCAACGGTCGTGGAATATCTCATTGGCTTGATATTGGAAAAGCTTTTTCGTGCGACATGGTGGGATTATTCCGACAAGCCCTTTAATATCAAGGGGCGTGTTTGCCCGGAGCGTTCTGTGGAATGGGGGATTTTGACGACCGTTGTAATGCGGGTGGTACAGCCTGCCATTGCGGAGCTTGTCCTGCTGATTCCACGCACATGGGGCGAATTTGCGGCAACGCTTTTGTTCGCTTATCTGGCTGTAGATGCTGCGATTACGGTGTTGCATATTCTGCGCTTCAACGAAAAGCTGGCGTCTCTCAGTGAGGCGCACGATGTGCTTCAAAGAAAACTGGAGGGAACCCGACTCTATGCAACAAGACAGGAAATTGTTGCCCGTTTTGAGAATATGCCCGCTGTGGAATTTTTGCGGGAATGGAAGGAACGGATGGACGAGGAGGACGAAAAGCTGGCGCAAATGCGTGAGGAGGAACGTCTGCATCGGAAATATGTGTTAAATGAGGTCAAGGAAAAGCTGGAAAGCCGTCTACGGGAGCTTGAAAAAAGCGACAGAATCGAGCGGCGTTTGATGCAGGCATTCCCCAATCTGCATTCACAGCGCTTTGACGCGGAATTAAAGGCTTGGAAACGGGAATTGAAGGCACAGAAGGATAAAAAGGGCAGAAAGGATGTTTCAAAATGAAAAAATTATTCACAAGACTGACTGCGCTCTGTTTGGCGACAACGGTGGCTTTTGGTGCAGTCGGGTGTGGCGGTGAAAGGGAGGAAGCAAAGCAGGACAGCAACACCGTGGCAGCCGACAATACGGAAACCAAGACTGTAAAGACGGCATATACCCTGCAAGCGGCTGTGATGCAGGCAGAGGATGCGCCGGAGGTCGCGGCTGCGTCCGCCATATTGATCGAGGCATCGACGGGGACGATTTTGTATGAAAAAAATTCCAATCAGAAGATGTATCCTGCCAGCATGACGAAAATGCTGACTGCTTTGGTTGCGATGGATTATTTTGCGCCGGAGGATTTGATTACCGTCGGCACTGAAATTAACGAGGTGTCTCTGGATTCCAGCAAGGCAGGGCATCAGATCGGGGAAACCTTGACCGTACAAAACGCCTTGCGCGGACTTTTGATTCCCTCCGGGAATGATTCCGCGAATGTGATTGCAGCAGCCGTTGCAAAAAAAGTAGAGAATCGGGATAGCCTCACCTTTCTGCAATGTGAGACGATATTTACGGATTTGATGAACAAAAAGGCGACGGAGCTCGGGGCGACGAATAGCCATTTCGCCAATGCACACGGCTATCATTCGGATGAGCATTATACTACAGCCGCAGATCTGGCACTGATTGCAAAGACATTTATGGAAAATGAGGTTTTGGCGGAGATTGCGAAGGAAAAGAATTTTTCCGGCAACGGCGTGGGAGAAAAGGGGACTGATACGACCCTGAAAACGCAGGATTATGTATGGCGTAGTCATAATTTGCTGATTACAGAAGGGGAATATCAGTACCCCTATGCGATTGGCATTAAAACCGGGTTTACCGATGAGGCGGGGGATTGTGTCTCCGCTGCAGCAGAAAAGGATGGCGTGGAATTGATTGCCATTATTTTCCGCTCGGAGGATCCGAACCGTTGGCTGGATGCAAAAAATCTTTTTGAATATGGTTTCAACGAATACGAAAAGACGGAGCTTGCGAAAGCGGATGTGACGATTGCGGAGGTACCCTTGACCAAGCATAAAAAATCCGAAGGGGACACCTTATCCTTGGTATTCAAGGAGGATGCTGTACTGATGGTACCGAAAACGGCAGCAGAGGATTTGCAGCTTAACATCACCTATCATGATGCCTATGCGGTGACAGACAAGGAAGGGAAGGTTTCGCTGCGGGCACCTATAGACAAGGGTACAGAGGTTGGCACGGCCGTTTATACCTTGGATGGCAAAACAGCGTTTGAGGCTCCCGTCTATGCTGCAAGAGATGTATCCAAGAGAACGATTTTCAGTATGATTGGCGATTTCTTCAGAGGTCTTTTCACCTTAAAGGGACTGATTCGACTGGTTGTTGTTCTTGTTGTGATTGCGATTATTGTTCTGCTTGTCAAATTCATTGGCGGAAGAAGAAGCAGACGTGGCTATAGCTTTGGCTCATCCGGTCGCAGCGGCTTAAGTCTGGGCGGAGGCAAAAGGAGACGCAGAGGCGGACGAAGAAGATTCTAGGATACAGTCAATAAATGCTATTACAACCCCCCGTTCCCACCAAGGAAGCAAGGTGTGAACGGGGGTTCTTTTAGGTATGTCCCGATAAGAAAACGTGAAGAAAATGAAATAGCTGAAAGTCTGCGGATACAAGGAAGTTTCCCGAGAGTCTCCTTTGACAAAGGGAAGGTTTTTCTCATTGTCACTTGAAAACCGTTCACACTTTCCTTTCATTCCTCGCAAATGCAACCTTCGGTCACGATTTCGCTCGTCATGAACGGAAGGACAGTCCACTACCGGGCAGTCAGTCTGTCAAGGGGAACTGACCTCGTAACTTACAGAAATTCAAGTTTTCTTATCCGGGCACGGCTTTTGGATTTGCTTTATTTTTTCAACAGATATGCCGGTATGGTTCGTAGTTTTTGGCGAACGGAGCGAAATTGCTCCGGTATATCGGATATCTCCATATTTTGCGGTACAACGATAGTGCCGGCTGCCTGTGCCGTTTCATAAAACCAGCATTTATAATCCGCCATTTCCATGGTGCGCTGCAATTCCTCCATTTGTTGTTTCAGGATCTCCCGTTGATGACGGAACATGGCAAGGCGCAGTGCAATCGTATCGTCACCCTGCAACGCCATTTCAATATACCTGCGGATGTCCTTGATGGACATTCCTGCTTTTTTCATGCAGCCGATGACCTGTAGCCATTCAAAATCGGACTCCCGAAACATACGGATGCCGCCTGAGGAACGCTCCACGAAGGGCAGAAGACCCTCCTTGTCATAATAGCGTAGCGTAGAGGCCGGGATTTCCAAGAGCTTTGCCATTTCTCCAACTGTATAAACCATAAAAATTCCTCCAAAAAAATTTCAAAAATCTTTGATGTAAATGATGCAAACAAACGTGATCCTAAAAAGCAAAGCTTGACTTCTTATCTTTATTGCTTCACTTCATTTTAACATATACCATTTTTCTAAAAAAGGATAATTTGTTTTTCAACAGAATTTTTTAGGCGATTTTGTTTTTCTCTATGCTTTTAATCTGGCTTTAAGGAAAAACACGGATTATTTACTGTACGTTCATATTTCGTTCAAATTCAATCGCTATAATAACGGTGTAGGAGATAAGAGCGAAACCTTGAGAACGATATGGAGGTAATGAATATGTTTGATTATGACGAATGGAATCCAAAAAAGGATGAGGAAGAGGCAAAAACAGAGGAGAAGGATACGCTTTCATCCATGGAGGAGGGCGTAGAGGATGAGCCGCATGTAGACGGCGAATCTGCAGAAATGGAGGCGGAGGTTATTTCCGCCGAGGAGAAAGACATGGAGGAGATTTCGGACGCACAGGACGCGCGGATGGCAGAGGAGAGCACAGAGGAGGACTTTGTAGAGGACTTTGCGGAAGCATCGCAGGACGGTGCTGTCGCTGCGGAGGCTTCGGAGGAAAGTAGTACGGAATACTCGCATCCCTGTGTACGGGAATATCATTATGAGGAGCAGGTGAAAAAAACAAAGAAAAAAGCAAAAAGCAACGGTTGGGCAAAGCTGATTGCAGCTTGTCTGGTTGTGAGCATTGCGGGCGGCTCTGCGATTGGTGTCAGCTACAGTGCGGCGCAGAATTATTTTCAGGAGGAAAGCGGCATTCAAACTGCATCTACAAGCAATACTGAGAGTGTGTCCTATCTGACGAACGGACTTTCTACGGTGGACATTGTGAAGAAGGTAAAGCCTTCCGTTGTCAGCATTTCTACTACAACGACGGGTGTGACACAATACATGGGGCGTTTTACCATACCCTATGAAGCAGAGGGTGCGGGCAGCGGTGTTATTTTCTATTCCGATGATGACCGAATCGCCATTGCGACGAATAACCACGTGATTGAGGGTGCAACCTCGATTTATGTCACACTGGACGGCGACAAGAGCGTACCTGCAAAGGTGGTCGGCACAAAGAGCGAATCCGATCTGGCGGTTTTGTCCGTTTCGTGGAGCGACTTGAAGCAGGCGGGCGTGGAAACGGTGACAACGGCAACCTTTGGTGATTCCGACAGCCTAGAGGTTGGGGATTGTGTCATCGCCATCGGGAATGCGATGGGTATGGGACTTTCCGCAACGGACGGTATTGTCAGCGTGAAGGAGCAGACCATCAATGTGGACGGCAATTCGTTGACTGTTTTGCAGACCAGTGCGGCAATCAACAGCGGCAACAGCGGCGGTGCGCTGGTGAACACGAAGGGCGAGGTAATCGGCATCAATACGGCAAAGTATAACTCCTCTATGGCAGAGGGCATGGGCTATGCTATTCCCAGTAATCAAATTACGCCGGTCGTAGAGCAGCTTCTGGAAACCGGTACGCAGCCTACACCGTATATCGGCATTACGGGTACAAATGCTTCTCTGTATAATTTGGAGGTCGGCGCACTGGTGCTTGAGGTAGTGGACAACGGCCCTGCGGCACAGGCAGGACTGCAATCGGGAGATATTATTACCATATTTAACGGAAAGAATATCAAGGATATGGACAGTCTGCTCAATGCCTTAGAGGGCACAAAGGTCGGAGATAAGGTTAGCATGACCATTGTACGGAACAACAAGGAAAACAAAACGCTGCAGATTACCATTGCGGATAAAAACAGCTAAATCCACCCTAAAACAGCCGAAGATGTTCGGATCATATAGATAAGTTCGCAGCAGAAAAACTCCTATTGCAGATAGTTTGCAATAGGAGTTTTTTGCGTAGGATTTCCGACTTATTTGCTTGCTATGGCTTTTTTTGCGAACTGCGGTGCAACGATGGAATTGTATGGGATTTCCTGCGAAAGTTCCTTACCCTCTATCATAATTTTCTGGATGAGGGCAAAGCCTTCGGGGGAAACGGTCGGGTCGGCTTTCCATGTATCCTGCTTTTGATAGCGATCTATGATGATAGTGAGAGTATCGAGGTCGGTTTCAGCAAACTGCGGCTGAATCACCTTTGCAATCTCTGCGGCGGAATGGCTTTCCACCCATTGCTGTCCCTTATAAATGGCACGTGTAAAGGCTTCAACTACCTCGGGATGCTTCTCAAGGAAGGAATCCTGTGCCATATAAACGGTATAAGGCAGATAGCCGCTCGCTTCTCCCAAGGACGCAACAATATGCCCCTTGCCGCTCTGCTCAAGCGTGGTTGCGGCGGGCTCGAATTCTACGGTGTAATCACCGACATTTCCAAGGAATGCGCCTGCGGTGGAGGTAAAATCAATATTATTGATGATTTCCATATCCTTATCGATGGTCATACCGTTTTCCTTGATGACATATTCCAGAACCATTTCGGGCATACCGCCCAATCTGCCGCCGATCACGGATTTCCCTTTCAAATCAGACCATTGAAAATCGGGCTCCTCGGCGCGGGAAACAAGAAAATTCCCTGCGCGCTGGGTCAGCTGTGCGAAGGTTTTGGGATAATCGGCTTTCCCCTCGGCGTAGACATACAGACCTGCCTCTGTGCCAAGCAGAGCGATGTCTGCGGAATCGGAGAGCAGGGCTGTCATGGATTTATCCGCGCCATTGCCGACCGTAACGTTCACATCCAAGCCCTCCTCCTCGAAAAAACCAAGCTCCTGCGCGACATATTGCGGCGCATAAAAAACGGAATGGACGACCTCGTTCAGACGGACGGGGGTCAGCGATTTTTTTGCCGTTTCTGTGCCGCAGCCAACCCCTGCCGTAAGGCAGAGCATCCCTGAAAGTGCGATGCAAAGCTTTTTTTTCATAAAAAATACCTCCTGTGAGAATGATTTTCTTTCACTATATGCTACGGGAGGGGAAAAAGCATGCTGTCCTGTATTTTTTTCTGTGTCTGATATATTTTTTGAGAATTTTGTAGTATAATCATCCTTAGTATGGAGGATTGGGCTTATTACGCCTTTGTATATAATTTTTGTGATGGCGGGAGGCTATTTTCATGGCTGAAAAAATCATGTTGATTGATGGCAACAGCATTGTGAACCGCGCGTTTTACGGCGTTCCGTTGCTGACCAACGGAGAGGGTCGCTATACCAACGGGGTATACGGCTTTCTGAATATTCTATTTAAGCTTTTAGATGAAGAAAAACCCGATTATCTGGCGGTGGCATTTGACTTGCACGCACCCACCTTCCGACACAAAACCTTTGACGGCTACAAGGGAACGAGAAAGGGGATGCCAGAGGAGCTACGGGAGCAGATGCCCCTTCTGAAAGAGGTTTTGCAGACCATGCACATCCCTATTTTTGAGCAGGAGGGCTTTGAGGCGGACGATATTCTGGGGACGCTTTCCGTGCTGGCGGAGAAAAACGGTGTTGAGCCTGTTGTGGTTTCGGGTGACAGGGATCTTTTGCAGCTGGCAAGCGAAACGCTTAAGGTGCGGATTCCTAAAACAAAGGGCGGACGTACGGAAACGGAGGATTATTACGCGGCGAATGTGCAGGCGAAATACGGCGTAACACCCACCGAATTTATTGATATGAAGGCACTGATGGGTGATGCGTCCGACAATATCCCCGGTGTGCCGGGTATTGGCGAAAAGACTGCGGCGAAGATTATCGCGCAGTATCATGATATTGAAACGGCGATTGCCCATGCGGCGGAAATCAAGCCGAAAAAGGCATCCGAAAATCTTGCGATGTATCAGGAACAGGCAAGGCTGAGTAAATTTCTGGCAACCATCGTGCGGGATATGCCCCTAGCGTTCCGGAAGGATGTGCTGAAAATTAACGATATGTTTAATCAGACGGCGTATGAGCTGGTGAAACGACTGGAATTTAAGAGTATGTTCAGTCGTTTTGAGGGGCAACTTTCTGCACCAAAGCAGACGGAACGGATTTATCGCTTTGTTGCGGACAGGAAAGGTGCAAGAGAGGTGCTTTCTGTTCTGGAAAAGGGCGAGGTCGGCTATGCCTTTGTTTACGAAAACGAAGAAGGACGGGGGCTTGCGCTATATCAGGAAAAAATGGGCGGTGTTTGGATTGAGGCATCTATAGAGTTTTTGATGCAGGAAATTCTGGAGCTGTTTCAGCCGTTTTTCACAAATGACGCTTACCGCAAAATCGGGCATAATGTAAAGAAGGACATTCGTTTTCTGCGCAGTTACGGCTATGGCGGCTTTGCGGCGGAATTTGATACCGCTATCGGCGCGTATCTCCTTAATGCGACGGGCAGCTCCTACGAATACGACGATATTGCGGCTGCTTTTCTGAATGAAACTTATCCCTCGCAGGAAGAAGTTTTCGGGAAGGGCAGGACAAAAAAAATATTTGCTGCACTGCCTGAGACGGAGCGCACTGCCTATGGCGCAAGACAGGCGGAGATTTTCTTTCGTGCGAGAAGGGTCATGGAGGAGCGACTGGCGGAAAACGGGCAGACAAGCCTGTTTTATGATATGGAAATGCCGCTGATTTATGTGCTGGCGGATATGGAAAAATACGGCATCAAGGTCGACAAAGCGGCTTTGCTGGCGTATCAGAAGCGCCTGGGTGAAAGTCTGGACAACATAGAGGAAGAAATTTACGTATTGGCGGGAGAAAAATTCAACATCAATTCTCCCAAACAGCTGGGTGTGATTTTATTTGAAAAACTGGGACTTTCAGGTGGAAAAAAGACGAAAACGGGTTATTCCACTGCAGCGGATATTCTGGAAAAGCTACGGACGGAGCATCCCATCGTGGAGCGGATTCTGCACTACAGACAGCTGGCAAAGCTGAAAAGCACCTATGCAGACGGACTTCTGGCGGTGATGGATGCCGAAACAGAGAAGATTTATTCCACCTTCCATCAGACCATCACGGCGACAGGACGGATTTCCTCGACAGAGCCGAATTTGCAGAATATCCCTGTTCGTCTGGAGCTGGGGAGAGAGCTTAGAAAGATTTTCATACCCGAAAGTGCGGATTTTTGCTTTCTGGATGCCGATTATTCACAAATTGAGCTGCGCGTGCTGGCGCATATCTCGGGGGATGAAAGTCTCATTGAGGCATTCAAGAGTAATCAGGATATTCACCGTATGACGGCATCACAAGTATTCCATGTGCCGTTTGATGAGGTAACACCTGCGCAGAGAAGCAACGCTAAGGCCGTTAATTTCGGCATTATCTACGGCAAGGGCGCATTTACGCTGGGACAGGATTTGGGCATCAGCCGTAAGGAGGCGGCGGAATACATCAAGGCCTATTTTGTAAGATACCCAAAAATCAAGACTTTTATGGAGGATACCATCAAAAACGGGGCAAAAAATGGCTATGTTTCTACGCTTTGGAATCGCCGCCGAAATATGCCCGAGTTGCAGAGCAGTAATTTTATACAGCGGGCGGCAGGTGAGCGCGCGGCAATGAATATGCCGATTCAAGGCACGGCTGCGGATATTATCAAGCTGGCAATGATACGGGTGCATCGTGCTTTGCAGGAGGGTGGCTATCGTTCTCGTCTGATTTTGCAGGTACACGATGAGCTTTTGATTGAAACGGATAAGGACGAAAAGGACGCTGTTGCGAAAATCCTCAAGGAAAACATGGAGCACGCGGTAGATTTACTGGTTCCCTTGGATGTGGATGTGCATGAGGGGAACTCTTGGTTTGAGGCAAAATAAGAAGGGGAAGCGATATGAAGGTTATCGGTTTGACTGGCGGTACGGGCAGCGGCAAGGGCGTTGTGAGTAAAAGTCTTGCGGCAGCGGGTGCAGTCGTGATTGATGCGGATAAAATTGCGCATGAAATTATCCTAAAGGGAGAGCCGGCGTATACGGAAATTGTGGACTGCTACGGGACGGAAATTCTGGATGCAGAGGGAAATATCATTCGCAGGAAATTGGGAGAAATTGTGTTTTCGGATGCGAAAAAGCTGGCATTTCTCAACCGATGTACCCATAAATATATCTGTACGGAGGTAGACAGACAAATTGCCAAGGCAAAGGCGGAAAATACCGCTAGAGCGGTGATTTTGGATGCGCCGCTTTTGCTCGAGGCAGGGCTGGAAAGCCGCTGCGATACGATTTGGGTGGTTTATGCCGACCCCGAGGTCCGCGCAAGGCGTGTGATGGAGAGGGATGGCATTGGTTATGATATTGCGAAGGCACGAATTGCCAATCAGAAAAGCTGGGAGGAATACAAAGAGGCGGCGTCCGTTGTGCTGGACAACAGCAAGGATCTTGCTTATTTGCAGGGACAGCTGGATGAAATGCTAAAAACGATATAAAATAAACAAAGGAAGTCAAAAAACATGATTCAACTCATAAAAAAGATTTTCAGATGTGCAGTGGTCTTGCTGCTTGTTGCGGCATTCGCGTATTTGGCGGTGCTGCCGCGTGTTTTGCCAATGCAATATCGGAATATTGTGGAAAAATATGCAAAGGAATATCGTCTGGAGAAATCACTGATTTACGGTGTGATTTTCTGTGAAAGCCATTTTGAAGCGAATGTTGTTTCGGCTGCGGGTGCTGTCGGACTGATGCAGGTGACGGAGGAAACAGGCAGGTGGGCGGCGGAACAGATGGGGTTAGACCTGAATACGATTGACCTAACAGATCCGGATACGAATATTCACATCGGCTGTTGGTATTTAAGTTGGCTGACAGAGGAATTCGACGGCGTTTTGGAAACTGTTCTGGCGGGCTATAATGCAGGACATGGCAAGGTTGCTGCATGGCTGGCAGATGAAGCGATCAGCGGGGATGGCATTACGTTGGATGAGATTCCTTACGAGGAAACAAAAAGCTATGTGCGAAGGGTAAAATTTGCAGAGCAGATGTATGAGATGGCTTTTTGTCTGCAAGCGCTTTTGGAAGGAAATGAAGAAGCATGAAAAAAAGAATTGCTTTGCTGCTGTTTGTTTTTTGCTTTGGGCTTTGCGGCTGTAGTAAACAGGAGAAGCAAATAAAGAATCAAGAAAACATGGATACCATTGAGGGAGTGGCAGAGAAACAGACGCTGACGCTTTCCATGCGAATACCAGAGACACTGAATCCTCTGTTGAATCGGGAGGAAACGGTTGACCGCATTTTGAAGCTGCTGTTTCTGCCGCTGATTGATTTTGACGAAAGCGGCAAGGCTTGCCCTGCGGTGGCGCAGGATTGGGAATTTTCGGCAGACGGGAAAAGCCTTTCCGTAAATTTGAATCGCGATATAAAATGGCAAAATGGTAGTGCGCTGACGGCGGATGATGTGGTCTATTCCGTTAATACGCTGCAAAATGCGCCGGAGGATGCGGTTTATAAACGGGTCACGAATTATGTGAGTGGATGTAGCAGAACGGGAGAATATTCCGTTTTGATCACCTTCCGTGACTGCTTCAGCTCGAACATTGACGCGCTACGTTTCCCGATTATCCCTGCCGCCTATTACGGTGGACAGAGCGATACGGACACAAAGCCGATTGGGAACGGTGCGTATGAAATGGAGTCCTATCGGCAGGCATCGGAAATGCGACTTCAAGCAAGTGCTTCTTATGCCGGAGATGCGCCGCAAATTTCCGAAATATGCGTGAAAATGATTGCGGGAGCGGAAGCGGATGTCAGCGCATTTGAGCAGGGCGTGACAGATGTGTTGGTGACGGATGCCGTGGATGCGGGGAAATATACGAACAAGGGCAGCTTTGCCATGTATCAGTTTACATCCAATCAATATGATTTTATCGGCTTTAACTTCCGCAAGGCACTTTGGCAGGATAAGGCTGTGCGGCAAGCGGTTGCTTATGTTGTGCCGAAGGACAGCCTGATTGAGAGTGTTTATCTGAATTATGCCGTGAAAGCAAATACGCCAATCAATCCGAAGAGTTGGCTTTACGAGGAGAATGTTGCAACCTATGAATACAATCCCACGATGGCGGAGACCTTCCTGAAAAACAGCGGTTGGAAGGACACAGACGGGGACGGCAAGCCGGAGAAGGAAATCAACGGTATTCAGCAGACACTTCGGGCAACGATTTTGGTGAATCAGGAGAATGCGGAGCGGGTGCAAATTGCCTCTGGACTAAAAGAGGAGCTGAGTGCGGTCGGCTTTACTGTCACATTGGATAAGGCAGATTTTGCAGACTATAAGCAGAAGCTTGCGAATGGACAATTTGACCTTGTTGTCAGTGGATGGCAGTGCTCCGAAATAACGGATTTATCACCGTTTTTTGCGACCGAAGGCAGCTTGAATTATATTGGCTACAGTAATGCGGAGACAGATGCGCTGCTTATGAATGTAAGAAACGCAGTGGGCGAGGGGCAAACGCTTTTGGCTTACAGCAGTCTGCAAAAGAGGCTGGCGGAGGATTTGCCGTATATCAGTATTGCGTATCGAACTCAGGCGGTATTTGTTTCCAACCATATCGGCGGAGAGATTCATCCTGTGGCAAGTAATATCTTTCGAGGTATTGCGGCATGGACATATCGAAAGGAGGAATAGGGATGTCTGAAATCAGAATCAACCCCTTTACAGGGGAAATGTCGCTTTATGCGGAGAATAGAAAGAATCGTCCCTATGAATTTGTCCATCATACGCAGAAAAAGCATACAGACAGCGCGCATTGTCCCTTTTGCGGCGGGCATGAGGAATGGACACCGGATGCCATTTATCAGGATGGTCCTAATGGTGCATGGCAAATGCGTGTTTTTCCAAATAAATTTCCGTCTGTAGCAGAGGACTGCGAAAATGCTGTAGAGGAAGCCTTTTACGCACAGCTGGCAGGGAGGGGAAGGCATGAGATTTTGGTGGATACGCCCGACCATGATGCCACAATAGACACCTTTGTACAGGAGCAGATGGAAAGCGTATTGCAGGTGCTGCAAATGCGGCTGGACTTTTTTCGGCGCAAAAGAGGGACACAGTATGTGCAGATTTTCAAAAATTGCGGCCCGGCGGCGGGAATGAGTATGCACCATTCCCATTGGCAAATTGTCGGACTACCCGTAACTCCGAGAAGGGCAGCAACGATGGCAGAGAAAATGCACAAGGAGGATTGTCTGTTTTGCAAAATGCTGGACTATGAAAAGGAGCAGGGTAAGCGCATTGTGGCAGAAACGACGCATTTCATTGCTATTACGCCCTATGCAGGACGCTTCGCCTATGAGCTCTGGCTTGCGCCAAAGACACATCAAAGAGATTTTGGAGAGATGAACGGTGAGGAACGAAAGGAATTGGCGCAGCTTTTGCGGCGGGTGTTGCAAAGTTTGCGGGGGCTTCAGGAGGGTATTGGCTATAATATCTGCGTGATGGATGGCCCAAGAAATACGGATTTTCATTGGCATATTGAAATTTTCCCGCGTATCGGCGGTTTTGCCGGCTTTGAATTTGCAACGGACTGTTTTATCTGTATGGTTTCGCCGGAGCGGGCTGCTGCATATTATCGTGAAGAAGGAATGGAATAAAAGCATAGTTCTGTTTTTTTCTGTGACACCAGTTGTCCCTTTTTTCATAGAATATAGAAAAAAGGGGGAGGCGAAAAGAGGATGCTGAAGGACAGGATATTGGCGCAAGGTAGCAGCGAGAATAATTGCGCACAGGCGATTCTGCGTGCGGTTGCGGTAGAGTACGCCATTCCGCTTTCGGAGGAATTATTGGAGGCCTGCCGAGGGTTGCACGGCGGCTTTGGCATCAACGGGATGTGCAGTGGCATTGTTGCAGGCATTATGGCTTTGGGACTTTTGTGCGAAGAAGAGGCACTAAAGCAGAAGCGGATTCTTTTTTTGCTGGCAGTGCAGGAAAAATTCGGAGGCTTGGATTGCTGCACGCTTTCCTCTGCTGCGATGGATTGCAATGCTGTTTTGGCGGAACTCGCAGCGATTTTGGAGACGGTGATAGAGATGTAGCGTATGCTCCGTAGAAAAAAAACACCTTCCCTATTTAGGGAAGGTGTTTTTCTGTTCGATTGACAGAGCGCAGCGTTATTTCTTATCCGTAATGGAACGGTGCAGCTCCTGTAAGGATCTAACCGCGCCGCAACCGGGCTTATGCATGGATTCGATGCCGGATGCGGTTGCCTTTGCGGCAGCCATGGTTGTGATATAGGGAATTTTTTTACGGATGGCAGCCTTACGCAAATAGCTATCGTCCATCGCACCGTCTGCCCCTGTAGGGGTATTGATAATCAAATCAATCTTGCCGTTTGTAATCAAATCGGAGATATTGGGTCTGCCTTCGTTCAGCTTATAAACGAATTCGGAAACAATGCCCGCATCCGCAAGCACCTTTTGTGTGCCTTTGGTTGCGAGGATATGGAAGCCGGCATCTGAGAAGCCCTTTGCAACCTCGGGCAGCTCATCCTTATCCTTATCGCAGACGGAAATCAGAACCGTGCCGCTCATGGGCAGCTTCGTCTGCGTTGCTTCCTGCGCCTTGAAGAATGCTTCACCGTAGAACTCGGAAAGACCAAGCACCTCGCCGGTAGAGCGCATTTCAGGACCAAGAACTGGGTCAACCTCTTGGAACATATTGAAGGGGAATACGGATTCCTTCACGCCGTAGTAGGGGATATTCTTTTCCTTCAGGGCAGGTACGGGGGAGGGTCTGCCGGTCAGTTCACTTGTGACAATATCAATCGCCAGAGGAACCATACGGATGTTGCAGACCTTGGAAACCAAAGGAACGGTGCGGGATGCTCTGGGGTTTGCCTCCAGTACATATACCTTATCATTTTCGATGGCATACTGCATATTCATCAGGCCGCGCACGCCCATTTCCTCTGCGATTTTTCTGGTGTATTCCTTAATAATCTTGACATTCTTTTCGGAAATATGTCTGGAGGGAATGATACACGCAGAGTCTCCGGAGTGTACCCCTGCCAGTTCGATATGCTCCATAACGGCGGGAACGAAGGCGTGTGCACCGTCACTGATGGCATCTGCTTCACATTCCATCGCGTGATTCAGGAAGCGGTCAATCAGGATGGGCCTATCGGGCGTCACGCCAACAGCAGCCTCCATATATTTTATCAGATTTTCGGAGTCATACACAACCTCCATGCCACGTCCGCCCAGAACATAGGAGGGGCGCACCATAACGGGGTAGCCGATTTTTTTCGCGATATGCAGGGCATCCTCAACTGTGATTGCCATACCGGATTCCGGCATGGGAATCCCCAGCTTATCCATCATATTGCGGAACAAATCTCTATCCTCTGCCAAATCAATGACTGCGGGAGGGGTTCCGAGGATTTTTACGCCGTTTCTTTCCAAATCCGCTGCCAGATTCAAGGGTGTCTGTCCACCAAACTGTGCAATCACGCCGACAGGCTTTTCTTTTTTATAAATGCTCAGAACATCCTCCAGCGTCAGAGGCTCAAAGTAGAGTTTATCGGAGGTATCGTAGTCGGTGGAAACGGTTTCAGGATTACAGTTGACGATAATCGTTTCAAAGCCAAGCTGCTTCAATGCAAGAGAAGCGTGTACACAGCAATAGTCAAACTCAATGCCCTGACCGATTCTGTTGGGACCGCCGCCCAGAATCATAACCTTGGGCTTTTCTGTGCTGACGGGGTTTTTATCTGTTGCATTATAGGTGGAGTAGTAATAAGCCTTATCCTGTGTACCGCTGACATGAACAGGCTCCCAAGCCTCCTCCAGACCCAGTGCGATACGTTTGTTTCTGATTTCAGCCTCATCAATTTCCAAAAGCTGACTCAGATATTTATCGGAGAAACCGTCTTTCTTTGCGGCAATCAGTACATCATCCGCAGGCAGTTTGCCCTTGTTTGCCAGAAGGGCTTCTTCTTCCTCAACCAGTTCCTTCATCTGTGTGATGAACCATTCCTTTACCTTTGTCAGTTCGTGGATTTCTTCTACGGTTGCGCCCTTGCGCAGTGCCTCATACATTACGAAATGACGTTCGCTGGAAGGAGAAATCAACATTTTCAGCAGTTCTTCCTTGGATTTTTTATCAAAATCCTTTGCGTGACCCAAGCCATAGCGACCTGTTTCCAGAGAACGGATTGCTTTCTGGAATGCCTCTTTATAGTTCTTGCCGATACTCATAACCTCACCGACAGCGCGCATCTGGGTACCGAGCTTATCTTCCGCGCCTTTGAATTTTTCAAATGCCCAACGTGCGAATTTGATAACAACATAATCGCCATCAGGAACATATTTATCCAGTGTGCCGTATTTGCCGCAAGGGATGTCCTTCAGTGTCAGGCCTGTTGCAAGCATTGCGGAAACCAGAGCAATGGGGAACCCTGTTGCCTTGGAGGCAAGCGCGGAGGAACGGGAGGTTCTGGGGTTGATTTCGATGATGATGTCTCTATCTGTTTTGGGGTCATGTGCCCACTGCACGTTTGTGCCGCCGACAACCTGCACGGAATCAACAATTTTATAAGATTTTTCTTGTAGACGCTTCTGCACCTCCTCGGAAATGGTCAGCATAGGAGCAGCGCAGAAGGAATCGCCAGTATGGATGCCGAGGGGGTCGATATTTTCGATGAAGCAGACAGTAATCATATTGCCCTCCGAATCACGCACAACCTCCAATTCCAGTTCCTCCCAGCCGAGGATAGATTCCTCGACCAGAACCTGTCCGACCAAGGATGCCTGTAAGCCGCGGGAACAGACGGTCTTTAATTCCTCTACGTTATAAACCAGACCGCCGCCATTGCCACCCATGGTATAAGCGGGACGCAGGACAACGGGGTAGCCCAGCTTATCTGCAATGGCAAGCGCCTCGTTTACGGAATAAGCAACCTCGCTTCTCGCCATTTCGATGCCTAAGCTATCCATGGTTTTCTTAAATTCGATACGATCCTCGCCACGCTCGATGGCATCGACCTGTACACCGATAACCTCTACGTGATATTTGTCTAAAATGCCCATCTTTGAAAGCTCGGAGCAAAGGTTTAAGCCAGACTGTCCGCCCAGATTGGGAAGCAGAGCATCGGGGCGTTCCTTTGCAATAATCTGCTCCAGGCGGTCGATATTCAAGGGCTCAATATAGGTTGCGTCGGCTGTTTCGGGGTCGGTCATGATGGTCGCGGGGTTGGAATTAACCAGAACGATTTCGTAACCCAGCTTACGCAATGCCTTGCACGCCTGTGTACCGGAATAGTCAAATTCGCATGCCTGTCCGATGATGATGGGACCGGAACCGATAATTAAAACCTTTTTGATTTCTTTCTTTTGTGTCACAGGGACTCCTCCTTTTTTCTGCTTCGGGGTAAGGTGTCATTGTTTTTTCTTTACACATCCTCCATTATAGCATGATTTTTACAAGGGAGACTTTTTTTCTTCTTATGGGAGCAATCAGCTTTCTTATAGAGACAGCAAAGCGTTGGAATTGGTTTTTTGAACCTATATAGAAACGAAAATAGAGGTGATTTTTGTATAAAATAAGGTGCAAAAATCGAATTCATTTGTGCAAAAGAAGGGGGTTTTATTTCTTTTAAAGGAAAGCTTTGGTAAAAAAGATAGCCTACAGAATATAGGTATACAAAAAGTAGGAATTTGCGGGGGAAGACGATTTTTCATAGGGAAATTTGTCCATTGATTTTTTTTCATAGGTAAGATAAGATAAAAACATTACTTTAATTTGAGGAGGAAAAAATGGCATGAAAAAGGCAGTGGTAACGGTACTTGGTCAGGATAAGGTTGGGATTGCGGCAAAGGTTTGCGGTGCTTTGGCGGAAACCAATATCAATATTTTGGATATTTCCCAGACAATCGTCGGGGGTTATTTTAATATGGTGATGGTGGTTGACCTCACCGATGCAAGGGATAGCTTTGAGAAAACGGCGGAAAAGCTGTATGCGGTTGGAGATGCGCTTGGGATGAGCATTAAAATTCAGCATACGGAGATTTTTGATGTGATGCATCGTATTTAAGGCATTTAAGGGGGTGCAGTATGATTACAAGAAGTGAAATTTTGGAAACCAATCGTATGATTTCTGACATGAATCTGGATGTCAGAACCATTACCATGGGAATCAGCCTCTTGGATTGCGCAGATGCGGATATTGATAAATTCAACGAAAAGGTATATCAAAAAATCACGACCTATGCGAAGGATTTGGTGCAGGTCGGAGATGCTCTAGCAAAGGAATACGGTGTGCCTGTTGTGAATAAAAGAATTTCTGTGACACCGATTGCAATTGCGGCAGCAGGTTGCAAAAATGCGGGTTCCTATGTTAGCATTGCGAAGACGCTGGATCGGGCAGCGAAAACGGTTGGTGTGAACTTTATCGGCGGTTTTTCTGCTTTGGTGCAAAAGGGTTATACCGAAAGCGATAAGCTTCTGATTGACTCCATTCCGGAGGCACTGGCAGTAACGGAGCGAGTTTGTGCTTCCGTCAATATCGGAACATCCAGAAATGGCTTAAACATGGACGCAGTCAAGAAAATGGGCGAGATTATCGTAGAAACGGCAGAGCGCACGAAGGACAACGAATGTATCGGCTGTGCCAAGCTGGTCGTATTCTGCAACGCAGTGGAGGACAACCCCTTTATGGCAGGCGCATTCCATGGCGTTGGAGAGTCAGACCGCTGCATTAATGTCGGTGTCAGCGGTCCCGGTGTGGTGAAGCGCGCGTTGGAGGAGGTCAGAGGTGCTGATTTTGAAACCGTATGCGAAACCGTAAAGCGGACAGCCTTTAAGATTACCCGTGTGGGTCAGTTGATTGCAAGAGAAGCGGCGAAAAGATTGGATACACCCTTTGGCATCATCGACCTTTCTCTGGCACCGACACCCGCAGTTGGCGACAGTATTGCGGAAATTTTCCAAGAAATGGGACTGGAGGAGGCCGGCGCACCGGGGACAACGGCGGCACTGGCACTCTTAAATGACAACGTGAAAAAGGGCGGAGTCATGGCTTCCTCCTATGTCGGCGGATTGAGCGGTGCATTTATCCCTGTCAGTGAGGATCACGGGATGATTGATGCCTGTGAAAAAGGCGCACTGACACTGGAAAAGCTCGAGGCAATGACCTGTGTATGCTCGGTTGGTCTGGATATGATTGCACTGCCTGGGGATACCTCTGCGGCAACGCTTTCCGGCATCATTGCGGACGAGGCGGCGATTGGTATGGTGAACAACAAAACAACGGCAGTGCGCTTGATTCCTGTTATCGGCAGAAAAGAGGGCGAAAGCGTAGAATTCGGTGGATTGCTTGGCTACGCGCCTATTATTCCCATAAATCGCTTCAGTTGTGAGAAATTCGTGGCAAGAGGCGGCAGAATCCCTGCACCCATTCACAGCTTTAAGAACTGAAAAATATAGATAAATCAGATTAACTTACTATGAAAAACTTGCTATAGTATACTAAGGCATTATGGATTATATTTTCTACAAAAGATGAAGAAACGGAGTGAAGAAACATGAGTCGTTTACAGACACCTTTTCGGTACGATTTTGTCGGGAGCTTTTTGCGTCCCGAAAAGTTGAAACAGGCAAGAGCCGACTTTGAGGCAGGAAAAATCAAGAAGGATCAGCTGACCGCAGTGGAGGATGATTGCATCCGTGGATTGGTTGCGAAGCTGAAAGAAATCGGCTATCATGTGATTACGGACGGGGAGTTTCGCAGAGCAACCTGGCATCTGGATTTCATGTGGGGCTTTGATGGCGTGGAGCATAAAAAGACTATAGAAGGCAACACAACCTTTGATGCAGAGGCAGCAATGATTGATGATACCTTCCTGGTAGGGAAAATTTCCGTAAAGAAACATCCCTTTGTGGAGCATTTCAAATTTTTGAAGCAGTTTGAGGATGAAAATACGGTTGCGAAACAGACGATTCCTTCCCCCTGTCAATTCTATGCGTTTTTTACCGGAGCGGAGACACTGGATAAGACGCTGGAAATTTACGGCACAGAGGCGGCATTTGCGAAGGATGTGGTGAAGGCATACAATGAATTCGTGCAGGAGATTTATGCGGTAGGCTGCAGAAATTTGCAGCTTGATGACTGTGTCTGGGGCGGCATGGTAAACCCTGAGTTGGCAGTGGCACTGACAGGCAGAGAAGGTGCGGCACTCGACAGCTACAAAAAGACGATTCTGAATCTGAACAATCAGGTAATCGCACAGGCGCCCAAGGATTTAATCATTAATACCCACGTTTGCAGGGGGAATTATCATTCCACCTATTTCAGCTCTGGTGCCTATGACGGCGTTGCGGATTTGCTGTTCGGCGAGGAAAATGTAAACGCATATTATCTGGAATATGATGATGAGAGATCCGGCGGCTTTGCGCCTCTGGCAAAAATGACAGGAGAAAAGAAGGTTGTTCTGGGTCTGGTTACAACAAAGACACCTGAATTGGAGGATAAGGTGAAGATTATCGCAAGAATCCATGAGGCGGAAAAATATATTCCCTTGGAGCGTTTGTATTTGAGTCCGCAATGTGGATTTGCATCCTGCGAAATCGGCAATAAGCTGACGGAAGAAGAGCAGTGGGCAAAGCTGAAGCTGGTAAAGGAAATTGCTGAAGAGGTTTGGAAATAAGTAACGGGTTTTCGGAAATAAAATAGTAAGAATCAGTGAGAATAAAATCAGTCGGACGAGATTCGACTGATTTTTTATACAAGAAAAAATATTTCAAAAAAATACATTTGTCTATTGACTTAAAGTTAACTTTAAGTGCTATGATAAAAACAAAAAGGGAGTGTGCAGAAGAATGTATCTTGAAGCAATCAACAATCCGACAGATGTGAAAAAGCTGACGCTCGAACAGCTTCCTGCTTTGGCGGAGGAAATGCGTCACGCGCTTTTGCTTCGCGCGAGTAGGCATGGCGGTCATTTCGGCCCGAATTTCGGGGTGCTAGAGGCAACGATTGCCTTGCATTATGTTTTTGATTCTCCGCAGGATAAAATCGTCTTTGATGTATCCCATCAAAGCTATCCGCATAAAATGCTGACAGGCAGAAAGGATGCGTATCTTTTTGAAGAAAGATATGACGATGTTTCCGGCTATAGCAATCCGGAGGAAAGCGAACATGATTTCTTTACCATCGGGCACACCTCCACATCCTTAAGCCTTGCGGCAGGGCTTGCCAAGGCGCGGGATTTACAGGGGAAGAAGGGGAATGTAATTGCGGTAATCGGAGACGGCTCTTTAAGCGGCGGAGAAGCACTGGAGGGCTTGGATTATGTGGCGGAGCTGGGCAGTAATTTTATCATTGTAGTCAATGATAACGAGATGTCCATTGCAGAAAATCATGGTGGCTTATACCAAAATCTTCGGCTGCTGCGCGAAACAAACGGACAGGCGGAATGTAATTTGTTCCGTGCATTTGGTTTGGATTATATTTATGTGGGAGACGGAAATGACACAGCGGCATTGGTTGCAGCCTTTCAGCATGCAAAGGATACCGAAAAGCCGCTGGTTGTACATATCCATACGCTGAAAGGGAAGGGCTATGCACCTGCGGAGCAGAACAAGGAACGTTGGCATTTTAGCGAGCCATTTGACATTAAAACAGGAAAGTCCTTATATGACAATGACGAGGAGGGCTACGAGTCCGTTACCTGCGAATATTTGTTGGATAAAATGAAAAAAGATCCCTCTGTGGTTGCGATTACCTCCGGTACCCCTACGGTGATGGGCTTTACAAGGAGTAAACGCGAGGAGGCAGGCAAGCAGTTTGTGGATGTCGGCATAGCGGAGGAAACGGCGGTTGCGCTGGCTTCCGGTATTGCGGCGAACGGGGGCAAGCCGTTTTACGGGGTTTACAGTACCTTTGTGCAGCGTGCCTATGACCAAATTTCGCAGGATTTGTGTATCAACAACAGTCCCGCTACCATTGTTATCTTTTGGGGCTCTGTTTATGGTATGAACGATGTGACTCATTTGGGTTTTCAAGATATTCCGATGCTTGCCAATATTCCAAATCTGGTATATCTTGCACCGACGACAAAGGAGGAGTATCTCGCCATGCTGGATTGGAGCATGGAGCAAAAAGAACATCCGGTGGCAATTAAGCTGCCGGGCGGGCGCATGATCAGCACCGGCAAGGCTGTGACAAAGGATTTCGGCAAGCTGAATAAATATGAAGTGACGCACAAGGGCAGTCGGGTGGCGATTTTGGGTCTGGGGACTTTTTATGAACTGGGACAGACAACTGCGGCTTTATTGCAGGAAAAAACAGGCACACAGGCAACTGTGATCAATCCTTACTATATTACAGGGGTTGATGCAGAGCTGCTGGAGCGCCTGAAACAGGAACATTCGCTTGTGATTACACTGGAAGACGGAATTTTGGATGGAGGCTTTGGTGAAAAAATTGCACGATTCTATGGAAATTCCGATATGAAGGTACTGAATTTCGGCTTGCGGAAGGAATTTCTTGACCGCTATCATCCTGAAGCTGTTCTGAAGGAAAATCATCTGACTGCGGAACAGATTGTTGCGGATGTACTTGTGTTGCTTTGAGACGAAACGATATAAAAACAGGAATTTGCCACAAAAAAAGCGAAACGGTTGTTTTTGCCGTTTCGCTTTTTTTTACAAAAGAGTGCTTTAGAGCTTTGCAATGACCGCATCCGCAAATTCCTCTGTGCTTGCGGTGCCGCCCATATCCTGCGTCAAGGTTTTGCCCTCGGAAATCACATCGGTTACAGCCTTTTCGATAGCTGCAGCCGCCTTTGCCTCTCCCAGATGCGCTAACATCAGAGATGCGGAAAGAATGCAGGCGGTGGGATTGATTTTATGCTGTCCTGCAATATCGGGGGCAGAACCATGGATGGGTTCAAAAATTGCGCCATCCTCGCCGATATTCGCGCTGGAGGTCAAGCCCAAGCCGCCAACCAGACCTGCACACAGGTCGGAAACGATGTCGCCGTAAAGATTCGGGCAAACCAGCACATCATATTCCTCGGGGTGCATTACCAAACGCATACACATTGCGTCCACAATGCTGTCCGTAAATTCGATTTGCGGGTATTCCTTTGCAATTTCTCTTGCGACACCTAGGAACAGACCGTCTGTGCATTTCATGATGTTTGCCTTATGTACGGCGGTTACCTTTTTTCTGCCTTCTCTTATGGCATATTCAAAGGCATAGCGGCAGATACGTTCGCAGCCCTTTCTAGTAATCAGCTTAATGCTTTCCGCTGCATCCTCGCCAACCATATGCTCGATACCGGCGTACAAATCCTCTGTATTTTCGCGTACAATAACCAGGTCGATATTATCGTATCTTGTGACAACGCCGGGGTATGTCTTGGCAGGGCGCACATTTGCATATAAATCAAAGGTTTTCCGCAAGGCTACATTGACGCTGCGAAAGCCTTTGCCAACAGGGGTCGTGATAGGTCCTTTTAAGGCAACGCTGTTTTTGCGGATAGATTCAATGACATGGTCGGGCAGGGGAGTGCCATATTTTTCAATCATGGCTGCACCTGCTTCCATTTCGTCCCATTCGATTGCAACGCCGGTTGCCTCTACAACGCGCTTCGTTGCGGCAACCACCTCGGGGCCGCTGCCGTCCCCGGGAATCAGAGTTACTCTATGTGTCATATTATTTTGCCTCCTTTGTATAGTTCAAGAGACCGCCCGCAAGCAAAATGTCACATTGTCTGGCGGAGATGTTCAATCTTGTGGGGATTTCTTCACCGGTGCGTACCAGCGTTACCATTACATCCTGTCCGTCAACTGCGCCTTTGATTTGGTCTGCGGCGTATTTGATTACAAATTCATCACCTAATTGAATATTGTCGTAATCCCATTCATTCACGAATACCAGAGGCAGAATACCATTATTAATGAGGTTTGCCATGTGGATACGCGCGAAGGATTTTGCGATAACCGCCTTTACGCCAAGCTGTAGAGGTGCCAGTGCGGCGTGCTCGCGGCTGGAGCCCTGTCCGTAGTTTTGTCCTGCGATGATAAAGCCACCGCCTGCCGCCTTTGCTCTTGTGGGGAACTCGGGGTCGCAGGGGGTCAGACAGTAATCTGCCAGATAGGGTACGTTGGAACGGAAGGGCAGAAGCTTCGCATTGGAGGGCATGATGTGGTCTGTTGTGATGTTGTCTTCCACCTTAATCAGTGCGCTGCCCTTGATTTCCTTTGGTACCTTTGTATTCTTGGGGAAGGGCTGGATATTCGGCCCTCTGACAACCTTTACACATTCGCCTTCGGGTGCAGGGGGAATGATAAGGTTATCGTTTACCAGAAAATGATCGGGCATGGAAACGAGGGGTGCCTCGCCCAGTGTATGCGGGTCTGTCACAACGCCCGCAAGTGCGGATGCAACCGCTGTTTCGGGGCTGACGATATAAACCTGTGCGGATTTTGTCCCACTTCTGCCTTCAAAGTTTCTGTTGATGGTACGCAGGGAAACGGCATTCGTTGCAGGAGCCTGTCCCATGCCGATGCAGGGACCGCAGCCACATTCCAGAATACGCGCGCCTGCGGAAATGATATCTGCCAGTGCGCCGTTTGCCGCAAGCATATTCATGACCTGCTTGGAGCCGGGCGCAATCACCAGGCTGACATCGGGATGTACGGATTTCCCCTTTAAGAGAGCTGCAACTGTCATCATATCGGTATAGGAGGAGTTGGTGCAGGAGCCGATTGCGACCTGATCCACCTTCAGTCCTGCAATGTCCTTTACCTGCTTGATATTGTCAGGAGAATGCGGACAGGCAACCAGAGGTACGATTTCATCTAACGCAATCGTTACTTCTTCATCGTAGGTTGCGTCTGCGTCAGCGGAAAGCGGGACCCAGTCCTCTCCGCGTCCCTGTGCCTCCAGAAATTTCTTTGTAACTTCGTCAGAGGGGAATACGGACGTCGTTGCCCCCAGCTCTGCACCCATGTTTGTAATGGTTGCTCTCTGGGGGACGGAAAGCGTTTTCACGCCCTCGCCTACGTATTCCATTACCTTGCCAACGCCGCCCTTAACAGACAGGCGGCGCAGCACCTCAAGAATAACGTCCTTCGCCGTTACCCAAGGGGAAAGCTTGCCTGTCAGATTGATACGGCAAACCTTGGGCATTGCCAGATAATATGCACCACCGCCCATGGCAACGGCTACATCCAAGCCGCCTGCGCCAATCGCAAGCATACCGATGCCGCCGCCTGTGGGGGTATGGCTATCGGAACCGAGCAGGGTTTTGCCGGGCTTACCGAAGCGTTCCAAATGCACCTGATGACAAATGCCGTTGCCGGGCTTGGAAAAATAGATGCCGTGCTTACTTGCCACAGTCTGGATATACTTATGGTCGTCTGCATTTTCAAAGCCGGTTTGCAGAGTGTTATGGTCGATATAAGCCACGGATTTTTCTGTTTTGACGCGAGGAATCCCGATGGCCTCAAATTGTAGATATGCCATGGTACCCGTGGAGTCCTGTGTCAAGGTCTGGTCGATTTTGATGGCGATTTCTTTTCCTGCCATCATTTCACCGGATACCAGATGGGTTTTAATCAGTTTTTCGGTAATATTCATTCCCATATTCTCTTCCTCCTAAGAAAACTGTTTCATGAAAAAATTCTTTTTTGCAAATACTTCTTATAGAAGTCCTGCCTCCTTTGCAAGAGCGGGCAAAAGGGTGCGCACAGCCCCCTCCATTTCCTCCTCGCTGATGAAGGTCATGCGTCCGTCGGCATATTGCTCATCCACCCATTCCTTCAGAATGATGGTGTAAGGGTCACTTTTATTGATTTTATCCGCGCCCTCCAGATGCAGGGTTTGGTTCAACCAGTACGCAACGCCGGCAAGACCGGAGTTTTTGTTGACTTCCACGCTCAGGGGGCGCTTGAGCAGCTTTGCTGTGTTGAAAATATTATAAATTTCCTCGTCCTTTGCAACGCCGTCTGCGTGAATACCGGCGCGGGTTACATTAAAGTCACGCCCAACAAAGGGGGTACGAGGGGGGATTTTATAGTCAAGCTCTTTTTCGTAATATTCCGCAATTTCCGTAATGACGGTCGTATCCATGCCGTCCAGCGTTCCGCGGAGGGAGGCGTATTCCATTACCATTGCCTCTAAGGGGGTGTTGCCGGTACGCTCACCGATGCCCAGAAGAGAGCAGTTGACGGAGGAACAGCCGTACAGCCATGCTGTTGTGGAATTGACAACTGCCTTATAGAAATCGTTATGCCCATGCCATTCCAGAAGTTCAGAAGGAATTTGTGCAAAGTGGTTGACACCGTAAATAATACCGCCGACGGAACGGGGCAGGGTTGCACCGGGATATGGTACGCCATAACCCATGGTATCACAGAAGCGGATTTTTACGGGTAGCTGATATTTGTCCATGAGCTTTTTTAGTTCTGTTGCAAAGGGAACCACACAGCCGTAGAAATCGGCTCTGGTGACATCCTCGAAATGGCAACGGGGAGTAATACCCATATCCAAGGCGGCTTCTACAATTTCCAGATAACCATCAATCGCCTGTCTTCTGGTTTTGTGCAGTTTATTGAAGATATGATAATCGGAGCATGAAACAAGAATCCCACATTCCGGCATACCCATTTCCTTGACCAGCTTGAAATCCTCCTTTGTGGCACGAATCCAACCAGTAATCTCCGGAAATTCATAGCCAAGATTACGGCAGGCCTCGATCGCCTTTCGGTCATTTTCACTATAGAGGAAAAATTCACACTGCCTGATTTTTCCCTTGGGGCCGCCCAAACGGTGCAGCATAGCGTAAATATCAGTGATTTGTTTAACCGTATAGGGAGCGCGGGACTGCTGTCCGTCCCGAAATGTGGTATCCGTCAGCCAGATTTCATCCGGTACATTCATGGGTACCTGACGATAGTTGAAGGTGACCTTCGGCACCTCGTCATAGTTGTAATTATCACGATAGAGATTCGGTTCTGCAATATCCTGTAGGTTATATTTGTAACGGCGAAGCTCCAGCAGATTGGTCTTATTGTTATAGGTGATCAAGAGAACCCCTCCTTTTTATAAAGATTACACCTATAGAATATATCAATGATACAGGAAGATGTCAAGAGAAATGATAAAAAAACAGAATCAATACGAAAACGACTTAAAAACAGAGAATTTATTTGATTTTACAGTAAATAAGCATGATTAAAAAGAGAAAAATACACAAAAGAAACTATAAAAATAATAAATATATTATAGTTTATTTTCGGAAATTATGCAAAATATCTATTAAAAATATAAATGATAATCTGGGGAATAAATAAAAAAGAGCCGCGATTCCCCGAAGAGGAACACGGCTCGTGTTTGCCGGAAGTGTTTTTGCCTGACGCGACACAGAAAAAACGCTATTGCGGCAGAAGGTCTTTGGTCAGATATTGTTTTCCCAATAAATCATCATAGGTCAAAAGCTCATGCAGAAGGATATACCGGTTACGCGTAACCAAATCGCAGTCCTCGAAATAGAGCGAATAATAAGGACTTATGACCGGACAATGCTCATATAAATCCAAAAGGAAATTACTCCGCTGGGTTTCGGGTGCATCAATATAATCGCAAAGAAGCGCCGTCAAAAGATAGGGGGAAACGGATTGCCCGTCTGCGCGGTAATCGTGTCCTGTATCGTAATTACTGAAAACGACATAAGGGGTGGAGAACATTTGATATTTTTCCTCTGTCGTCCATTCGGCAGCAGTGGAGGATGAAATGGTATCGGTTGCAGTATAGACGGCAAAATCATTCCCCAAGGTCGGCAGATGATCCCCATACCAGAGAACGACCGTCGGTTTTTCCCTCTGCATCACATAATCGTACAGTCTGCCAAGCTGTGCATCCGAATCGGATAAACCCTTGCAATAGTTATGCAGGAGATTGGATTCCTCGTCAGAAAGCGCATCTGAGGTAAAGTGGATATTCCATTCGGAGGAATCGAATTTATCATCGTACAGTCCGTGGTTTTCCATGGTAATGGCCTGTATAAAAATGCCGGTTTCACGCGGCTGCTCCAGTTGATACATGATTTCCTCTACAAGACTTTCATCTGTTAAAAAGGGACCGCTGTTAAAATGCTGCTCTACGTGCAAATCATATTCTCCAAGCAGGGTATCAAAGCCAAGGAGGGGGTAGGCGCGGTCTCTTTCATAGAAGGTTTTCTGGTAGGTATGGATTCCCAGCGTATCGTATCCCATATTTTTGAATTGGCGGGCATAGGAATATAAATTGTGATGCACATACTGCGGATAGGGTACGTTTCCGGAGGGAAGCATACTGGTATTCATACCGGTCAGTACCTCAAATTCGGGACGCACCGTACCGCCGCCAAAGGTGCAGGAAACCATATTGCCGCCGTGGTTTGCTTCGCGGATGCGGCGATAATTTTTTAGCGGGTCATCCAAAAATGTGACATTTTCCAGCGTAGTAGGATCCCAGAAGGATTCGGAAAGCACGATAATGACATCGGGATTCTGAAAATCTGCACCGGAGGATGCGCCCGGACGGTATTCTGCAAATGCGCTGGTCAGATAGGCTTCGTTATAATTTTCCGGTTCACCCATTTGCAAAGAAGCAAAATTCAGTACAAAAGCGGAGAGAAAGCCGTTTTCGGTATAATTTTGCTCCTGATTGGCGGGCGCTTTGGAGGAAAGCCCCAAAACACCGTAATAGCCGCGGATGGTGCCGTTCATTGTGGCAAAATAGAGACACGCCAAAAAGATAGGTACGCCGATAATGCGCTGCTTTCGCCCTAGGGGAAGCGTAGGGCGCAGCCATGCCAGAAGAATAAGATAGATCACCGTACCGCCCAAAATCCACCAAAAGTCAGCGGGCAGCTTCAGAGAGTGCAAAAAGGTGGTAAAACTGCCGGCATTTCCTGCCAAAAGCATATCCCAAGGAAGAAAATGCTCCTTTAGAATTTGCGTCTTGCAAAGATCAATGGTTGGAAAAACGGTAAAAAGGAAGGCAGTCAGCCCGGCAGACAGAGGGATGCGACAGGGGAGACATAGCATAGCGCAATAAACCAGAGAGACCAAAATCAGACCGAGGAGAAAGGCACCGGTATTTTCTGTCAGGAGGGTTTGCAGAAGAAGCATGGGCTTTTCTGCTGAAAGGAAGGAAATATAGTTGCTGCTCAGCGTCAGGAACAGGGGAAAAAGCAGAACCAACAGCCACATAAGCACGGCTGCGGTTTTATGCTGTAGAATATAAGTATCTGTTTTTTTTAGAAAATTCTGTATATGTTTCATTGTATTTTGACCTCTTTTATATATGTTGGCAGTTCCAAAAAAGTATTCTAGCATGATTCTTGGAGATTTTCAAGGAAGAAAAGAGAGGGCAACGCCTTTATTGTGTCCGTGGTGACTGTAAAAGAAAAGAAAATGCAGATGTTTGCTTGACAGGATGGGAGATGTCCTGTAAAGTTAGATATAGTGGTGCAGATTGGATATTTTTCAAGATATAGGGTCTGTACGAAAAAATAAGGCAGGTGACACCATGCAGCAGCAAAATTCCAACTACAATAACGAGAGCATTACTTCCCTAAAGGGGGCGGAACGAGTGCGTCTGCGTCCGGGGGTTATCTTTGGTTCGGACGGATTGGATGGGTGTGAGCACGCCTTTTTTGAAATCCTTTCCAACTCCATCGACGAGGCACGAGAGGGCTATGGGAAAAAGATTGAGATTACCCGCTTTCAGGATTGCTCTATTCTCGTGCGCGACCATGGCAGAGGAATTCCTGTAGATTATAACCCCAAGGAGGAGCGCTTCAACTGGGAGTTGGTTTTCTGCGAGCTGTATGCCGGCGGAAAATATCAGAATAACACGGGCGAAAACTATGAATTCAGCTTGGGTTTAAATGGACTAGGTACCTGTGCGACGCAATATGCCTCTGAATTTATGGATACGGTGATTTATCGTGACGGGATGTGCTATCAGCTGCATTTTGAAAAGGGCGAAAACATCGGCGGACTGATGAAGGAGGCGGCAGAAAAGCACGCTACAGGCACGCAGATTACTTGGCGACCGGATCGAGATGTTTTTACCGAAATCGGTATTCCGCTTTCCTATTTTCAGGATGTGCTGAAAAAGCAGGCGATCGTTAATGCGGGGCTTTTATTCGAACTATACGATGAGGAGAGTGGCGAAACCTTTCAATATCGCTACGAAAACGGCATTCGCGATTATCTGGCGGAGCTAAACGAGGAACAGGGATTGACGGCGGTACATTATCTTCGGACCGAAACTAAGGGGCGCGACAGAGAGGATAAACCGGAATATCGCCTAAAATTTGAGGCGGCATTTTGCTTTAACAATCATGTGAATGTGTTGGAATATTACCACAATTCCAGCTTTCTGGAATACGGCGGTTCGCCGGATAAGGCTGTGCGCAGTGCATTTGTTTTCGCGATTGATAAATATCTGAAAAGCAATAATTTGTACAAAAAGGACGAGAAAAAGATTACTTTTGCCGATGTGGAGGATAGTCTGATTCTGGTTATCAATTCCTTTTCGACTGTGACAAGCTACGAAAATCAGACAAAAAAATCCATTACGAATAAATTTATTCAGGATGCTATGACGGAGTTCTTCCGTCAGCAGCTGGAGATTTATTTCATCGAAAATAAAATGGATGCCGATAAGATTGCGGCGCAGGTGCTTGCGAATAAAAGAAGCCGCGAAACGGCGGAAAATACCCGCGTGAATATCCGTAAAAAGCTGACGGGCAATCTGGATATGAATAACCGCGTGGAGAAATTTGTGAACTGCCGCACGAAGGATGTCTCCAGAAGAGAAATTTACATCGTGGAGGGCGACTCCGCGCTTGGCTCCTGTAAGCAGGGCAGGGATGCGGAATTTCAAGCAATTATGCCCATCCGCGGGAAGATTCTTAACTGCTTAAAGGCGGATTATAATAAAATTTTCAACAGTGATATTATTTTGGATTTGCTGAAGGTTTTAGGCTGTGGAGTCGAGATAAAATCGAAGCATGACAAGGGCTTGCAATCCTTTCATTTGGAGCAGCTGCGCTGGAGCAAGATTATCCTTTGTACCGATGCGGATGTGGACGGATTTCAGATTCGTACCCTGCTTTTGACGATGCTGTATCGACTGGTGCCAACGCTCATCAACGAGAAAAAGGTTTATATCGCGGAATCGCCGCTATACGAAATCCGAAACGGCAGGGACAAATATTTTGCCTATACCGACGGGGAAAAGAACCGCATTACCGCAGGACTCAAGGGAAAGGTGAAAATCAAGCGTTCCAAGGGCTTGGGTGAAAATGCTGCGGATATGATGTGGGAAACAACGATGAACCCCGAAACGCGCAGGCTGATTCTGGTGACGCCGGACGAAGCGGAACGGACACAGGCAGTCTTTGAATTATTGCTGGGGGAAAACCTTTCCGGCAGAAAGGAACATATTGCCGAGGAGGGTCACAAATATCTGGATATGATTGATATCAGCTAAGAGGTGTGCGATGGCTAAGAAAAAAACGACGATAAAAAAAGAATATCACGACCATTTCATACAGGAGCAACGCATTACCGACACGCTGGAGCTGAATTATATGCCCTATGCCATGAGCGTCATTGTTTCTCGTGCGATTCCCGAAATTGATGGCTTTAAGCCATCCCACAGAAAGTTGCTGTATACCATGTATCTTATGGGGCTTTTGAAGGGGGAACGGACAAAATCCGCCAATGTGGTAGGGCAGACCATGAAGCTGAATCCACACGGGGACAGTGCGATTTATGAAACAATGGTTCGTTTGACAAAGGATAATGAAGCGCTGCTTGTGCCGTTTGTGGATTCGGAGGGGAATTTCGGAAAATATTATTCCAGAGAGATGGCGTATGCCGCTTCTCGTTATACAGAGGTGAAGCTGGAGGGAATCTGTCAGGAGATTTTTGCGGATATTGATAAGAATACCGTTGATTTTATTGATAACTACGATGGGAGTATGCAGGAGCCGAAGCTGCTGCCTACCACATTCCCGAATATTTTGGCGAATCCGAATCTGGGAATTGCGGTAGGTATGGCATCCTCTATTTGCAGCTTTAATCTGGCAGAGCTTTGCGAGGCGACCGCACAATTTATCCGGAATGAGGAAATTGATTTATGCGAGGTGCTTTCTGCACCTGATTTTTCTACAGGAGGTGCATTGCTTTACAATCGCAGAGATCTGGAGCAGATTTATCGGACGGGGCGCGGCAGCATTAAGCTGCGGGCGAAATATCGTTATGATAAGAAGGATCATTGCATTGAAGTGTATGAGATTCCTTATACGACTAATATTGAAGCCGTTGTAGATAAAATCATTGCGTTGGTGAAGACAGGAAAGCTAAAGGATATTACCGACGTGCGGGATGAATCAGACAGACACGGACTGAAAATCACGATTGACCTCAAGCGCGGCACGGACGCAGAGCTTTTGATGCACAAGCTTTTTGCTATGACGCCGCTTGCAGACAGCTTTAGCTGTAACTTCAATGTGCTGATTCATGGCAAGCCCATGACATTGGGTGTGGGCGAAATCCTCAAGCACTGGACAGAATTCCGCATAGATTCTCTCCGCCGGCAGATTGCATTTGACATACAGAAAAAATCCGAGAAGTATCATCTGTTGGTGGGATTATCCAAAATGTTGATAGATATTGATCGGGCGATTGCCATTATTCGCAATACCGAAGAAGAAAAAGTGGTTGTGCCGCATTTAATGGAAGGGTTTCACATTGATGAGATTCAGGCGGAATATATTGCAGAAATCAAGCTGCGTAATATCAATCGAGAATATATTTTGAAGCGACTGGATGAGATGGAGAGGCTGGAAAAGGAAATTCGGGAGCTTGGCGAAACGCTTCGCTCCGAGCGCAAGCTGAAACAGATGATTTGTAAACAGCTACGCGACGTGGCGAAGAAATATGGCAAGCCGAGAAAAACCGAAATTATCCGCGAGGATGATGTGACTGTGCTTTCCAAAGAGGATTTTATTGAGGATTACCCTGTGACATTCTTCCTGACAAGGGAGAATTATTTCAAGAAAATCAGCCAAGCCTCCCTGCGGATGGCGGGAGAACAGAAGCTCAAGGAGGACGACACGCTGCTTTTGGAGCAGGAGGGGATGAACCGCATGGATTTGCTGTTCTTCTCGGATAAACAGAATGTCTATAAGCTGAAGGCATCCGATGTAGCGGATACCAAAGCAAGCTCCTTGGGTGAATATTTGCCGAATCTTTTGCAGACAGAGGTGGAGGAGACGATTCTTTATATGACGGCAACGGCGGATTATAAGGGGCAGCTGGTGTTCTTCTTTGCCAACGGCAAGGCGGCGAAAGTACCACTTTCCGCTTATGAAACAAAAACGAACCGCCGCAAGCTTTTGAATGCCTATTCCGCGAAAGCAAGTCCTGTGCGGATGCTAAAAATCGAGGAGGATACGGATTTTATACTGCTGCGAAACACGGATAAGGCAACCCTCATCAACACAGATTTGATTCCTTTGAGCGCAACCAAGAGCGCAGGCGGGGTGCAGGTATTTACACTGAAAAAGAACAGCGCGGTGACGCAGGTCTTTACTGAGGCGGAGTTTGCTTCGGAGGACAAGGAATTTTATCGCACAAAAAAAATACCCACAGCAGGGCATTTTGTGCGGGAGCAGGACAAAATTAGCAACCATCTGCCGGGGCAGATTACATTGGGATAATGACCGTGAGCTATGCAAAAAGACTTTGCTTTTATAAATAGTGTACAGGGGCTCATACTCCTGCTACGGTATTGGGGTGGAATTCCAAGGTCTTAAGACTTTGTAGTTTTAACAGAATGAAAAAAGCCGAAGATCATTCAAAAAAAGGAAGCGACTTCGGCTTTTTTTGTGTACGGAAGAAAATCAGGGTGCATCAACCATACGATAGCCGATGCCAACCTCGGTGAAAATATATTCGGGTGAGGCGGGGTTTTTTTCCAGCTTCCGACGGATATTAGCCATATTGACCCGCAAAATCTGATTATCCTTGACGGCGTAGGGGCCCCAAAGCTCTGTGATGATGGAATCATAGGTCAATACGCGACCGGCGCTTTTTGCCAAGAGAGAAACAATCTTAAATTCAATCTGCGTCAAATGCACATCCTTGCCGTCAACGGTTATTTTTCTTTTGTCGAAATCAATTACCAAGCCCTTGGTGGTAAAAATATTGCTGTCACCTGCGCTGCTGCTATTCTTTGCGCTATGTCGCAGGGCGGTACGAATACGCGCCAAAAGTTCAGATGTGCCGAAGGGCTTGGAGATATAATCATCTGCGCCTAAATCCAGTGCCTCCACCTTATCGGTTTCCTCACCTCGGGCAGAAACAACGATTACGGGAACGGTGGACCATTCCCTGATTTTTTTCAATATCTCGATGCCATCCATATCCGGCAGACCCAAATCCAAAAGAATCAAATCGGGCAGATGGGAGGGAATCATAGCCAGCGCCTGTCCCGCTGTTTTTGCAAGCAGGGGTGCGTAATGATTGGCTCTGAGGGTTGTGGCAATGAAGTTGCTGATGGCATCCTCATCTTCAATAATCATGATTTTGACCTTGTTGAGCATATGCGGATTCTCCTTTCAGCGGCAAAACGAAGGTGAAGCTTGCGCCGCCATGCAGATTATTTTTTGCAAAAATCTTGCCATCATGGGCAAGAATGATGGATTTACAGATAGAAAGTCCGATACCGATGCCTCTTGTGGCATCACCGGAGCCCTGCTGACTTTTCCCGTCAAAAATATCAGGGATACAGGAAGGGTCAATGCCCTTGCCATAATCGGATATAGTAAAGACCGCACCGCTTTTTTTCTTGGAAACACGCACCCGAATGGGACTTGTGCTGCCGGAATGGCGGATGGCGTTTTCCATGAGGTTAATCAAAACCTGCTCAATCAGTGTGGCATCCATCGGGACAATCAGCACCTCCTCGGGCACCTCAACATCGACAACAGCCTCAGGGAAACGCTTGCGGATACGCCCAACTGCTTCACCCACGACCTCCTCTATCATTTCGTCCTGTTTTTTCAGATTTGTGGCACCACCGGTGATTCTGGTTACGGAAAGCAAATTTTCCACCATATGTATCAGCCATTCCGCATCATGCTGAATTTCGGTCAGCATTTTTCGGGAATCCTCGGAACTGATTTCTGAACCGTTTTCCAGAAGGGTCGTTGCAGAACCGATAATACCGGTCAAGGGGGTACGCAAATCGTGCGAAACGGCACGGAGCAAATTGCTTCGCATTTTTTCTTTTTCCGTTTCCAAAAGGACCTCCTGCGTTTTTTGTCGTGCCTGCTGTCTTTGTAATGCCAGAATCGTTTGCGATATCATAACATTGATGAAGCTGAAGCTGTCGTCCATCAAAAACTTCTGATCCTCCAAGAGCAGCCCGACAACGCCGTAAATACGATTTTCCGCGATGATGGGGAAATAGGTTCCCTTACAGTTATGTGTGCCGATGTCCACCTCTGCGCCTGCCGGCTGCATCGTATCGTAGGCTCTTTGGGCAACCTGCGTTTCCAGAAAGCCGGAGAGCAGTCGTTCATCCTCATCACGCAGAACGCGGAGCGCGCGTTTTTCCGGCTGTAAGGGAGAGCCAGCATATAGCACAGCGCTGCATTGATTGGTTTCGGAGAAATATTCTGCGGACATATCCAAGATGGTATCCACATCACCGGCAGACAAAATCGCCTTACCCATTTCCGTTAAAATTTCCGCCCGTTTCTTGCCTGCGGCAGAAAGCAAGGCCGCGATTTTTACCTTTGAGGTAACGAAGCTGGTCAATACAGACAGCAAAAGCATCATGGAGAAGGTAATCTGATAGCCTGTAATGGAAAAATTCAAGGCGAAATAGGGAAAGGTGAAAAAGAAATTGACACCGACGACCCCACCAACAGAGGCAAGGATTCCCCAGAAATACCCGCTTGTGATGTAAGCAGTGAAAGCGACTGCCAGCATATATACACCGAAAATATTATCACCCATGATAGCTGCCGTATTGAGACACAAAGCCGCACAGGTCGCAATCAAATAGACAATACAGGTGCGAATCAAATCCTGAAATATGGCAGAGGGATTGAAATTATTTCGTATTCGTTTGAACTTCTTTTTCATGTGATTTCTCCGATCGGTGTTTGACGGTTTTTCTGTTATCCTACAAATTATACAACATTTTTTTCAGAAAAGGAATCAGGAAGTTTGGAATATTTCCTGTTTTCCGATCGGGTGAGTTGAAAAAGTAAATTCGACTTCTGCTCGGCGTGCAAAAAAATCCCCAAAACCACAGCTTTTATCCTTATTTTAACTCTGATTTTGGGAATTTCCTATATGATACCAATATTTTTTCCTTTTGCGTGGAATTTAATCCCGCAAAGTAGAATTTACCCTTGCAAAGTCGAATTTACGGTTGATTTTTGGTAGTTAGTAAATTCCACCTCTGGAGGATGTTCTGCGATGATGGCTGCATAAATTTTCCTGCCCAGCTTTTTTTATTAGACTTTGGTTACTTTAACAGTTCAGGACTGGGGACGATTTCATCTGCGGGGATTTTACGTAGATGAAATGTGTCTAAAACGTCTTTGCCGTATCGAAACTCGAAAACTTCATAGGGACTTTTGTTGTCGAGTTTCTTCCTGTATATTTTTCGCAAGAGATACAGGAGGACGTGCATCTGCCACATATCCAGCAAGATTTGTTGTTTCAGTAGCCACAATGTTTGCAAAGCTTTTGGATAGAACACTGATGCAGAACAGCGATGCGACAGTCATTGAAGGCTCTTCCGAAAGTGCCGATTTTTTCGAAGCAGATATGGTTTTTTACTTCTTTCGAAATGGTAGTGCAGTCTTTCCTCGGTTGTCTGGCAATGGATTTGAAACTGTGGTGCTGGTTGAGCAGGGATTCGATGAGAATCCGGTCTTCGAGTTTTAAATGTTTTTGTTTGTTCATAATGGACTTCTTACCGCTGGGAGGAAGCACCATGTTTGTATAAAGAATTATAAAGGAAAAATAGGAAGACTTAAATTCCACCTTTGGAAGTGGAGATTTTTGCGGGATTAAATTCCGCAGAGGGGTGGAATTTAACTTTGCAAGTGAGTTGTTTTCCGATTGGGAGACATCTAAAAGAGAATCCGTTGCAAAGCAAGGAAGCATTTGCTATAATAAAAAGCGACATTACTTTTGAGAAAAAAGGAGAAATTTGCAAATGAAAAAACCTTTTGTTACCATGGAGCAGGCAAAAAAAATTATAGAACACTATCCGACACCCTTTCATCTTTACGATGAAAAGGGGATTCGGGAGAATGCAAGAAGGGTGAATGCCGCATTTGCTTGGAATCGTGGATTTCGGGAATATTTTGCGGTTAAGGCAACACCAACGCCCGGTATACTGCAAATTTTGAAGGAAGAGGGCTGCGGTGCGGACTGCTCCTCTTATACTGAGCTTTTACTGGCAGAGGCTATCGGGCAGAGAGGAAAAGACATTATGTTTTCCTCGAATGTGACACCTGCGGAGGATTTTATCAAGGCTGCGGAGTTGGGGGCAATCATCAATTTTGACGATATTACGCACATTCCGTTTTTTGAAAAGCTGGCGAAGTTGCCGGAAACCGTTTCTTGCCGCTATAATCCCGGTGGCTTGTTTCAAGTGAGCAACAGCATTATGGATAATCCCGGAGATGCCAAATACGGCATGACGCGGGAGCAGATAAAGGAGGCCTTTCGGCTACTGAAGCAAAAGGGCGTGAAGCATTTTGGGATTCATTCCTTTTTGGCAAGCAACACAAAATCCAACGAATATTATCCCATGCTGGCAAAAATTATTTTTGAGCTGGCGGTTGAGCTGAAAAAGGAGCTTGACATTCACATTGCCTTTATCAATCTTTCCGGCGGGGTCGGTGTGCCGTATGAGCTGCAGGATTTTACCTGTGATATTATGGCAATCGGCGAAGGAGTAAGAAGGGTTTATGAAGAGGTTCTGACCCCAGAGGGCATGGATGATATTGCAATTTATACGGAGATGGGGCGGTTTATGCTGGCGCCCTACGGCGCACTCTTGGCAACAGCGATTCATGAGAAGCACATCTATAAGGAATATATCGGGTTGGATGCCTGCGCGGCGAATCTGATGCGTCCCGCTATGTATGGAGCTTACCACCACATTACCGTTTTGGGTAAGGAGGATGCGCCTTGCGACCATAGATATGACATTACGGGCGGCCTATGCGAAAACAATGATAAATTTGCCATTGACCGTATGCTGCCGAAAATTGATATCGGCGATATTCTGTATCTGCATGATACCGGTGCCCACGGACACGCCATGGGTTATAACTATAACGGCAAGCTGCGCTCCGCAGAGCTGCTTTTGCGGGAGGATGGCAGCATCCAGCTACTGCGCCGCGCAGAAACGCCTGCAGATTATTTTGCAACGCTGGACTGCACAGGGCTGCGGCTTCCGGGAGTAAAGGGAATCGAAGGATGCCCTCTTGACGAAAAATAAAAAATTCTATATAATGAAAAATCAAGGGTATAATATCCAATTCAAAAAAAGTTAGGAGAGAAAGAAATGGTATCTTTTTTACTGGACACAGTTGTAAAACCTACCGGGGAGACAGCAACGACAACACAAAGCACAGGGCTTTTCGGCACATGGATGGCAGACCATCCCGTTATGCTGATTGTTGTGTATTGCGTGGTTTTGCTGGGGATTATGTATGTTTTGTCCATCAGACCGACGCAGAAAAAGGAAAAGAGATTGGCTGAGTTAAGAAATGCCATTGAGGTTGGTGACAGCATTATCACGAACAGCGGCTTTTACGGCAAGGTTGTGGATACGACCTATGATACACTGATTGTTGAGTTTGGCTTGAACCGCGGTGTGCGTATTCCCGTTGCAAAAACAGAGGTTTTCGGCAAGGCTGAGCCGAATATGAGTAATGAAGCGCCTCCGGAGGCAGAAAAACCGAAAAAGAGAGGTCTTTTCCGCAGAGGTGAATAAAAAGAAAAAGAGAAGGGTCTTGATTCCGAAAGAGTCAGGACCTTTTTTGGTATACCAAACGGAGCGTTTGTTGTTTTTTATAATTCAATGGTCTATGATAACCAACAGAAGGGGGATGGAATAATGGATTTGGAGAAAACAGGAGTATTATTGAGCCGTCTGCGGCAGGAGTTGGGCATGACGCAGAAGCAGGTGGCGGAGAGATTGCACATCAGTGACCGCGCAGTTTCCAAATGGGAAAGGGGCAAGGGCTTGCCGGATGTATCTCTACTGCCCGGTATTGCTGCTCTTTACGGAGTAGATGCAGAGAAAATTTTGGAGGGCAATTTAGAAGAAAAAGGAGTGGAACCCGGAAATATGAAACGAATGAAATTTATCCGCTGTGCATATTGTGGTAATATTTTTTGGAGCACGGGAGGGGGAGAAATCTCCTGCTGCGGCAGAAGGCTGTCTCCGCTTGATGCACAGCCTATGGACGCAATGCATGATGTAACAATAGAGAAGAGCGACAATGAATATTTTATTTCCTTTTGCCACGAGATGACGAAGGAGCATTATATTGCCTTTGTGGCGTTGGTTTCCTGGGATAGAGTTACAGTGGTACGGCTATATCCTGAGCAAAACGGCGAAATATACCTGCCAAGACAGCGCAGAGAGACGCTTTATTTTTGCTGTAGCAAGGATGGTTTGTTTTATAAAAGGCTATGATAGCGAGGTTTTTTGCGGAAAAACGCACTTTGAATGAGGAAGAAAAGCATGATAAAATAACCATAAATACCTTTGTATGGTTCCGCTCCGCCGCGGGGTTTGGGCAAAGCCACAAAGTCTTTAGTCCTGAAAGGAAATAGAATTGCTATTTCTTTTTCCTGCGGATATGATATTATATGATATAAAGGAGGTGCTTTTATGGCAGAATTCAAGCAAAGTGAGTTTTATTTTGGTTTTCGGTTGCAAAAAATAGAAGAAATTGCTGATATACACAGTACTGCATATCTTTTCTTCCATGAAAAGAGCGGTGCACGTTTATTATATTTGCGTAATACAGACCATAATAAGGTGTTTCATGTAACATTCAAAACCCCGCCGACAGATGATTGCGGCACACCGCATATTCTGGAGCATTCTGTGCTTTGCGGTTCCCGAAAATACGAGGCAAAGGATCCCTTCAACGAATTGGCGAAGGGCTCCCTTAACACCTTTCTCAATGCCCTGACCTATGCGGATAAAACGATGTATCCCATTGCAAGCTGCAACGAGAAGGATTTTCATAACCTGATGGATGTTTATTTGGATGCGGTTTTCTTTCCGAAAATTTACGAAAAAAAGGAAATTTTCCAACAGGAAGGATGGCGTTATCTCTTAGACGACGCACAGGAGATTACAGGTGTCACAGGAGTTGTCTATAATGAAATGAAGGGTGCGCTTTCCGACCCGGAAAGTCTGCTTGGCGAGGCAATTTCCCGTTCTGTTTTTGGAAAAAGCACCTATGGCTTTGAATCCGGCGGACTACCCTCTGCCATTTTGAATTTGACCTACGAGCGTTTTTTGGATTTTCACCGAAAATATTATCATCCATCCAATGCGTATTTCTATCTTTATGGGGATATGGAGCCGATGGCTTGTCTGCGGCATATCAGCGATGATTATCTGGATTCCTTTGAAAAAAGCAATGATTTGCCTGTGATTATGGAAACAGAGTGTTTGCAAAAAGGGAAATTTATACACGAAACCTACGTCGGGGAAGGGAAGGGGGCTTTTCTTGCCTACAATGTTAAGGTTGGCAAATGCACCGACCCGGAACGGATTTTGGCATTACAGATTTTATCCTATATTTTATTGGAGACAAACGCTTCTCCCATAAAGAGAGCACTGACCGATGCCGGTGTTTGCCGGGAAGCAGAAGGGTGGTTTGATTCCTCCACCTATGAAATGGTCTTTAGCATCATTGCAAAGCAGACAGACATAAAAAAACAGGAGGAATTTTGCCGCATCATTGAATCGCAGTGGCAGCAGCTGCTTGCGGAGGGTCTACCGAAGGATTTGGTACAGAGTGCTTTGCGAAAGTTCGATTTTCTGCTGCGGGAGGAGGATTACGGCTCTACGCCAAAGGGTTTGATTTATGCGAGCAGGGCGATGAAGCGTTGGCTACACGGAGAAAATCCATGTGACAGCTTACGTCTTTTGCAGATAATGGAGCGTTTGAAGCAGGACAGTCGCTACTTTGAAAAGCTGATTGATACCGTATTTTTGCACAATGAGGATAAAACCTATCTCGCTTTTACACCGGAAAAAGACAGAGCGGAGCGAGAGAAGTCGGCATTTGCAGCAAATCTGGAAAAGCGAAAGGCAGAAATGACGGAAAATGACCTTGCGGTAATCCGCGCAGAAGCGGAGAAACTGGAGCGATTCCAAACTCAGACAGACGGTCCTGAAATTTTGGCACAGATTCCCTTATTGGAAATTTCTGAAATTGCTTCCGAGCCAATTCCTGCACCATATCATGTCAAACAAAACACTAACAGGAATACTTTTCTCTATGCCCCGCTGGAAGCAAATGGCATCGTCTATTGGATGCTGCTGTTTGACATGGCTGTCATTCCGGAGGATTTGTTGCCGTATGCAGGGCTTTTGACGGAGCTTTTAGGTAAATTAGATACAGTGCGCTATTCCTATTCTGCTTTAGCAACAGCAATCAATCAGGTTTTCGGTAGCTTTTCCATGCAAATAAACACATATTCCGTTTGTGCAGAGGAATATCGCGCTTTTGTGACTGCAAAAGCAAAGCTGTTGTGTGCAGCAGATGCGGATGCAGCGCTTGCTCTGACAGAGGAAATATTGCTGCATACAAAATATGGTTCGGTGGAAAGCATGAAAAAAATTCTCCATGCCGCAAAAATCAAAAAGGAGAACGAGCTGCTCAATCAGTCCCATTCCTTTGCCATTTTTTATGGGGGCAGCAACATCTTTCCGGCATTGCGGATAGAGGATCTTACAAACGGGATTCGCTATTACCGTTTTCTTTGTGAAACAATCAATAGGCTGGAGCAAGATGCATCCTTTGTAATCGAAAAACTGCGGTATGTGGCAAAAATCCTGTTTACACGACAGAACTCGGAGGCTGCTTTGGGCTGTGCAGAAGGGGACGCTGGTGAAATTTACGCAAAAATAAACATCTTTCTGCAAGCGCTACCCTCGAAGGAGCAGAAGCGTATTGTATACAATTTCTCTTTATTGCCCGAAAGGGCAGCCTTTACGCATACCGGCGGCGTGTTATACAATACGGCATCCTTTGATTATCATAAAAACGGGTTGGAATATCATGGAAAATATCAGGTGCTGAAAACGATTGTGAATCTGGAATATTTATGGAATCAGGTACGGGTACAGGGTGGTGCTTATGGCTGTGGCTGTCAATTTACGCGCAGCGGCTTCAGCTATATCTATTCCTATCGAGATCCGAATTTGACGGAAACCTATCAACGATTCCAGAGCTTGGCGGCATATATCCGAAGCTTTGATGCAGATGGGCGGGAAATGACAAAATATATCCTCGGAACCATCAATACCTTAGACAGACCGAAAACCAATATGGAGCAGCTTTCACAGGCGGTCAGCAGATTTTATCGTCAAATCACAGATACACAGCTGCAACAGGAGCGCACTGAAATTCTGCAAACCACAGCCGCAGATATTCGTAGCTGTCAGGATTTATTGTTATGCGATATGGATAATCTTTGCAGCATTGGCGATGAACAGAAAATCAAGGCGCATACGGGGTTGTTTACAAAAATAGATGCATTGACCGTATAAAATAATATGACAATAAAAAAACAGGAGGTCTGATAAAACGACAAGACCTTCCGTTTTTTTATGAGGCAAAAGTGCTATAGCGCTTATACTACGAAATCATAAAATCCAAGAGAAATCGGTTATTTTTTTATCAATGAAAGGGGAAGCTTGTATTTATTCGCAAAACAATACTTTTACGAAAAAATGTAAATAGAACTCAGCAAAAATTGCTATAGCGGCCGATTGTTTATTTACATAATATAATTATGGTTAACTTTAGTAATTAAAATTATTCGCTCGGCCTATGGTTTGACTTGGTTTGCTCTTTCTGTCAATCTTTCCGCGACCGATTATAGATTATATTATATAGATTGTATATATTATATATTGCTTATTTCTCTTTTTTCGACATTTTTCATGGTTCTGCAAATCGGGTTGGTTTCAATGGGGTTTAGGACAACGCCCCAATGGTTTCGCCCTTACGAATTTATTTGGTTCTTATCAAAAAACAGGATGAATCTAGAAAACATCACCCTGTTTTTTAATTTCCATATTTCGTTTTATTTATTTAATTATTAATTAATTTATAGGTAATTTCTGGGATTGACATAAGCACCGTTTTTCAATACGGAGAAATGGCAATGATTTCCCGTAGACCATCCGGTGCTGCCACATTTTGCAACGGTTTGTCCTCGACTGACAACCTGTCCTACCTTCACTACCAAGGAGGAATTATGCCCATACAATGTCGTTAAGCCGTTACCGTGGTTAATCATAATGGTATAGCCGTAGCCGTTCATCCAGCCGGAATATGTAACCTTGCCCGCCTCCGCCGCAACGATAGCCGTACCGTAGGGAGCCGGAATATCCAAGCCGCTATGGGATTCTGTTTTCCCTGTAATCGGGCTGGTACGCGTAACAAAGCCGCTGCTGACTGTAGAATATCCGGGTACCGGCCAGCCAAGAGAGCCGTTGCCGGTATAATATACCGTGGAATCTGTGTTACTTTGCTGTGCAATCTGATTCAAAACCGCCTGATCTGCCTTTTCGTTTGCTGCAATCATTTGTTCGTATTTCGACAAATCCTTTTGATAAGAAACAACCAGAGCCTTCTTTTCGTCTACAATTTCCTGCTGTTCATCCAGCTTTTCCTGCTGTAAGGCAACGACTTCTTCCTGCTCCTTGTGATTTCTTTCGATTTCCTCTGTTTTTACACGAATCGTTTCCTGTATTTTCTGCAATTCATCCAAAATTTCCTTATCGTACCCCATAATGTCATTGACATATTGCATACGCAGGAACAAGTCAGAAAAGCTTTCTGCTTCAAAGAGAATCTCTAGGTATCCGCTGGAGCCCTTTTGCTGTAAAAAACGCATACGGCTTCCTAGGAGCTCAAACTGTGCATCTCGTTTTTTCGTTGCCTCATCCATCTCCTTCTCTGCCGCCTCTAGTTGCTCTGTTAAAACCTGTAAATCCGCCGTTGCGGCATCCAATTCCGTCTGGATACTATTTAATACCTTATCCATCGCTTCCATTTCCTGTTCGGCGGAAAGTTTTTTATCCTTAATATTTTCAATTTGCTCCTTTGCCTTCTGTGTGCTTGATGCCAACTCTTTTCTTTTTTGTTGTAATTCGGAAATCGTAGCCGCATCTGCATGGTAATATGCCGGTATCACGCAAAGGGAAACCGCCGCCACCAATATAACGCATACGATATTTTTCATCTTTTTCATCATCCAACCTCGTATTCCATCAGTATCTTTTCTAGTATTATAAAGTTTTTTTTGATAGATTTCAACGAAATTCTTTGCATTTAAGGCATTTTTAAGATTTCCTGCGTCATATCCTTTGCTTTTTCTGGAAAAATACCGCTTTCATTGCACAGGCAAACCGCATATCCCACAAGCATTTTCGGATACTCCCGAACATATAATTTTTTGCTGTCAAGCTCAACAGTATTGCTCAGACTTTGCCCTTGTATAAAGGAAAGCTGTGCCAAAGGCATTCGCAAGCCTCTGCCGTCCCATTTTATCAGGCTTTCCTTTCTTGTCCAAAGACGATAGAAAAGTGCCGCTCTCTCCTGCTCTGCTGCCTGCGATAAAAAAAACTCCTCCTCAGGCGACAGGATGCGCTTTGTTTGTTTAGGTATTGCAGGTTTCATCTGCTGCAAATCCGCCCCGATATTGGTATCGCTATAGGCGCAAAGTGCATACTTCCCGGAATGAGATAGGCTGAAGCAAAGACTCTCTATATACGGTTTACCATAGGGTACCTTTTTGATTCGATGCAGTTGCTCCGTACATCCGCAGCTTTTCAAAGCGAAATATAAGAGAATCTCTGCGCCGCAGGAAAGCCTTGCCGCCGCAGGATTTTTTAAGGCTGCTACTTTTTTCTGCCTCTCCACGGAGAGAAACGGTAGCCACGCCTCATACAGTGCGGCATCCTCCAGAACGGATACATCCATGTATAAAATCCTCTGCACCCTTTCCTCCTCCTTCTTTTTAGTACAAAAAGCAGAGCCTATGAATTCTGGATAGGCTCTGCTGAAATTGTAATTTCTTCTGCTTATTTCACAATCAAATTTACGATTTTTCCGGGAACATAAATTTCCTTTACAACCGTCTTACCCTCCAACCTGGATGCCAAAATCTCCTTTGCCTGTGCAACGACAGCAGCCTGGGTGGCATCTGCGGCAATCTGCATGGTACCTCTCAGCTTACCGCCGATCTGCAAAGCGATTTCCACGCTATCCTGTGCCAGCTTGCTTTCATCCGCCTCGGGCCAGCCGGCTTCAAAAACAGTATTGGTGTGACCCAACTCGTGCCACATTTCCTCGGCAATATGAGGTGCAAAGGGTGCCAGCATAACGGTCATGGTTTCCAGTGTTTCCCTGGATAAACCATCCTCTTTTTTGGCAATATCCGCCAGCTTATTCGCAGATTCCATAAATGTAGATACGATGGTGTTCATTGCCAAAGATTCTACACGTTTTGTGACATCCGCAATCATCTTATTGACAATATATTCCTCTTCCTTGGTCGCAGTTTTTCCGTGATCCTTATAGGTATAAACCATCTTCCAAACCCTGTTCAGAAAACGGAATACACCGTCAATGCCGCTATCGTCCCAATCACAATCCAATTCGGGCGGACCAACAAACAACTCATACATTCTCAAGGAATCGCAGCCGTATTTTTCAACCAATTCATCGGGAGAAACCACATTGCCGACGGATTTCGACATTTTACCGCCGTTTTTGGTAATCATTCCCTGATTGAACAGCTTTGTAAACGGCTCATCGAATGGTACGGCACCGATGTCATACAGGAATTTTGTATAGAAGCGCGCATACAGCAAATGCAATACTGCGTGCTCGATACCGCCGACATACAGGTCAACGGGCGCCCATTTTTTCAGTGCCTCCATGCTTGCCAGCTCCTTATCGTTATGATTATCTACATAACGCAGGAAATACCAGCTGGAGCCTGCCCACTGCGGCATGGTATTTGTTTCGCGCTTTGCGGGTGCGCCGCACTTCGGGCAGGTCGTATTTACCCATTCATCAATATGCGCCAGTGGAGATTCTCCTGTATCTGTAGGCTTATAGGATTCCACCTCGGGCAAAAGTACGGGCAACTGATCCTCAGGAACCGCAACTGCGCCACAATGCTCACAATGCACAATGGGAATCGGCTCGCCCCAATATCTCTGTCTGGAGAATACCCAGTCCCGCAGCTTATAATTTACGGTCTTTTTGCCCCAGCCGCGTTCCTCCATCAAAAACGGAACCTTCTGCTTGGCTTCGGTTACCGTCATGCCGTTCCAATCGCCGGAATTGATTACGATCCCCTCGCCTGCAAATGCCTGTTCCAATTCCTTGGGTAGCTCGCCATCCATAGGCTTGATGACGGGAATAATTGGCAAATCAAATTTCTTTGCAAACGCAAAGTCACGCTCATCGTGTGCGGGTACGCACATAACAGCACCGGTACCGTAATCTGCCAGTACATAATCCGCAACCCAAATGGGGATTTCCTTGCCGTTTACGGGATTGATGCAGTAGGAGCCGGTGAATGTCCCCGTTTTTTCCTTATCCGTCATACGGTCTACGGAGGATTTTACCGAGGCATCGAAGCAATATTCATCAACTGCTTCCTTATATTCGGGCTTTACTAACTCCGCTAAATGGGCATATTCGGGTGCCAGCACCATGAAGGTACAGCCGTGCAGGGTATCCGGTCTTGTTGTGTAAACCGTAATCACCTGCTTGGAGTCAACTACCTTAAAATCCACCTCTGCGCCGTAGGATTTGCCAATCCAGTCGGACTGCATCTTCTTTACCTTATCCGACCAATCCAGCTTATCCAAGTCCTGAAGCAGTCTGTCCGCATAGTTTGTGATTTTCAACATCCATTGACGTAGATTTTTCTTTGTGACAACGGAACCGCAGCGCTCGCATTTGCCGCCGGCAGCCTCCTCGTTTGCCAATACACACTTACAGTTGGGACACCAGTTTAGGGGCATTTCCTTTTCGTAAGCCAGACCGTGCTCAAACATTTTTACGAAAATCCATTGTGTCCATTTATAATAATGGGGGTCTGTGGTGTCTACTTCTCTATCCCAATCGTACAATGCGCTGATTTCGTGCAGCTGTCTTTTTACATTTGCGATATTCGCCGCCGTGGAAATACGAGGGTGAATATTATGCTGAATGGCAAAATTCTCCGCAGGCAGACCGAATGCGTCCCAACCCATAGGATGCAATACCTGATACCCCTGCAACACCTTATAACGGCTGACAACATCGGAAAGCACATAGCCTCTCCAATGCCCTACATGCAGACCGGAGCCAGAGGGATAAGGAAACATATCCAAGCAGTAAAATCTAGGCTTTACATCATCCTCCTTGTTGATGGGATTTTTTTCCCATTCTGCACGCCATTTCTTTTCAATGGTTCTGAAATCATAGCGACTTTCCATTGTAAATTCCTCCTTAAAAAGCAGTATTTTTTCAGCTTGCGGAAACAAAAAAGCCCCTCCGCCTCAGTTAGAGACGAAGGGTTGCTCCGTGTTACCACTCTAGTTCGCCCGGCTCATTTTGAAACACAGGCACACTCAAAACCGATAACGGCGGCTACCGCTGTAGCTTACTCATGTCATACATTTTCGGCACAGGACTCCGAGGCCAGTTCTGCTTTTCTTTTCTACCGTCTCGCACCGACCGACGGCTCTCTGCAAGAAAAACCAAAAAGCTTACTTCTCCTCATCAGTGTCTTTATACAAATACACTTATATCATATTTACCAAAATAAATCAAGCATTTTTAGAGGATTTTCAAAAGAATACAATCCACATGATACAATTCTTTTGTTATACTGCTTCATTTTGTTCAAACTGATTTGTATACAGATGATAATAAAAGCCTTTTTTTGCCATCAGCTGTGCATGATTTCCTCTTTCGATAATCTCCCCGTGGTTGATGACAGCAATTAAATCTGCATCCCTGATAGTACTCAGACGGTGTGCAATGACAAAATTGGTTCGTCCCTGCATCAAATTCTGCATTGCCTCCTGTATCTTTACCTCCGTTCTGGTATCCACACTGCTGGTTGCTTCATCCAGAATCAAAACGGAGGGGTTTGCCAAAATCGCCCGGGCAATCGAAATCATCTGCCGCTGTCCCTGACTGAGATTTCCGCCGCCATCCGTCAGTACGGTATCATAGCCATTCGGCAGCCTGCGGATAAATTCATGTGCATTTGCCAGCTTTGCCGCCGCCTCGATTTCTGCATCGCTTGCGTCCAATCTGCCGTAGCGGATATTCTCCTTAATGGAATCCGTAAACAAATAGGTGTCCTGCAAAACAATGCTCAAGGCGGAACGTAGACTATCTCGTTTGATTTGATAGATATTATGACCGTCAATGGTAATGGTGCCGCTATCAATATCATAAAATCTGGTCAGCAAATTGATAATTGTTGTTTTGCCGGCACCTGTCGGTCCGACAAATGCAATAGTCTCCCCCGGTTTTGCATAAAGGTTAATATCCTTCAGAATCGGGTGTCCCTTTTCATAGGAAAAATTCACTCCCGTCAATACCACATCGCCCGCAATTTCGCCGATTTCATAAGCATCCGGTGCATCTGTCACTTCTTCCTCCTCATCCAAGACCTCAAAAACACGCTCTGCACCCGCCATTGCGGAAAGGATGGTATTTACCTGATTTGCCAGTTCCGTCAGTGGTCTTGCAAATTGCTTGGAATAGATAATGAAATTGGAAATCAATCCCAGTGTCATACCGTTGCCGACCACCATCAGAATTCCGCCGACCGCCACTACAATGGCATAGGTCATGTTATTGATTGCTGTCATGATTGGACCGATGGCGCCGGAAAAAATTTCCGCACGCACACTTTTTTGCAGCAAGGCATCATTCAATTCCTCAAATTTTTTGATTTCCTCTTCTTCCCTGCCGAACACCTTAACCACCTTCTGCCCGGAAATAATCTCCTCAATATGTCCGTTTAATGCGCCAAGTTGTGCCTGCTTTTCTTTGAAATATTTTCCAGAATGCTTGGTTACCCATTTTGTCAAAACCAGCATCAGGGGAATGGTAATCAATGTTGCCAAGGTGAGCGAAATACTTAAATAAAGCATCATGCCGAATGTGCCGAGCACCGTCAGGATACTTTGCAAAATCTGAGAAATGCTGCTGTTCAGACACATCGAAATATTATCCACATCGTTTGTTACGCAGCTCATCAGCTCTCCGTGTGTGGTTTTATCGAAATATTGCAGGGGAAGCTTTTGAAATTTTTCAAAAATTTCCTTTCGCAGCGTTGCAACCGTTTCCTGCCCGATTTTCAACATGAAATAGCTGGAGATCCATGTTGCGAGGGAAGCAGAGACATAGAGCAGAAGCAGCATCACGCAAATTTTCCAAAGTCCCGCAAAATCAAATACGGAAATATATTGGTCGATGGCAACGCCGATTAAGCTGGTCGCGTAAACCGTTCCAAAGGTTGTAAAAGCAATACAGATAAGAGAAATACAAAGCAGAAGCCGGAATTTTGACAGATATTGACAAAGGCGCAGAAGCGTCTTTCCTGTATGCTTTGGCTTTCCCTGCGGAAATCTTCCACCCGGACCTCTTCCACCGGGAACTCTTTCTCTCGGTTCATTCGCCATCTGTCATCACTCCCTTCTTCATCTGCGAGGCTAAAATTTCCTGATACGCCTTACTGGTTTCCATAAGATATTTATGGTTACCTTCCGCGGCGATTTTTCCACCCTCCAAAACCAAAATCTTATCCGCATCCGCGACGGAGCTGATTCTTTGCGCAATAATAAATTTTGTACATCCGCGGTGTGAGGTTTTCATCGCCTGTCGGATTCGTTTTTCCGTCAGAGAATCGACTGCACTGGTGCTGTCATCAAAAATAATGATATTAGGATTTTGAATCAATGCTCTGGCGATGGAAATACGCTGCTTTTGCCCACCGGAAATATTTACGCCCCGCTGCCCCAGTTCGGTATCGTATTGTTTGGGCAATTCTTCCATAATGAAATCATGTGCTTGTGCCGCTTTTGCCGCTGCGATTATTTCTTCTTCCGTGGCATCCGGTTTGCCCCATTTGATATTTTCTCGAATCGTACCGGAAAAAAGAACCGTTTCCTGCAATACAACCGCAACCCTCTTCCGCAAATCATGAATGGCATAATCGCGAACATCAATGCCGTCTATTAAAATCTGTCCGGCCGTAACATCATAAAGCCTTGGCAAAAGGTTGACCAGTGTCGATTTTCCGGAACCGGTTTCGCCCAGAATACCAATGGTTTCTCCCTCCTCTGCCACAAAGCTGATATTTTCCAAAACAGGGTCTCCGCTACCCTTCTGATATTGATAGGACACATTTTTATACTCCACCCTGCCCGCAGATCGAATGGGCGTCCTGGGCTCTGCCGGTTCGGTAATATCTACCTCTGTATCCATAATCTCTGTCAAACGGTCTATGGAAATTTTCGCTCTGGAGATAAACATAAAATTCATCGCCAAAAGCATGGCAGCAATCATCATCTGCATCAGATAAGTAATGCACGCCATAATTTCCGCTACCTGTATATTCCCCTGCTGTGCCTGTGCGCCGCCGACCCAAAGAATTGCAATAATCATGCCGTTGACCAAAATCATCATCAAAGGATACATCAGTAGAATGATACGAAAGGCACATACGCTGTTTTCCTTGTAATCTTCGTTGACCACAGAAAACTTCTTTTCCTCGTATTCATGGCGCACAAATGCCTTAACCACCCGAATTCCTGCTAAACATTCCCGCATGACCGTATTAACCTTATCCAATTTTTCCTGCACCATTTTGAATTTCGGCATAGCGGTGCGTAAAATCAGATATACAGACAAGGACAACAGCAGTACAACAAAAAGAAACATCCCCGCAATCTTGATATTGATGGTAAATGCCATGATAATACTGCCGACACAAAGCAAAGGAGATCGTACCAGCATCCGCAGGCAAATCATAATCACGAGCTGAATCTGTGTAATATCATTGGTCAATCGTGTGATTAGGGATGGTGTAGAAAAGGTATCAATGTTGTAAAAAGAAAAACTCTGTATTTTTGCAAAGGCAGCACGCCTAAGATCCGTCCCTGTTCTCTGGCTGACCGACGCAGAGCAAACCAAGCAACCAAGCCCCCCAAGAATACCGATTCCGGCAATCAGCAGCATGGAGATGCCTGTTTTTGTAATCAAAGCAGTATTTCCCGTGCCGACCCCCCGCTCAATCATATAGGTCATCAATTTTGGCATAACAAGCTCCGCCGCAACCTCCAGCAGCATAAAAATCGGTGCCAAAATCACCAGTTTTTTATAGGGCTTCATATAGCTCCATAATCTTCCCATCTTCTCATCTCTCCTATTTCCCATAACCAAAAGCCCGCTGCAATGATTTGCGCGCAGGAGCCTTCAGGGTATTTTACAGACATTTTTATGTCCTTACAAAAAAAGTCAGGCATCTATATATGAGATAGATGCCAAGCGACCTTATTTTAACATTCTAGATATGAAATTGTCAATAAAAGGAATTCAGAAAAAAGCATCACAGCACATACAAAAACATAAAAGCGATGTGCAATGCTGTGCCAATCATAACAAATATATGAAAAAGTTCATGGAAGCCGAAGCTTTTCAAAATTGCAAGATTCGGCTTTTTCAAGGCATAAATTACAGCACCGATGGTATAGAAAATGCCGCCTGCCAAAAGCACACCAAGACCTCCCCACCCTACTGCGGCTTGCAGAGGAACAAAAGCAATGACCGCCAGCCAGCCCATGATGATATAAATTACCGTCGAAAGTCTGCGGGGCGCATCCATCCAAAAGATTTTCATAAAAATGCCGATGACCGCGATGCTCCAAACGCCAATCAAAAGTGCCATGCCCCAAAGCCTCGGCAATGTATTCAGGCAAATAGGCGTATAGGTTCCCGCAATCAAAACAAAAATCATCATATGGTCAATTTTTCTGAGCAAAACTGTTTTTTGCGGAGAAAGCACCAGTGTATGATAAATCGTGCTTGCGCCATAAAGCAAAAGCAAGGAGCAGCCAAACACAAGAAAGGAAACAAACTGTAAGGCATTTTCTGCCCGCGCCAACAGACAAAGCATAGCAGGTATGACTGCCAGAAAGCCTATAAAATGCGTTAATGCACTTATGGGATCCTTTACATGAAATTTTCTCTCCTTCGTCATTGTCAATTCCATAACACCATCTCCTCTATGTTATATAGTATCGAATACTACTTGTTGCGTTTTGAGTATAATAGCATATTATATCTGTCGTTTCAAGGGATTATACGGATTTTTTAAGAAAAACTTGCGGGAGCGAATAAAAATACGATATAATAGGCTAAAGATAAGAGTAATGGAAAATCAATTTTGAGGTGAAAAAGTATGAATACCTTTCCCGAGGTTATCGAACGCTATGCCGCGCGTATCCGTTCCGCAGAGGTCATTGAGCTTGCGGATATTCCGCAGATTGACCTTTATATGGATCAAGTGACTACCTTTATGGATAACGGGCTGACACAATATAAAAGAAATGAAGCGGATAAGATTCTGACAAAAACGATGATTAACAACTACACCAAGGCAAAAATCTTTCCGCCTCCGGTGAAGAAAAAATACAGTCGTACGCATCTGATGCTTTTGATTATGATTTATCATCTGAAATCTGTTCTTTCCATTAAGGACATCGGCGTGCTGTTTCAATCCGCATTATCGGAGACGGACAAGAAAAAACAGGCACAGCGGATAGAGGCGATTTATATCGGCTTTGTTGCTCTGCAAAAATGTACCAAGGCATATCTGGTCAATACCGCAGAGGGAAAGCCGGATGATTCCTTTAACGAAAGCCGTGATATTCTTCTGCATGGTGCGGATGATGAATTACGGCATATTCTTTTGGTATTGGCATTGGTGATTCGCGCCAACACAGAAAAGCAGCTGGCGGAGTATGCGCTGGATTCCTGTTTTTCATAACAAATAAAACCACCGACGAAAGGTGCGCCCGGATAAGAAACCGTGTTTTCTGATTGGGTTATACCGAAATCGGTGGTTTTATTTATTTTTGGGTTGATATGATTGTATCGAATATGTCATATTTCCTTCGTATTCATTTGCCCTACAACTCGATGATATGCGGCTGCATATCTGGGTCATGGTTGACGAGGGACTCCACGCAGCTTGCATCCAAGCTCTGCAGCCGTATCCATTCCAGTGACGTGACTTCCTTTGCGCCCTTTTATCCTCAGCGATACCGGAGGTGATCAGCTGCTCCCAAGACCTCCCTGCATAGCCGCCATCGGCATACAGCAGTACATATCGCCCGTCAGATTGAGTAATTTTCAGGGCACAGAGCCCTTTGGAATGACCGGGGGGATATTAACCATAACAAGGCTGCCGTCTCCAAATACATCATAGGACTTACCCGCAGGGCCTTCCGCGCCATTCCAATCAAAGGTTTGCAGCTTGGTTCCGCGCCACCAATTCGAGTGATAACGGATGCGGTTGACCGGCATTTTATTTTCTGCGAAAAGCAGTTCGGCCTTCGATACAAGGATTTTTTTTGCGTCAGCTACCAACTTCAATCCGTTGGCGTGGTCGCAGTCTAGATGGGACAGTAGCACCAAATCTAGGTCAGCTGGACGGATACCCAACGCAGACAGTTGCTCATTGATGGCTGCACCCTTTTCTATTTGCCCCTGATTGATTGCATATAGGGGAAAACCCGAGTGATTTGATTTGTGCCTTCTGATCAAACACGCCCTCAGGGCTCATATCCCGATGCCAACCGCAATCAAACAAAATTTTTCCGTGTGTACACTCGACAAGGTATGCCGACACAGGCAGCCACAGTCGCTCTGATTTTTTCGCAAATATACCGGATGCTTTGAAAAGACTACAGTTATCGCCACCGAAGGGTAAGGCCGGTGCAACGCACACCTTCCCGGTATGAAACACATGAATTTTTATTTTTTCCACAGTAATTCCTCCGTTGCTTTTGTTACTCTTTTATCGGAAAATGGACGGTATATCGGAATCATACATTTTGAAAAATATCCGGACTGCAAAAATGCAAGGAAGCTACGGCAAAACCGCAGTTTCCTTAGATTTTTTGTGGAATCAGAACAGGCAAAGCTGATTGGTTTCGGGAATCCCGTCCAAGATGCCATTTTCCTTAAGCAAATCAATCAGAGAACGCCCCAGAGAGGTTCTCTCCTTCAATTCCTCAATCGTATGGAATTCGCCATCCTTTCTTCCCTCCACAATGCTCTGCGCCGCAGTAACACCCAAGCCTTGCAAGGAGCTGAAGGGAGGTAAAAGCCCCTCCTCTGTAGGAATGAAATTCTTTGCATCAGAGCGGTAGAGGTCAATCGGGCAAAATTGAAAGCCTCTGGCGTAAAATTCCACTACAATTTCCAGCACCGTCTGCTTGTTTTTGTCCTTTGCGGTCGCCTCCTGCCCCTTCGCTTGAATCTCCCGAATGGCATCCCTTGCCACATCAATGCCCTTGCACATACAGGAATAATCGAAATCATCACAGGCACGCACAGAAAAATAAGAGGCATAATACGCCTTGGGATAATTGATTTTGAAATATGCAATGCGGAATGCCATCATGACATACGCTGCCGCATGCGCCTTTGGAAACATATATTTAATCTTCTGGCAGGATTCAATATACCAATCCGGCACATCGGATGCCTTCATATCCGCAATATCCTCCTCTGTAAGCCCCTTCCCTTTTCTGACCTTTTCCATGATTTTGAAGGATTTTTTCTTCTCTACCCCCTTATTGATGAGGTAAATCATGATACTATCTCTTGTGGAAATGGTTTCCTTCAGCGTAATGGTGCCGTTTTCAATCAAATTCTGTGCATTTCCCAGCCATACATCCGTTCCGTGCGACAAGCCGGAAATACGTAGCAAATCTGCGAAGGTTTTCGGCTTTGTATCCAGGAGCATTCCTCGCACAAACTTTGTTCCAAACTCGGGAATCCCCAGTGTACCGGTTTTGCAGTTAATTTCTTCCGCTGTGACGCCCAATGCCTTCGGGGATTCAAACAAGGACATTGTTTCAGGGTCGCCCAAGGGGACATCCTGCGGATTCACCCCCGTTAGGTCGTAAAGCATACGAATGACCGTCGGGTCATCGTGTCCCAGTAGATCCAGCTTTAGCAAACGTCCGGAAATGGAATGATAATCAAAATGTGTTGTGGTAACTGTCGAATTGACATCGTTTGCCGGTCGCTGAATCGGGCAAAATTCGTGAATATCATGGTCACTCGGCACAACCATCAATCCCCCGGGATGCTGTCCCGTTGTTCGCTTGACGCCTGTGCAGCCTTCCGTCAATCGCTGAATTTCCGCATTATGCGGCATAATTTCTCGCGCATCAAAATATTTCTTGACAAAGCCATACGCGGTTTTATCCGCCAGAGTGCCAATCGTACCTGCCTTAAAGACCTTGCCCTTGCCGAAAAGCTCCTCTGTATAGGCGTGTGCCTGCTGCTGATAATCGCCCGAAAAGTTTAAGTCAATATCCGGCTCCTTATCTCCTTCAAAGCCAAGGAAGGTCTGGAATGGAATATCATGCCCATCCTTCCTGAGCTTATGTCCACAGACCGGGCAATTCTGATCCGGCATATCACAGCCGCTTGCCTCCTCCATGGCATATGCCTTTACCGTTTCCGATTCAAAATCGGAGTATTTACAATGGTCACAGATATAATGCGGCGGCAGAGAGTTTACCTCTGTAATCCCCGCCATATTCGCGGCAAAGGAAGAGCCGACCGAACCACGGGAGCCAACCAGATAGCCATCCGCAACAGATTTCCAAACCAGCTTCTGTGCAATGATATACAGCACCGCATAGCCATTGTTGATGATGGAATTCAGCTCCGTTTCCAATCTATCCTGTACAATGGAAGGCAGCGGGTCGCCGTAAATGGAAATTGCCTTATCCATACAAATTTGTCGCAGCTCCTCATCTGCCCCTTCGATTTTCGGCGGGAAGGTTTCGTCCGGAATCGGCTTGATTTTTTCAATCCTATCCGCAATTTTATTCGTATTGGTAATGACAATTTCCCTTGCCTTTTCCTCACCCAAGTAAGTAAACTCCTGAAGCATTTCCTCTGTGGTACGGAAATACAGAGGCGCCTGCTTATCTGCATCGGCAAAGCCCTCCGCTGCCATGATGATTTTACGAAAGGCGGCATCCGGCGGGTCAATAAAATGCACATCGCAGGTCGCAACAACCGGCTTATGATGCGCTTCTCCCAAAGCAACAATACGCTTGTTGATAGCCATAATATCCTCTGCGGAATGTACGCTTTCAACCTTTGGAGAATCAATCATAAATTGATTGTTGCCCAAGGGCTGAATTTCCAAGTAATCATAAAAATTGACTAATTCCTCGATGACCTGCTTCGGCTTATCCTCCAAAATGGCACGGTACAGCTCACCCGCTTCGCAGGCACTTCCCAGAAGTAATCCTTCTCTGTGCTGCATCAGCTTGCTTTTTGGGATACGGGGTCTGCGGAAATAATAATCAATATGCGAAAGCGAAATCAATTCATACAGGTTCCGTAGTCCGACATAATTTTGTGCCAAAATAATCGCGTGGTATGCCTTGAGTTTTTTATAATTGACCGTTCGACCGGAAAGCACATTGATGTCATCCACCGTATGAATATTTTTTGCCTCCAGCATCGCAATGAACCTCAAGAAAACCTCTGCTGTCGCCTCTGCATCATTGACCGCGCGATGGTGTCCCTCCAGAGATATCCCCAAATGCTCACAGACGATATTCAGCTTATGCTTTTTTAATTCCGGAAGCAGCGTACGGGAAAGCTCCAGTGTATCCAAAACGGTATTCTGCACCTCAATGCTGCATTTTCTTTCTGCATTCAGGCGTATAAAGCCTGTATCGAAGCCGGCATTATGTGCCACCAATACCGCATCCCCACAAAATGACAGAAACTCCGGTAAAGCCTCCGTAATCACAGGTGCAGCTGCTACCATTTCATTTGTAATGCCTGTCAGCTCTGTAATTTCCGCAGAAATAGGTTTTTCCGGATTCACAAAGGTACTGAAGCGGTCAATGATTTTCCCCTCCTGCACCTTGACTGCACCAATTTCCGTGACACTCTCCGTCTCCTTGGAAAGCCCCGTTGTCTCAATATCAAATACCACAAAGGTGTCCCGCAGGGCTTGTCCACGCGGCATCGTAACGACGCTGCCCAAATCGTCAATCAGATACGCCTCTACACCATAAATCACCTTCAAATCAGACTTCCCGATTGCGTTCATTGCATCCGGAAATGCCTGCACGACGCCGTGATCAGTGATGGCAATCGCCTTATGCCCCCACGCAATCGCGCGTTCAATATATTTTTTGACAGGGGTCACACCATCCATACTGCTCATCTGCGTATGCAGATGCAGTTCCACGCGCTTTTCAACCGCATCATCCATGCGAGGTTTCGGTGCCACCGCGGTCATGATATTTTTCGCCATAATATCAATTTCCTTGGTATATTTATCAAATTGTACCTCGCCCTGCACCCGCAAATATTTGCCCTTTTTGAAGCAATCGCTCAATTCTGTATCGAAGATGCTCTTTTTGATAAAAAATTTCACCGTAGTGGAATTGTTCAAATCCGTAATATCAAAGGATACAATATATTTCTCTCCCTTGATTTCTCTCGGCTCGATATTGTAAATGCTCCCCTCGATGATAACATTCTCGCCAACGGTTTTTGTGTCCGCAATGCGTTGCTTTTCGCCATTGATTTCTTTGCCCAGAAGAATACCGTTCAAGGGAGCGGAGCTCTCCGAATGTGGCTTCTCCGCTGTCGCTTCGGTTTGTGAGGAAAGAATCTGTTCCTGCAACGTGTTCAGCTTCTTTTTCTGATTTTCCGCAAAAACCGCGCGCTCCTCCATCGTGGTTTCCTGATTTTTGAATTGCACTGAAAGCTGCTGCCCTGTTTCCGTATAAATCATATTCATAATCGTATCATCCAAATGCTTTTGAGCCAGATAATACGCCATATTATGCTTCACTAAAATCTGTAGTTTCCCATCTGTCAGACGCCATTTTGCATCCGCAATCACAGCAGCGCAAATTTTGCTTTCTCGGCTGATGAGAGTTTTGATACTTTCCCAATAAGACTCCGCCAGTTCCTCTGGGTTTTTGTCCTCGCACTCATATGCAATGGTAAGCAATACCCTTTGTATGCCGGGCAATCGCTGCAAAAGCTCCTTCTCCAGCTTGTCCCGCGTTTCCCAAGGAATCATTTTGTCCGACGCAAGCACAATACAAATAGTACGCTCTTTTTTATGAATCGTCAGCTTCCGCACCTCTGTATCTTGAAAGATTCCCAAAATCGGCGCAGATAAGGAAAGCTTCCGAAAAACCGGTTCAAATTTCTGTGCTGTCATACTTGCGCTCTCCCTCCCTGTCAAATGCGGTCAATTTCCTCCATCAGTGCGGAAACTAATTCGTCCTCCCGCACTTTGCGGATAATTTCGCCCTTCTTAAAAATCAAGCCAACACCCTTACCGCCCGCAATGCCGAGGTCGGCTTCTCTTGCCTCGCCGGGGCCGTTTACCACACAGCCCATCACAGCGACCTTAATATTTTTTTGGATTCCCCTACATTTTTTCTCGACCTCGTTTGCAATGGAAATTAGATCAATTTCCGTTCTGCCGCAGGTCGGACAGGATACAAAAGTCACGCCGAATTGACGCAGTTCGAGGCTTTTCAAAATCTCCTTTGCCGCGCGCACCTCCTCTAAGGGGTCGCCCGTCAGAGAAACGCGAATGGTATCTCCAATACCCATGGCAAGAATTGTGCCGATGCCAACGGCGGATTTAATCGTTCCCGCATAGGGTGTACCGGCCTCTGTGATGCCGACATGGAGCGGGTAAGGAATTGCCTCGGAAAGCAGACGATATGCTGCAATCGAGAACGGTACATCCGATGCCTTAATAGATACCAGAATGTCATAAAAACCAAATCTCTCCAGAATATGTACATGGCGTAATGCGCTTTCCACCAAGCCCCGCGGGGTCACACCGCCATATTTTACAATCAAGTCCTTTTCCAGAGAGCCGCTGTTGACTCCAATGCGAATCGGGATATGCCTTTCTTTTGCCATGTCCACGACTCGCTTGATGCACGCCTCATCCCCGATATTTCCAGGATTGATACGCACCTTATCAATCCCCATCTCCATTGCCCGCAGCGCCAGCCGATAATCAAAATGAATATCCGCCACTAAGGGGATGTGTATCTTTTTTTTGATAGCACCAATCGCATCCGCCGCCGCCATATCCGGAACGGCAATGCGCACCAGTTCGCACCCTTCCCGCTCCAAAGCAAGAATCTGAGCCATCGTTGCGGCAACATCTCTCGTATCCGTATTGCACATGGATTGTATGAGAATGGGGTGACCTCCGCCCAATATCAAATTACCGACTTTTACTTCTCGTGTTTGTTTTCTTTCCATAGCTTTCCCTTCATATGCAGCCAATGTCCAAAGACAGGTGCTGCTTTTATATGATATATTTCGTAATATCCTTAAAAAGAATTAAGACCATCAGTCCCATCAGAAACAGAAATCCGGCAAATTGGAATTTCGTTTCCGTTTCCAAATCCATCGGTCTTCTCCGTACCGCTTCAATCAGAAGAAACAGAATCTTTCCGCCATCCAAGGCAGGAATCGGAAATAAATTCAGCACTCCCAAATTTGCGCTCAGCACCGCACCGATATAAATAACATTCTGCATTGCCGCCATCAGACTGTACTGCAATCCCGCTTCATAGCCCTTCCCGACCATATCAAAAATAGCAATCGGTCCGCTGTATTCGTCCGGACTGGCCGTAAAGGTAAAGATGCGTAACAGTCCCGCTGCCGTCATTTTCACATAATTTATCATGGCAAAAAAGCTGTGATACGCCGTTTCGCCAATGCCCATTTCCTCATGCCCTTCGACTGCCTTTGCAAACAGTCCTGTTTTTATCTCGGGCGTAAAGCCGATCAAATATCTACCCTGCTCTGCATCCCATTTCGGCTGCAATTCATATTTCCGATGTGTCCCGTCTGCACCCAAAATATCCAGTGTAAGACGCTCTCCTTGGTTGGATTGTAAGATATACTGCAATTCATCGTAAATATGAATGGTTTTTCCGTTGATTTTTTGAATCGTATCTCCAATCATAAGGCCTGCTTCCTCTGCTGCGGAATCGGATAAAACCGTTCCGATGACAGGTATAGCGGTATAGGCGGTGCAGGTCAACCCAAAAATCATAAAAAATGCCAAAAAGAAATTCATCAATGGTCCGGCTGCCATCACAGCAAAGCGCGTACCGACGGATTTACTGAGGAAGGAGGTCGGGCTGGATGTGCCGTCCTCTGACCCCCCCTCCATGCGGCAAAAGCCGCCCAAGGGCAGCAAACGCAGGCTATATTCCGTTTTCCCTTTTGTGTGGGAAAGGAGCTTTGGCCCCATGCCGATGGCAAACTCCTGTACCCAAATGCCGCTCTTTTTCGCAACAATGAAATGTCCGAATTCATGTGCCACAACCAAAACACTTAAAAGTATAATCGTAATCACTAACGAGGAAATCGTCCCCACCTCCAAAAAGCTTTTATGTAAGCTGCGCCTGCCTTGCATACGCCCTTGCCCATGCATCTGCCGCAAGCAAATCCTCCAATGTATATTTCTCCTTAACAGTATATGCGTCCATTGTCCGTTCTATCAGTTCCGGAATCTGTAAAAAGGAAATCTCTCCCTCAAGAAAACGCACAACAGCCACCTCGTTTGCCCCGTTCAGCACTGCAGGCATTGTTCCGCCTGTTTGCAATGCACGATATGCCAAGGAAAGGCAGGGAAAGGTTTCCACATCCGGTTTTTCAAAGGTCAAAAGACTGCGCTTTGCAAAATCCACCCGAGGAAACGGATTTTTCACCCGTTGGGGATAGGTAAGCGCATATTGAATTGGAATTCGCATATCCGGCTCGCCCATCTGTGCGATAATTGCCCCATCCTCGTATTCCACGGCGGAATGAATAATGCTCTGCGGATGCACGAGAACCTCAACTTGGTCAACCTCCACATCGAACAGCCATTTTGCCTCCATGACCTCCAAGCCTTTATTCATCAGTGTTGCGGAATCAATTGTAATTTTCTTTCCCATCTGCCAATTCGGGTGTGCCAGCGCATCCGCCGCCGTCACGTTTTTCAATTCCTTTCGCTTTTTTCCACGGAAGGGGCCACCCGAAGCCGTCAGCAGGATACGCGCAATGCGGTTGCCTGCGTTCCCCTGCAAGGATTGAAAAATGGCGGAATGTTCGCTATCCACGGGATATAGCTTCACTCCGTGCTTTTTCACCAAATCCATCACAAGTTGCCCTGCGGAAACCAGCGTCTCTTTATTCGCAAGCGCAATGTTTTTTCCGGCTTGGATAGCCGCAAAGGTAGGCTGCAACCCGACATTTCCTACCACAGAGGTCACAACTGTGTCTATATCCGTATGGGTTGCCGCCGCAAGCAGTCCCTCCATGCCGCTCAGTACGCGGATTTTTGTATCCGAAAGGCGGCTTTGTAACAGCTTTGCATTTCCCGCATCCATTACCGCAACCAGCTCAGGCTGAAATTTCCGCGCCTGCTGTTCCAGCAGTGAGATGTTTTTGTTGCCCGTAATAGCAGCAATTTTGATACTTCCCAAATGCTCCACAACCTCCAGCGTTTGTGTCCCAATAGAGCCTGTTGAGCCTAAAATCGAAATTTTCCTCATTTTTTACCCCTTCTGTTTTAATGAATCAGAAACAGCATGATATAGTATAGCACCGGCGTAGTCAAAATGACGCTGTCAAATCGATCTAAAACGCCACCATGCCCGGGCAGAAGATTCCCGTAATCCTTGATACCGACCTGTCGTTTGACAGAGGATGCCGCCAAATCGCCAATCTCGGACAGGATTGAGCCGAAAAAGCCGACCAGACCGCAAAGCAGCAACACATTCACTCCTACAATGGGATAGAAACGGTTAATCCAAAGACCATAAAGCAGGCATAGCACCGAGGCCGTAACAATGCCGCCGATTGCCCCCTCAACTGTCTTTTTGGGGCTTAAGGCAGGACAAAGCTTATTCTTTCCCAGAAAATAGCCGGAAAAATACGCTCCTGTATCGCAACCGAAGGCGGAAATAAATGCCAACCATATAAGCAGCTTTCCATGGTCAAATTCTCTGACAAGATAAACATGAGAAAGCAGAAAGCAGGCATAGAAAAAGCCGAAGAAGGACGCACAACATTCCACATAGCTCGTCCTTTGGTAGCAAAGCACGCTATAAATCAATATTGCAAGGACAAACAGAGATGTAAACACGCCGAACAGCATCTGTGTATACACGAGCTTATCTATAAAAATCACATAAAATAAACCGAACAGATACGCAATGATATGCGCACCCTTCACCTCGCCCGCAATCGCACGGTTAAATTCATACATTCCAATCAGCCCAAGAATCCCGATGCCTACATGTAGCCAAACGCCACCGCTGATGACAATAAACAGCAGCAGGGGAAGTGCCACCACAGCGGAAAGTATTCTCGTTTTCATATCGTGTCACCTCATTTCAGTCTGCCGCCAAAGCGCCTCTCGCGGTTCTGATATAGATAAAGCGCCTTTTCCAACTCTCGTTTGTCAAAATCTGGCCAAAGTAGCTCGGAAAAGTAAAATTCGGAATATGCAATCTGCCAAAGCAGAAAATTACTGATCCTCTCCTCTCCGCTGGTACGAATCAACAGCTCCGGATCGGGTGTGCCTGCGGTATCCAATGCAGCGGAAATGGTATCTTCCGTGATTGCATCTGGAGAAAGTCTGCCCTCTGCCGCTTCCTTTGCGATTTTTGTTACCGCACGACGCAGTTCATCTCTGCCGCCGTAATTCAGCGCGATATGCACCGTCATGCCGCCCTTCTCCTTGGATAGTTCCTCTATTTCATAAATCGCCTTCTGAATATCTGCATCCAAGCGGCTTTTTTCGCCAATCACCTGCATCCGGATATTGTCCTTCACAAATTTTTTGAAATAGTTCTTCAGATAAAACCGCAGAAGATCCATAATTGCACCGACCTCATCTGCGGAGCGTTTCCAATTCTCCGTGGAAAAGGCATAGACCGTCAGATGTGCCAAATTCATCTCCTTCGCGGCATAGATAATTCTCTCCAGTGCCTCTGCACCCGCCTTATGCCCTGCTTTTCTGGGCAATCCTCGTTTTGTCGCCCATCTGCCGTTGCCATCCATGATGATTGCAACGTGCTTTGGCATCTGTTCTGGATTCAGCGGAAAGACTTCATTTTCGTAAAGCATACATTGCCTCCTGTAACAAAGCCCCTCTCCAAAGAAGAGGGGCTTGGACCTTTCAGTGATTATACGGTAAGAATATCCTTACTTTTTGCATCACATTTCTTTTCGATTTCTGCTGCATATTTATCCGTCAGCTTCTGTACCTCTTCTTCCAAATCCTTCAGCGTATCCTCTGTGATTTCCTTCGCTTTTTCGGCTTTTTTGAAAGCGTCCATAGCATCTCTGCGGATATTGCGGATTGCAACCTTGGATGCCTCCGCCTTTTTCTTGACATCCTTTGTCAATTCCTTACGGCGTTCCTCTGTCAACTCAGGAAATACCAGACGAACCACCTTACCATCGTTACTGGGGTTGATACCCAATTCGGACATATTGATTGCCTTTTCGATGGGCTTTAAGAGTGTTGCATCCCAAGGCTGAATTTGCAACAGACGAGGTTCGGGAACGGTAATATTCCCAACCTGATTCAAGGGTGTGGGTGTGCCGTAATATTCTACCGTAATTTTATCCAGCACATGTGGATTTGCACGACCTGCACGGATAGTGCTGTAATCACTATCCAATGCTACCAATGTTTTTTTCATTTTTTCCTCAAAAGGGTTTATCATCTCAGATGCCATACTCGTTCCTCCTACTGTAGATTCGTTATACAGTTACAATTGTGCCGATTTTTTCTCCACCGACCGCCCGCACAATGCTGTCCTCTTCGTTCAAACCAAAAATAATAACGGGGAGTCTGCGTTCAAAACAAAGATTTGCGGCTGCCATATCAATGACCTTCAAATTGTTCTTCACAATATCCTCTGCTTTGATACAATCCAATTTTCTTGCGGTGGGGTCGGTCGCAGGATCCGCATCATAAACGCCGTCAATACTCTTGGCGAAGAATAAGCCGTCTGCCGCAAGCTCCGCGCCGCGCAGAGCGGTGATTGTATCCGTGGAGAAAAAAGGATGCCCCAATCCGGCTGCAAAAATTACGACCTCGCCCTTTTCCATATGCGAAATGGCGCTTTCCTTTGAAAATTGCTCTGTCATTGTGCCGATGATGATAGGCGTTTGCACAAAAGCCTTGATGCCGTTTTGCCGAAACGCATCTGCCAGATAAATGGCATTCATCACCGTTGCCAGCATCCCAATCTGGTCTGCTTTGGTGCGATCCATATCCGAATCCGCGCTTCTGCCTCTCCAGAAATTGCCGCCGCCGACAACCAGAGAAACCTGTGTCCCCTTTTCCATTACAGCCTTGATTTGTGCAATCAGCCGCCAAATCACCGCATCATCAAAGGAAACGCCCGCTTTTTCACCTGCAAGCGCCTCTCCGCTCAATTTCAGCACAATTCTCTTATACATTTTACAGCCTCCTCACTCTATTTAATGTAACACAGATTAAAAAAAATTTCCACATATTTTCATTTTCATCCGCAAGAGACAGAAAATTTCCTGTAAAAAAGGAAACGCCTGTACAGCTCAAACACTGCAAATAAGCGTTTCCTTTTCATTTTTCACGCTATCCGATTTTGCAATCAGTTCATTGCCTTTGCAACCTCTTCAGCGAAGTTTTCGTCCTTCTTTTCCATGCCCTCACCTGTCTCAAAGCGAACATATCTTGTGATTTCAATCGGTGCACCGATAACCTTGGCAACGGAATCAATGTACTGCTTTACGGACATATCCGTATCCTTTACATAGGGCTGCTCTACCAAGCAGAATTCCTTCATTTCCTTTTTCAGTCTGCCCTCAATCATCTTTGCAATAATATTCTCGGGTTTCTTTGCGTTCTTGGGGTCATTCTTTGCCTGTACGGTCAGAATTTCTGTTTCCTTTGCAATAAAATCAGCAGGAACATCCTTCTCTGCAATAAATTTCGGATTCAGCGCCGCAATCTGCATTGCAACATTCTTACCCAATTCAACCAATTCCTCTGCCTCGTTTTCGCAAGCCAACTCAATCAGAACGCCGATTCTGCCGCCGCCATGAATATAGGAAACCAACTTACCTGCCTGTGTCTTTTCATACTTCTTGAAGCGTCTGATATTCAGGTTTTCGCCGATTACAGCAACCTGCTGAGACAGCGCCTCTTTTACGGTATACTGCGGATCCAAATCCCATTTTTCTGCAAAAAAGGCATCCATATCCGCTGCGGTTGTTTCAGAAGCCTGTTTTGCCACTGCTGCAACATAATCTCTGAATACCTGATTTTTTGCAACGAAGTCTGTCTCGGAGTTTACCTCCACGATTGCACCGATTTTGTTATCCTCGGTCAAATGTACCGCAACCATACCCTCGGATGCAATACGACCTGCCTTCTTTGCAGATGCAGCCAGACCGTTTTCTCTCAAAAGCTCAACTGCTTTTTCCATGTTGCCGTCAGCCTCTGTCAAGGCCTTCTTGCAATCCATCATGCCTGCGCCCGTCATTTCTCTCAGTTCTTTTACCATACCTGCTGTGATAGCCATATTCCGTTTCCTCCTATGCTCTTGTGTATCGTGTGCGGAAAAAAATCTCCGCAAGCCACGGTTGTCCCAATCTTGCTATAAAAAAGAGCCTCAGCCCGTTTTAGGCTGAAGCTCGGGCAAATGCCATTCTTAGATTATTCAGCTTCCGCTGCTTCTGCAGACTCTGTCGCTTCCGGAGCATCCTGCTCGCCCTGCTTGGATTCCAAAACCGCATCGGCAACCTTGGAAGCAATCAGCTTTACGGCACGGATTGCGTCATCGTTACCGGGAATTACATAATCAATTTCATCGGGATCACAGTTTGTATCAACGATTGCAACCGTAGGAATACCCAGAGTATGTGCTTCCTGTACGGCAATTCTTTCTTTTCTAGTATCCACAATAAACATCATATCGGGAACCTTTTTCATTTCCTTAATACCGCCGACATTCTTCTGCAGTTTTTCCATTTCATGCATCAGCTTTGCAACTTCCTTTTTGGGCAGAACATCAAATGTGCCGTCCTCCTGCATCTTTTCCAGCTCTTTCAATCTTGCGATTCTGGTCTTGATGGTTGTAAAGTTTGTCAGCATACCGCCTAGCCATCTCTGGTTAACATAGTACATACCACATCTTTCTGCTTCCTCACGGATACATTCCTGTGCCTGTTTTTTTGTACCGACAAACAGAATTTCGCCGCCGTCTGCGATGCACTCACAGATTGCCGCATAAGCCTCATCGACCTTCTTTACGGTCTTCTGCAGGTCAACGATATAAATACCGTTTCTTTCTGCGAAGATGTACTCTGCCATTTTAGGATTCCATCTTCTCGTCTGGTGTCCAAAGTGAACACCCGCCTCTAACAGCTGCTTCATAGAAATTACGCTCATTGTGTGAACCTCCTGTTGGTTAATCCTCCGCATTCGTTTTGTTGGGACAACCGACCCCGTCGGCACCAATCCGCTTCTTCCGAATGCGTGTGTATTAAAAGTTACCTATGGGATTATAGCATACCCAAAACCAAAAAACAACCACCTTTCTCAAATTTTCTCAAGGTTTATGAAAAAAAGAGGAAAGCAGTTGTTTTGAAAAGAATCAATTTTCGTCTTCTTCCTCCGCAGACCTTTCCTGTATATATCCGCATTTTTCGTTAGAGCAAACAATTTTCGAATTTTTTCTGCCCTTTTCCTCCAAAAATGCGCCGCATTTGGGACATTTCTCCCCTGTCGGCTTGTTCCAACTCATAAAATCGCAGCCATCACCGTTATGCTCGCAGCCGTAATAAATGCGTCCCTTCTTGGTCTTTTTGATGAGTACCTTGCTGCCACATTCCGGACAAGCTACTCCTGCCTCCTCAAAATAAGGCTTTGCGTTTTGACATTCCGGAAATCCCGGACAAGCCAAGAATTTGCCGTATCTGCCATATTTAATGACCATTTTTCTGCCACATTTTTCACAGACAACATCGCTTTCTTCGTCCTTAATCTCGACCTTCTCCAGCTTTTCCGCCGCATTCTCCACACTTTTCTTGAAATCGGGATAAAAATCGCGAATAATCTGCTTCCATTCCTCTTTCCCCATTTCCACGGCGTCCAGCCGCTCCTCCATATTCGCCGTAAAATCAATATCTACAATATCGGGGAAGTAGGTCTTCATAATTTCATCTACCGTTTCTCCCAGCTCCGTCGGAAAAAGGTTCTTCGCCTCTTTTGTTACATAATGTCTGGCTTGTATGGTTGTCAGGGTCGGTGCATAGGTAGAGGGTCTGCCTACGCCAATTTCCTCCAGCGTCTTAATCAGAGAAGCGTCGGTATATCTTGCCGGAGGCTGGGTGAAGTGCTGCTCCGGCAGAAGTGCCTTTGCCTGTAAAATATCTCCCTTGTTTAGCTTGGGTATGATTTTTTCATCCTCTGTCTCCCCCTTGCTGTACACCTTCAAAAAGCCGGAAAACCGCAGCACCGAGCCTGTGGTACGGAAGATATATTCCCCTGCCGCAAGCTTAACCGAAAGCGTATCATATACCGCAGGGCTCATCTGACTGGCCACAAATCGTTCCCAAATCAGCTTATACAAACGGTACTGATCCTTGGAAAGAGAATCCCTGATGCTTTCCGGCGTTCTGCTGACATTCGTCGGGCGGATGGCTTCGTGTGCATCCTGCGTTTTCCCCTTGGATTTATAAATGATTCTTTCCGGATTCACAAAGGTATCTCCGTAGAGCTCTCTAATAAATGCAACCGCCGCCTCGTATGCCTCATCGGAGATACGGAAGGAGTCGGTACGGATATAAGAAACCAGACCGACCGTTCCTTCGCCCTTGATATTCACGCCCTCATAAAGCTGCTGCGCAATCATCATAGTTTTCTGTGTAGCCATATTCAGGTGCTTGCTTGCCTCCTGCTGCATTGTGCTTGTGGTGAAGGGGGCAACAGGCTTTTTCTGTCTACTGCCTGTTTTTACGTCCGTAACGGTAAAATCCCTGTCCTTCAATCCATCCAGAACTACATTTATTTCCGCTTCATTGGCAAGCTCCATTTTTGTTTCGCCCTTGCCGTAGAATTTCGCCTCAAAGCTTTTTCCGTCTGTATCCCTAAGTCTCGCGCCCAGTGTCCAATATTCCTCCGGAATAAATTCTCTGATTTCTCCCTCTCTGTCGCAAATCAACCGCAGCGCAACGGACTGCACACGTCCGCCGCTCAGCCCTCTTTTTACCTTTTTCCAGAGCAAATCGCTGACGGTATAGCCCACCATACGATCCAGCACGCGGCGCGCCTGCTGTGCATCCACCAAATCCATATCAATATCTCTTGCCTCTGTAATGGATTTTTTAACCGCTGTTTTCGTAATTTCATTAAAGGTAATGCGGCTGATAGGTTTTTCCTCCCCCAAATTCAGCGCGTGAAGCAGATGCCAGCTGATGGCTTCCCCCTCGCGATCCGGGTCAGTTGCAAGGTATACCTTGTCCGCAAGCTTTGCATCCTTACGCAGCTTGCTTAAAAGCTCTCCCTTCCCGCGAATGGTAATATATTTTGGCTCAAAATCGTGTTCAAAATCAATTCCCATCTGGCTTTTGGGCATATCCCGTATATGCCCCATAGATGCTTCGATTTTATAATTGTTCCCCAAAAATTTGCCGATGGTCGTTGCCTTCGCCGGGGATTCCACGATAACCAGATATTTCTTTCCCGCTTTTCCTGTTTTTTTTGCCGTTGCTTTTTTTGCTACGGTTTTTTGCTTTTCTGCGGATTCTTTTGCCATTTGCTTCACCTCTGTCTTCCATAGCATCTCAGATAGCCGACCTGTGGTATTTTTTCAATATATCCGGATAGCTCCAAAAGGGTCAAAACATACTGTACCTCTTGAATATCCTTATGAAGCGTTCTGCAAAGAAGCTCCGCAGAAACCGGTGTGCCGTCCTCTATCAAATCCAGAATTTCCTTTTCCTCCGGCGAAATATTCTCCGCTGTCTTAATCTGGAATTTTACCCTTTCATTTTCCTTATATGCAATTCCTAAGGCGCACAAAATATCGCTTCCCTCTGTAATAATAGGGCAGCCCTGCTTGATGAGCGCATTTGTGCCGACGCTCAATGCGCTGGTTACATTGCCCGGAACCACATAAACATCCCTGCCGCAGTCCAAAGCCATATCCGCCGTAATCAGTGTACCGCTCTTTTTTCCTGCCTCCACCACAACCACCATCCGGCTCAATCCGGCAATGATACGGTTTCTGCTTGGAAAATTCCTTGCTGCCACAGGCGACCCCGGCGGAAGCTCGGAAATGACACAGCCGTTCTCAATAATACGATCCATCAGATTTTTGTTCTCCGAAGGATAGCAAATATCTACGCCGCAGCCCAGCACAGCAATGGTTTTCCCTCCGCCGTCCAAAATGCCGCGGTGTCCCTCGCTGTCAATGCCGCGCGCCATACCGCTGACCACAACTACATTGGTTTTTCCCAGATCCTTTGCAATCTCATAGGCAACTGTTGCACCATAGCGGGAGCATTTTCTTGCGCCGATGATGGCAACCGTATCAATTTCATCATCCGGCAACTCCCCGCGGACATAGATTCCCAGTGGTGGGTGATAAATTTCCCGCAGAAGGCGGGGGTATTTTGGATGCAGATAGGAATAAAAATCAATCTGCTGCTCCTCCATCTCAACAATCCAATCGTTCAGCTGTTCCTCTCGTCTGGAAGTAAGGATCGTTTCAACGAGCTTATCCCCGATATTGCCGGCCCTTCGGAGTGCATCGGGCGCAGCCCTCCAGACCGCTTCCGCACTGCCAAAGTGTTCCAAAAGCCGCATCGCTCTGTAGATACCGATACCTTCCACTCTTGACAGCCACATCAGGTAATATTCCTCCATGCGAACACCTCTTCCCCTCTGTGAGTTACGACCTATACTATAAATGCTTTCCTCCCAAAATTCAATACCAAATTTTTCAAGTCCTTATATTTTCGGAAATTATATTGATATTCTCGGTGGATTTTTCTTATCCGATTGAAATTTTTGTGAAATATGATATGATGAAGAAAACTGTACAGAAAAGAGGCTTTGGAATGCTTTCGATTATACAATCAGCCGCACTCATGGGCATCAACAGCTACCCGGTAGAAGTCGAGGTGGATTTGAGCAGCGGGCTGCCCTCCTTCGATATTGTTGGTTTGCCGGATTCTGCCGTAAAGGAATCTCGAGAGCGGGTAAAAACCGCTATCCGTAATGCCGGCTTTTCCTTCCCTGTCAAGCGCATCACGGTCAATCTTGCGCCCGCTGATACCAAAAAAGAGGGGGCTTCCTTTGATTTACCCATCGCTCTGGGAATCTTATCCGCCTGTCATCTTTTTTCCGCAGAGCAGGCAAAAAACGCTGTGATTACCGGAGAGCTTTCTCTGGATGGCTCTGTTCGCCCTGTCAACGGTGTTTTGCCCATGCTCTACGATGCTTACCAAAGAGGCATTACAATCGGCTTTGTGCCTGCGGACAATGCGGAGGAGGCAGCTCTGGTAAAGGGGATGACTGTCTATCCGGTACATTCCGTGCAGGAAATCGTTGCACATTTTTCCGGCGACAAGCAAATGATCCCCTATCAAAAAGAGAAGGCTTCGTTCTCCGAAACGGAAACGGACACCTCACAGGATCTGGATTTTTCTCATGTCAAGGGACAGGAAAACGCCAAACGCGCCATGGAGCTTGCCGCGGCGGGCGGACATAATATTTTGCTCATCGGTCCTCCCGGCTCCGGCAAAACCATGCTCGCAAAGCGTCTGCCGACGATTCTTCCGGATTTAAGCTTTGAGGAAAGCATTGAGATTACGAAGATTTACAGTGTGGCCGGGTTGTTAAAGCAAAAAAATACACTGATTCAAACCAGACCCTTCCGTTCTCCGCACCATACCATCTCTCCCTCGGCGCTGACAGGCGGCGGCAGAGTCCCTCGCCCCGGCGAAATTTCTCTGGCGCATCATGGTGTACTGTTTTTGGATGAGCTGCCGGAATTTCAGCGAAATGCGCTTGAAGTCATGCGACAGCCTTTGGAGGACGGCAAGGTAACGATTGCCCGTGTCAACAGCACACTTACCTTCCCTTCCGATTTTATGCTTGTGGCAGCTATGAACCCCTGCCCCTGCGGTTATCTGGGTAACAGCGAAAAATGTCATTGCTCCGCAAACGAAATTATGAAGTATCACCGCAAAATCAGCGGGCCGTTGCTGGATCGAATAGATTTAATGGTAGAAATGCCGCCTGTTGCCTATGAGGATTTGGATAATACCACTCCTGCGGAATCCTCCGCAGACATCAAAAAGCGGGTCTTATGTGCGCACAACATTCAGCTGCAACGCTTCCAAAACGAGGGCATTTTCTTCAATGCACAAATGAATGCGGCGCAGATTGAAAAATATTGTACCCTCCGTCCCGAAGATAAAGAGGTTTTGCGTACCGCCTTTGAACGTCTGGAGTTAAGCGCAAGAGCCTATCATAAAATTCTCAAGCTTGCACGCACCGCTGCCGATTTGGCGGGAGAGAAGCAAATTACGTTGCGACATCTCCTTGAGGTTTTGCAATACCGTTCTTTGGACAGAAAATATCTACTATAGAAAAATTGAGGTCGCACAAATGATGATTTATTCCAAACGACAAATGTCGGATACCTTTTTCATTGCCATATTGCTCGCTGTGGTCGGCGGCTCTCTGGATGCTTATACCTACGTGGCACGAGGCGGCGTATTTGCAAACGCGCAAACCGGAAATATCGTCCTATTCGGTCTGTTTCTCTCCGAGGGCGAATGGGTATCCGCTATATCTTATTTCATTCCCGTGCTGGCGTTTGTGCTGGGCATCTTCATCGATGAATGGATTAAAAAATATACACGCACGCTGTCCAAGGTGCATTGGAGGCAGGTCGTACTGCTTTTCGAGGTTGCTATGCTCTCTATTGTAGCCTGGCTGCCCTTTGGCAAGGAGCATGACATCATCGCCAATACACTCGTTTCCTTTGTCTGCTCTATGCAGGTACAGAGTTTCCGCAAGGTACATGGTCTGCCCTATGCCTCCACGATGTGTACCGGCAATCTCCGCAGCGGAACAGAGCTTTTGTTCCGCTATACGCAAAGCAAGGAGCGCGCCCTTCTGCAAAAAAGCCTACACTACTACGGCGTTATCCTCTGCTTCATCGTCGGTGCGGGCTGCGGAGCAGTAACGACTAAGCATTTCGGCAGTACGACTATCGTCTATTGCAATCTTCTTCTGCTTTTGGTCTGCGCCCTGCTCTCCATCCGCAATATAGAAGAATAAAAGCAAGACTCACGGAAATTTTTGCTTTCGTGAGTCTTGCTTCTTTTATACCTGTAATGTAACGACGCTACCGTTATTCCCTTTTTGAATAATAATCTTCTTGTCGACCGCCTCCTTTAACTCGGAAACATGAGAAATGATACCCACCAATCGGTTGCCGTAGGAAAGCCGCTGTAAAACCTCCACCGCCCGTTCTCTGGATTCATCATCCAAAGAGCCGAAGCCTTCGTCAATAAACATCGCATCCATTCGGACTCCACCCGCGTGTGCCTGTATGACATCGGAAAGCCCCAGCGCAAGGCAAAGGGATGCCTTAAATGCCTCCCCGCCGGAAAGAGAACGGACAGAACGGCTTTTTCCCGTATAATAATCCAGCACCTCTATCTCCAAGCCTGCCTGCGAGCGTTTGTTTGTCGCCTTTTGCGCGTGCAGCAGGAGGTATCTGCCCTCCGTCATATCCTGCAAACGTAGGTTTGCCGCCTGTAAAACCTTTCGGAAATAAAAACCCTGCACAAATTGTTCAAAGGCAAGCTTATCCTTACCCGTCAATTCGCCGTTCGCGGTCTTGGAAAGCTCGGAAACAGGCAAAAAGGCACGCGCCGCCTCTGCTCGGGTCGCGATTTCCTGTTTTGTCCCCTCTAAAAGATTCCCCAAAACGGCAATTTGCTTTTTCAACTCGTCCAGTCCTTGCTTTCTGTCGCTTTGCTCTTGCAAAAGCTTCTGTCTCTCCGTCTCCAGCGCCGGCAAATCTCTCTTTTCTTTTTTTTCACAAGCCTCCGTCAAGCTTTTTGCCTTCTGCGTAAGCAAGGCCAGATCCGTAAAAAAGCTACGATTTTCTCGCTCTGCCGCTATAAGCGCTCCCGGCTCCGTCAAAAGCGCTTCATATTCCGCCGCATCCGCAAACTGTTTTTCCCGAAGCATGGATAAGAATTGTGCCTCTGCCGTCTGCACTGCCTCTGCTGCGGTCTGCTTTCTTTCCTCTGCCTGTGTACATAGCGCGAGAAAGTGCTTCTTTTCTTCTCTTGCGGTTTGCAAGGCTGTCTGCAAATCCGCTTCCTTTTCCTCTGTCTCTGCGATTTCCCTCTCCAGCGCAGCGCATCCCTCTGTAAGGGTCACAGCATCTCCAAGCTGCGCGACTAATAGGCTATATTCCCCCTGCTTCTGCTGCAAAACAGCATTTGCCTGCTCCACCTTTTCTCTGCAAGCGTGCAAGCTTTTCTCTGCTTCCGGAAATGCCTCTTCTTTTTTTTCCATAATAGGACGCAGCGCCGCAATCTCCTCTGCTTTTCTCTGCTTCGTGTGTCGGGATGCCTCCTTCTCATGAAGCATTGCTGCAAGTATCCTCTTTTTCTCATCCAATTCCTCTGCCGCAATATCCAGCCGCTCACAGCCCTCTCGAAAGGCCTCCCGCAGAGAAAGCAGCCTTTGCCCTGCACGCTGTGCGTTTTCGGAGGCTTGCCGCAGTGTATGCGCCGCTGCCTCCTCTTCCCTTTTCGCTTTTCTCCATTCATCCTCCGTGATGGCGTTTTCCGCAAGCCTCGCCTTTTGCGGATGATGCAGGGAGCCACAAACCGGGCAGGGCATCCCCTCCGTTAAGTTCTCTGCCAAAAAGCCCGCCTGTTCTCGCAAATAAAGCATTTCTGCCCGATCTGCCATATCCTTTACCGCTTGCCTCTTTCTTTCCGCCTGGAAATAGCTCTGCTCCGCAGACTGACGCTTTGCCTCCGCGACCTTGATTTCCTCTTTTTGCCGCAAAAGCGCTTCTATCGCGTCCTTCCGTTCCCGTCCATGACAAATGTGTTGCGTCTCTGTTTGTATTTCTCCCTTCAGCCGTTCCAGCAAAAGTAGCGTTTCCTGCCATCGTTCCAATTCCTTCTTCTGCCGTTCCAGCTCTGCTTGCTGTGCAAAAAGCTTTTCCTCTGCCGCCTTCGCCTGTGCGTGAAGCTTCGCCAAAGCCGCTTTCGCTGCTTCTTTTTGCCGATATTTTTCCGCTTCCTCCTGTCGCCTTCGCAGAAGGTTGCGTTTTTTCTCCAGCTGCGGTTTTTCCGCATTTAGGATTTTCTCTGTTTGCTGTAGCTGCAAAAGCGCTTCCTCCGCACGTGCGTAGCCTGCCTGTGCGTCCGTATAAGCCCTCTGCCAGTCTATAAGCGTGGTTTTTGCCGCCGTAAGCTCTCGCTCCACAGGAAATACAAAATCAAGGGCAGCCCTTTGCTTTTCCAATTTTTCCGCTTCTGCCTGCCTGCTCGGCAAGAGAGCCGCTTTTTCCTTCTCTTTTTTTATGGCATCCTCAGCCAAAAGGAAGCTTTGCTCTGCTTCCTTCCCTTCATCTATAACCCTCTCCAAATAATGGACGCGTGTGTCTGCTTCTGCAAATGCCGCCTCCGTTTTCTGCAAGGTCTTCTGCATGGTGCAGAAATCCGTTTCCTTCTCTGCGAATCGCTCTTCTGCACGCAAAAGGTCGGTCTGTTCCACATTCCTTCCTGTGATTTGCTTCAAATATTGCTGCAGGCGTTTTTCGCTGTCCTCTAAGGCAATGCGTTTTTCCCGTTCCGCATCCTTCAGTCTTTTTTGGAATGTGGCATATAGGTCGGTATGAAAGATTTTTCGAAAAATCGTTCCTCTTTCTGAACTGTCCGCATAGAGCAGCTTTAGAAACTCCCCCTGTGCAATCATACAGATTTGCTTAAATTGCCTGACATCTACGCCCAAAAGACTCTCTATGGCGCGTTTCACGGGAATAAAGCCTGTTTCCAAAGTTGTTCTTTCTGTCTCTGTCTCCAAATACAGGGCGGCGTCCGCACCTTCCTCCGTCATTCCCTCACCACGCAGCCTTGGGCGGAGATATGCCGGATTCCGCACCACCCGATAGCGCTTTCCCATATGTGAAAAGGAAAAATCCGCATAGCTTTTTGTCTGCGGCAACGCAAAATCACTACGGATGCCGTCAATGCCGCGGTTTGAGCCGCTTGCTTCCCCGAAAAGCGCAAAACATATGCCGTCAAACAGTGTCGTTTTTCCTGCACCGGTGCTTCCACTGATAAGAAAAAGCCCCTGATCCCCCAGTTTTTCAAACGGAATTTCCGTTTTCTCCGCAAAGGGGCCAATGGCGGAAAGTGTTAGATGTAAGGGCTTCATACTTTCTCCTCCAATCCCTTCCAAATACCCTGCAAAATCCGTTCCTGCACCGTGCTTGGCACTTTCTCGTTTTGCTTTTCAAAAAAAATGGAAAACAGCTCATCCGGTCGGATTTTTTCCGCATCTGCCAAGGGGGCTTTTTCTGTCGCGCCCTCTCGTCGAGCAAGCTCCAATGTCATCAAATTCGGATAAATACTGCGGATTTGTCCCACCGGGTCGAACAGCGCTTCTTTGTCGGTCAAAATGCAACGGATATAATCCTCTGAGCCGCCCTCCGCTCTTCCCGCCTCCAAAAGCTTTTCCAGAGGAGCTTTGATTTCCCGAAATTTCCGTTTTGTTTCCAGCGGAATAAAGTCAAGAGAAAGCTCTCCCTTTTCTCTTAACTCCACAACCGTAATTCCTTTTTTTTGCCGAATCTCAGAAAAGGAATAGGGCATGAGCGAGCCGGCATAGCGCACCGCATCTCGCCCGACTCTCTGCGGGCTGTGCAAATGCCCCAACGCCACATAATCGAATGAAAAAAACAGCTTCGCATCAATTTCCTCCGCACCACCCAGAAAAATCGTTTCGGAGTCGCTCCGTGCCGCCATTCCCTTCCATGTCACAAATTGGTGGGCAAGCAAAATATTTCTGCGGGAAAAATCAATGCTTTCCCGTTCCAAAAGCACCCGTGCCGCCTCTGCATAGGAGGAAACCGTTTCATTGCCAAGAATTCCGTTGATATGCGCAGGCTTGAAAAATGGCAGCAGCCAAATTTCTGCCGTACCATACGCATCCGTCTCCGTAAAATGCCGAAGCCCGTCCGATACACTGCCGCTGATATGAATATTTGCCCGTCCGAAAATTTCCTTCCCAAATTCCAGCCTTTGTGCGGAATCATGGTTGCCTGCAATCAGATAGGTATGCAGCTCTCTTCCTGCAAGCTCCGTCAAAAAATCATCCAGCAGTCTGACCGCCTCTGTCGGCGGCACAGGCTTATCATATACATCTCCGCTGATGAGGAGCACATCCGGCTTTTCCTCATCAATGTGCCGCAATATATCGGAAAGCAGCATTTTTTGCTCCTCCAGCATGGAAAATTCATACACCCGCTTGCCTAAATGCAAATCGCTGATATGAAACAGCTTCATTGTATCCCCCTAACAAACTCTTTTTCTCAAAATTTCTCTGACAACTCCGCCGCACGCAGCTTTGCCTGCTCCAAAATCGTCTCGGGCGCAGAAAGCCCCATGTCCATCCCTTCTGCCGCAATGCAGATATAGTCCCGGATACCGAAAAACATCGCTATCTGCTCCAGATACCGCGCACCCTGCTCCATATCAGAATCTGTATAAATGCCGCCTCTGGTTGTCAAATAAAGCATACGGTCTGCCTTGCAAAGCCCTTGCAAACCTGTTTCGTTCGCATGAAAGGTAATGCCCCTCACGCAAATATTTTCAATATATATCTTCAAGAGTGCGGGAAAGCTCAAGTCCCAAAAGGGTGCAGCGATAATAATTTTATCTGCCGCTGCAAATTGCCGCGCATAGCGAAAGCTAGGGTGATTCAACCTATTCTCAGCCAAGAGGATATTTCTTTCCACAAGGCCTTCCTCGGAAAGATAGGTCAATCTCTCCTTTGCAAGATGCAGCCGGTCTATTTCGTATCTGCCTGTTTTCTCCAATTTTCCGATAAAAAAATCAGACAATGACCTAGTGCGGGACTTTTCTCCGCTCACACAGCAATCCACAAACAATACCTTCTTCAATCTTGTCTGCCTCCTTTTTTACGCATATGCTTCCAAGATGTCCGGTTAAAGTTTTTGTAACCTTCGCAATTCATTATATCACAAAAAGGACGGGATTTCTCCCGCCCTCTGTTTTTTCGTTCCAATTATTTGAAATATCTGTTGTACAGACCCAAGAAGGCCTTGCCGTGTCTTGCCTCGTCACGCGCCATCTCGTGTACCGTATCATGAATTGCATCTAAATTTGCAGCCTTTGCTCTCTTAGCTAGATCAAATTTCCCCGCAGTTGCACCGTTTTCCGCATCAATTCTCAGCTCCAGATTTTTCTTTGTGGAATCTGTTACCACCTCGCCCAAAAGCTCGGCAAATTTCGCAGCGTGCTCCGCTTCTTCGAAAGCAGCCTTCTCCCAGTACAAACCGATTTCGGGATAGCCCTCTCTATGCGCCACTCTTGCCATCGCCAGATACATACCAACCTCGGTACATTCGCCCTCAAAGTTTGCTCTCAGATCGGCCATGATGTCCTCGCTTGCACCCTGCGCAACGCCTACCACGTGCTCAGCAGCCCATTCCATTTCGCCGTCCTTCTGCTCTACAAACTTATCTGCGCCAACATGACAAACAGGACATTCCGCAGGTGCAGAATCACCAACATGAACATAACCACATACAGAACATACAAATTTTTTCATCGCTTTTTTCCTCCTTAGCTGTTTCTCTCTTGAAGTATAAATTATTCTTACTTGATAATTATTATAAATTAGAAAAAAGCTTTTGTCAACCATAAATAAAGAAAAAATTATTTTTCTATCCTTCCGGAAAAATCAAAAAAACGCCGGCTTATTCCTCGTTCTCCTCGCCCCAGATGCCCTTCTCCTCCGATAAATCTCTGGTGCTGATTAAATATTTTTCAATCATGGTTACAGGCTGATAGGAGCGCTTCGCCTGCCGCATCCCCGCGATTCCCATGTCCTCTTCGCGATTGATCAGCGAAACCTCCTGACATTCGTGCAGCACATACTGCTGATTGATCATCGGAAAAATCCCGTCATACGCCGTATCGCCCTTTTCAATATGAATAAGCTGCATCTGCGGATGTAGCCGCTCTCCCACCGTAAAAGCACATAACTTCCCGTCGATAAAAATTGTACCGCCTGTCAGCTCCAAGGCATCCATATTTTGCAGCGCCAGTACAACGGATTTCCTCTCATCCCGCATGGAAACAGAAACGGCAATCTCCTTCTCGTCCGTCCATTTGTCATATAACGCAATGCAGTCCGGCACCATCGCAGCATCCAGCTTTTTATATTCATAATCGGGATATTGCGATAAAAATTTATTGATATGATTGCGTTTTCCGTGAAGCTTTTTCCCTCGCAGCGTCGCTAAGCTTTCTCTTGTATAAACATAATCCCAAGCAATATCTGTCGGTACGGAAAAAAGCTCCGGGCAGGCTGCAAGTATTTTCTCCCGAAAGGGTGCCCAAACCGAGCGAAAGGTTGGCTCTGTGCCGTTTTTTCTCATATAATCAATGCCGATAGAAACAGCCTTGCGGTAATCCACCGCCGCACCATATTTCGGGATGGGCGCCCAAAGAAACATCGGTACGCCCGCAAAGTCCAACTTGATATATAAAACATTATCCTTTTCTGCGTATTGCATCTTCCCGTCTGCCCCCCAAATAAAGAGGTTAGCAAAAGAAAGATCCGAGCAGCCCAAATTCCAGGGCTTTGTATATGCGTCAATGCGTCCTTTGTCTTCCAATGCAAAGGGGCGAAAAACCAACGTGTCCGCCCCATCGCTTCCTTCCTTCATTTTTTCTCCTGTTGTCTTCTTTTCATATTCCAAGCAATCCGGCATAAAAATAGCCTCCATTTTTTAATATTCATCTATAATATAACAATGTTGCTTCGGCAAAAATGCGTCTATTTGCCGAAAATGTTCTTCCTCAAATATTTTGATTTCCCCGCTGCACTCCGACAAGGTGCGGTATCCGACCAAAGCCTGCATCAGATGCCCTGCGGAAATTTCAAAAACAGGTTGTTCGGCAGAGAACTGCCCACGAAAATCAAATACACCGTTATTTTGCGAAACCACCGTATCCGTGAGGCGAAAGGCATAGGGAATCTCTAACTGCAGTGATCGCAGCAATGCAGACGCATCGCAAAGTCCCATCACGCCCCTTTGCCGTTTACGGAGTACAGGAAGCTCTGTTTCCGGCGGAAGCTTTGCAGAAAAGGACAAGCCATCCGCCTGATGCAAAAGTCCGCGCAACAACGTGGGGTACGCCCACTCCTCTGCCAAGACCTCGGGACAAATCATCTCTTTTTCCGTTCGATAGTAAAACGCATACCCCTTAATTTCGTTATGCACCGTATATACGAGACATTCCCCGCCATCCGCTAGATAATCGGCAACCTTGAGAAGAAAATCATCCTTGGTACGCAAAATCATACCGCTATATTGTTTTGCAACTCGTTCATAAAGTAAAAACAGCCTGTCCCAATCCTTCTCCTCTCGCCGTATCCCACAGACCTCCTTCGTCGGCGGTACGCAGGCATATTCCAAATACGCCGCATCCGCCACCGGAAAATGCCCAAACGGGAAATATTCAGACAGCACCGCCGGCGTATGCGGTAAAACTATGCAGCCCTTTTGTCGCAAATGATTCACTGCATAGGTAAAAACCTGCCGCATATATCCCTTTTTTCTATGGTCTGGATGAGTAGAAACGCCGCAGAGCATTGCTCCCTGCACTGCTCTCCCCCGTATCCAAAGCTTATAGGGAAACGCCTGCATACAACTGACAATCTCTCCGTCCTTCTCCAATACAACCGAATAATCAGGAGCAAAACGGTTTGCAAAAAACCAATCACAAAAGGAATCGCTGTCGCCGAAGCAAATTTTCCAAAGCCTGTAAAATGCTTCCCGATCCGTCTCCTTTGCCACTCTGACCGTTTTCATCTCTGTCCCTCCCCTCTGATGCCTTATAACTGCCTTATAACCGCCTTATAACCAAAAACCTTGAGAATTCTTGGTCAAGCAGACTTTGCTTCGCAAACCTTGCCCTTCGGGCAACTGCCGCATCTGTTCGGTGGCGTGTACCTCAACCTCCTACAAGGGGTATGATACCCCTTGACCCCCATTTGCAAAAGCAAAGATTTGCTTTTGCAATACATATAATTCCTATATTTTTACCAGATGGCAGAAGCGTGCATATGGCTCTGCCATATCAGGTCGAGGGGGTGACTCCCTCGTAAGGGTTGGAGCAAAGCCTCAAGGTCTTAGAGCTCATTTCTATTTTACCCCATATATCCGGAAAAAACAATCAATAATTATTATTATTTGAAAATAAATTTTATCAAATTCACTCGCGTTTCATATCCTGCGCCGCACATTCCATCCGTTGTATTCCCTCCAGATAAATTTTTTTGAAAGCCGACGGCAAGGCATACTTTTCTGTCTCCTCTTTTGTCAACCAAAGCAAATCAGAGGGTATTTTTTGAAGCACCCTGACAAAATAGCAATCCATGTGCCATTCTACATGGGTGAAGATATGCCTTTGACCCTTCATTGGGGATATTTCCGCCTGCAATATCCCGATTTCCTGTAAGTAAACCGGTGGCGCAGTCTCGCATGAACCGTTCGGTAATTCCCAGAGACCGGAAAGTAACCCGTTTTCGGAACGCTTGCCGATGGCGATTTTATCACCGTCCACGCAAAAAAATACCGACAAAAATTCTTGCATTCTCGGTTTTTTCGCTGCTTTCATCGGATAAACCGCAGTTTGATTTTTACGATATGCCATACAATCCGCCCGCAAAGGGCAAATATCACATTTCGGCGTGCCGTTCGGCAGGCAAACCAACGCCCCCAGCTCCATCAAAGCCTGATTCAAATCTCCCGGACAAGCCACCGGCATTATTTCCGAAAGACGCTCCTCCCAATCTTTTTTTGTTGCCTGCAAGGAAATATCCGCGGCCTCTGCCGTAATGCGGGACATCACACGCAAAACATTTCCATCCACAGCAGGAATCGGCAGACCAAACGCAATCGAGCCGATTGCCCCAGCCGTATAAGGTCCAATGCCCTTGAGCGAAAGCAAATCCTTTTGATTCGCAGGAAATTGACCGTCGTATTCCTCCATAATCTGTACAGCTGCCTGCTGCATATTTCGCACACGACTATAATACCCCAGCCCCTCCCATAGCTTCAAAATCACTTCTTCATCCGCATCAGCCAGAGCCTTTACGGTCGGCAAGGTCTGCAAAAAACGCTCATAATACGGCTTTACCGCCTCTACCCTTGTCTGCTGGAGCATAATCTCCGAAACCCAGATGGCATAAGGGTTTTTCGTCCGCCGCCAGGGCAAATCTCTTTTGCTTTCACGAAACCACCGAATCAGCGGCTCAATAATTTCCCTTAAATCCTCCATACTTCACCTCTAAATAAAGAAAGGGGCGGCTTAGGTGTGTTCCACTCTTCGCCCCTCCCTATTTTTTATCTTTGCCGAAATACCTTCAAATATATCGGAATTAACATGCCACCAACGGCATTTCCAAGTGTCATAACTAAAATCGCCGCGAAGCAATGTGCGCTCCACGCGCCTGCTAAACTGAAATAAAACATATTTGCAATCACGTGCTCAAAGCCGCTCAGGATAAACACCATAACAGGAACAAATACACCGATAAACCGCAGAGTCGAGCCCTGCACATTACGAAAGCAATCCACTGCGATAAACATCAGCATACCGCAGAAAACCGCAAGCAGAAAAATACTCGTAAAATCATCCGAAAGCTTTACCTCTGCCATTCCCGCTACTCGTTCCGCCATTCCCGCATAAATACGGCTGTTTTGTACCATCGTCGCCGTAATCCATGTGCCAACCAAGTTCCCCAACCAAGTGACAACAAGTTCAATGAGATAAATCGGCTTGTTGAAGGGCGTATACCCAACCTTCCCTGTGAACAGATGCAACTGGAACACCACGATGGTAAATAAACCAATGGCAAACAGAAAGCTGCCGACCACAGGATTTTCCTGAGACAGATACACCGTGCCCCCCATGCCAATCAGCATACCTGCCAGAACTGCGGAAAAAAATTGTCTCACTCTTTCCATAAAAAACCTCCTTCTCCTTATTTAGTTGTATAAAAACTTCTCATCTGTCCTTTTATTCTACAAGCTACAACTTTTTCTGTCAATCTCTTTATCCCATATCCAATCCCTTGTTTTGCAATGGATACATTTTCCTTGCAGCTCCCTTTCCGCTGTGCTAATATAAGGAAAGAAAACGAATAGATGAATCCGATATTTTTAAGGAGGTTTTTGTATGAATCAAGAGCTTTTCGCAAAATGTAAAAACGCCGAGCTGCTGAAAGAGGTAGCGGCAGGCAAGGAAGTGGTCTGGATCAACGATGAATTGGAAAAGACAGAGGATGCTATGGCAAAAATCAATATCACAATGGCAGATATTGATGATGCGGAAGCAAGATTGGCACGCTTTGCTCCCTTCCTGATGAAAAAATTTCCCGAAACCATACCGACGAACGGCTTGATTGAATCGCCGCTGACCTATATCCCCAATATGCAGAAAAAGCTGGAGGAGCTTTATGATACAAAAATTCCTGGCAAAATGTTCTTAAAGCAGGATAGCCATCTTGCAATTTCCGGCTCAGTTAAGGCAAGAGGCGGTATCTATGAGGTACTGAAGCACGCGGAGGATTTGGCCTTGGCGCACGGTATGCTCAAGGAGGACGATGATTACAGCGTATTCGCCTCCGATGTATTCCGCAATTTTTTCAGCCAATTCAAGATTCAGGTTGGCTCCACAGGCAATTTGGGTATGTCGATCGGCATTATGAGTGCAGCCTTGGGCTTCCATGTAATCGTGCATATGTCTGCCGATGCAAAGCAGTGGAAAAAAGACCTCCTTCGCCAAAGAGGCGCGGAGGTTGTGGAGTATGCCGATGACTACAGTAAGGCGGTTGAGGTTGGGCGTAAAAATTCCGATGCAGACCCCAACAGCTATTTCGTTGATGATGAAAATTCCGTTACACTGTTTTTAGGCTATGCCGTTGCCGCAAAGCGTATCATAAAGCAGTTTCAAGAAAAGAATATCATCGTGGATGCAGACCATCCCCTGTTCGTGTATATCCCCTGCGGTGTGGGTGGCGCACCCGGCGGCGTTGCGTTCGGCTTCAAGAAGCTGTTCGGTGATGCCGTGCATATCTTCTTTACCGAGCCCACACAAGCTCCCTGTATGCTGGTCGGTATGGCATCCGGACTGCAAAACAAGGTTTGCGTTAAGGATTTCGGTCTTTCCGGTCAAACGCACGCAGATGGCTTGGCAGTGGGTCGTGCCTCCGGCTTTGTCGGTGGCGTAATGCAGCATTTGCTGGCGGGTGAAATGTCCTTGGAGGACTACCGTATCTATGATTTGATGCGTGCTCTGGTGGAAACAGAAAGCATCTTCATCGAGCCTTCTGCTTGTGCTTCCTTCTGGGGTTCTGTCATGCTGAAGGATGAAAAGGTGCAGACCTATATCAAGAAAATGGGTCTGGAGGATAAAATGGCAAATGCAACGCATATCCCTTGGGCAACCGGCGGCAGTCTGGTTCCTGCGGAAATACGAGAGGAATATATGCACATCCATCTGAAATAAAAATAAAGAAGTCTGAGTAAATCTTGCTTACTCAGGCTTCTTTATTTTTACTGCATTTGCCGAAAGCCCTTCAGCTTTTCTTTTTTATATGCGGCAAAGCGATCCTCCTCAATGGCTTGTCTGACTTCCTCCATCATGCTGTTGAAAAAATATAAATTATGCAGCACACAGAGGCGCATGGCAAGCATCTCCTTTGCCTTAAACAGATGGCGGATATACGCCCTCGTATACCTTCTGCAAGCAGGACAATGGCAGTCAGCGTCAATCGGCGTATCGTCCCTTTCATATTTCGCATTCAAGAGATTTCGCTTACCTTGGTTTGTATACACATGGGCGTGCCTGCCGTTTCTTGCCGGCAGTACACAGTCAAAAAAATCCACCCCGCGCTCTACCGATTCGAGAATGTTTTCCGGCGTTCCAACACCCATCAAATAGGTAGGCTTATTCTCCGGCAAATACGGCACAACCTCATCCAGAATATGATACATTTCCGCATGAGTTTCGCCAACGGCAAGCCCGCCAATGGCGTAACCGTCCAAATCCATTTCAGAAATTCTCTTTGCATGCTCGATGCGAATATCCTCGTAGGTTGCCCCCTGATTGATACCAAACAGCATTTGCCGTGGATTTATGGTATCCTCCAGCTGATTTAATCGCTGCATTTCCTTCTTGCAGCGCGCAAGCCATCGGGTCGTTCTTGCAACGGAATCCTCCACATAAGGGCGCTCCGCCGGTAGTCCGATACACTCATCAAATGCCATTGCAATCGTAGAACCCAGATTGGATTGAATCTGCATACTTTCCTCCGGTCCCATAAAAATCTTTCTGCCGTCAATATGGGAGCTGAAATAAACGCCCTCCTCCTTGATTTTTCGCAAAAGTCCGAGAGAGAACACCTGAAATCCGCCGGAATCCGTCAAAATCGGTTTATCCCAAACCATAAATCGGTGCAGTCCGCCCATCTCCTTGATTAGCTTGTCTCCCGGGCGCAGATGCAAATGATAGGTATTGGAAAGCTCCACCTGACATTTCACCTGCTCCAAATCCTCCGTAGAGACCGCGCCCTTGATTGCTCCGGCTGTGCCCACATTCATAAACACCGGCGTCTGAATCACGCCATGCGGCGTATGAAATTCCGCTCGTTTCGCTCTGCCGGATTTTTTTAATATTCGATACATAAATTTCCTCACTTCAATCAATAATTTTCCAAGCCTTTTCATGATACCCTTTTTTGGGGGTTTCTTCAAGTGGTTGTGACGAATTTTACATAGCACGCCCCGCAAAAACTCTGAAATTTCCTTCCTTTTTTTTCGCAAAAATGATAAACTGTTTTTGGAAAACAGCAGATAGTTGATGAAAAAGGATGGAAAAAGAGATATGTGTATTCATTTGATTGCAACAACCACCTTCGGCTTAGAAGCCGTAGTAAAAAGAGAATGTCAGGCTCTAGGTTTTCAAAATATCCAAACCTCGGACGGCAAGGTCGCATTTACAGGGGATGAATCCGATATTGTAAAGGCGAATCTTTGGTTACGCTGTGCCGGTCGTATTTGGGTAAAAATGGGTAGCTTCTCTGCGGTGACCTTTACAGAGCTGTTCGACCAAACAAAGGCTTTGCCTTGGGGCGATTGGATTCCGGAGGACGGGAAATTTACCGTTGTCGGGAAATCCGTCAAATCCACCCTCTTCAGTGTTTCGGATTGTCAGGCAATTGTAAAAAAAGCGGTGGTGGAAAAGCTGAAGGAAAAATATAAAACGGATTGGTTTGATGAAACCGGCGCCTCCTATACCATCCAAGTCAGCATCCTCAAGGATGTGGTTACATTGGCGGTTGATACCAGCGGCAGCGGGTTACATATGCGCGGCTACCGCGCAAACGCATTGGATGCCCCGCTCAAGGAATCCCTTGCGTCCGCCATGGTGCAGCTGAGCTTCTGGCGCAAGGAGCGCATCCTCTTGGATCCCTTCTGCGGCTCTGGGACGATTCCCATTGAGGCGGCTATGCTTGCGCGCAATATCGCACCCGGTCTAAATCGCAAATTCGCCTCCGAGGAATGGGAGCGCATCGGTAAGGAGCGCTGGAAGCAGGCAAGAAAGGAAGCATATCAGGCGATTAATTATGATGTTATGCCCCAAATTTATGGCAGCGATATTGATGCAAATGCAATCGAAACGGCAAAAGCCAATGCGGTGCTTGCCGGCGTGGATGATTGCATCACCTTTGAGATAAAGCCCTCGCAGGAGATTATATTGCCAGGGAAATACGGCGTTTTGATTTCCAATCCGCCCTATGGGGAGCGCATCGGAGAATTAAAGGATGTAGAAAATATGTATCGCGCCCTTGGCGCCACCATGAAAACAGACCCTACATGGTCTACCTATATCATCACCTCCATGGAATATTTCGAATCCCTGTTCGGCAGAAAAGCGGATCGAAAGCGAAAACTGTTTAACGGGCGCATCAAAACGGACTACTACCAATATGAAGGACCTCGCCCACCCCGAAAAGAAAATGAAATCAGATAAATTTTCAAAAAATAGCACAGCAAAAGCTGCGTCCCGAACCAGAAAACTTGAATTCCGAAATGCGACAGTCTACTGTTTCAGTTCCCCTCGACCGACTGCTTTGTAGCAGGCTTTCCTCCCGTTTGCGGGGAATGGAAGGAAGGTGTGAACGATTTTCGGGTGACAACGAGAAAAACCTTCCATTTATCAAAGGAGGCTCTCGTAGAACTTCCTTGTATACACAGGCTTTCAGCTATTTCATTGTCTTCATGTTTTCTGATTGAGACACAACAAAGGCTGTGCTGTGTCTTTTGTCATTTTTCGTCTGACCCCTGCCAAATCTCTTTTGCCATGCGGAAGACCGCCCATGCCTTCGGCCAGCCGCAATAAAATGCGGCGTGCGTCACAATTTCCGCAATTTCCTCTCCGGTAATGCCGTTTTTCTTTGCCGTGATTAAATGATAGCGAAAGCTCTCGTCTGTCAGCCCTTGTGCCATCAACGCAACCACTGTTACAAACGAGCGGTCACGAAGGGAAAGCCGATTCTCCCTGCTCCAAACCTCACCGAACAATACATCATCGTTTAGCTCCGCAAATTTTGGAGCAAATTTGCCAAGAGCATCTCTGCCTGCCGTTTGTTTGATTGCCATTTTTACCGCCTCCCCTTATAGCTTTGCGTATTCTTCATCAGATACAGGCTCACACCATTCGTTACTGCATCCCTCACCGGGAATTTCAATGGCAATGTGGCTAAACCAGCTATCCTTTTTCGCTCCGTGCCAATGCTTAACGTTGGCAGGAATCATCACAACACTGCCTTCCTTCAGACTAACCGCCACCTTTCCCTCCTCCTGATACCAGCCTTCACCCGCTGTGCAGAGCAAAAGCTGTCCGCCGCCATTTGTAGCATGGTGGATATGCCGGTTGTTGCGACAACCGGGCGCAAAGGTCACATTTGCCGCAAACAAAGCGCCTGTTGGCTCTGTTAGTGGATTTAAGAAAGAATCCCCGATAAAATACTGTGTATATGCTGTATTCGGCACCCCGATTCCAAACATATTCTTTTCTTCAAATGCATCTTTTGTCTCCCATTTCATATACAAAGCCTCCTCTTATCATATTTTTGAAATTCATGTATACTCTACAACTTAAAGCACACTTTCAGTCAAGTGTTTTTGCATTTTTTTGAGAAATGTTTTGCGATGTAAAGAGATGTAGCACAAAGAAACGGAGCAGGATGCAATGCAGCAATCGTTCGTCTGCAACCGACCTTTTCCACGGACATAATATGCATGATACAATATAATTTATCATACAAAATACACATATCGAAAAGTTTTAGCAATAAAACTATCATGTTTTATATTTTTTTTCTTACTGTTTTTTCACATAACAACAAAAAAAGGGACGTTACCATCCCCTTTTTTTATTTCTCTATTTCATTTTTTCCGTTCTTACTTCAAATCGGTCCAAGTCTCTACATCGTTCTCCACGGTGTAGTCATTCCTTTGGCATACATGGAAATGATCTTGTCATCAATGGCAGAAATATCTTTCTGACGCTTCTTTACGATTTTTGATTCAAATGTACTGCCACGATCTTGTGGTACACTAAGTGTAGTTTCGCCGTATTTACTGCGGATCTGTTTTTGTTTGTATCCATTTCTAGAGTTAGGGTTGTCGGAACGTTCATAGGATTCATAACCTAAATGATCGTCCATTTCAGCTTCCATCATTTCTTTGATAGTGTCACCCAGCAGATCTTTGAGGGTGTCCTGGATATCCTCTGCCGATTGGATATCGTATTCCTGCAGGAGTGCTGCAATGATGTTTTTCTTACCCTCGGACATTCTTTTTCTTTTTGCCATAAGTAAAGGCCTCCTATGATATTTTTATTCTATCATAGAAGGCCTTGCTAGTTATGATTTTACAGAGATTTTTTCACAGGCTCTCATACTCGTGGTACAGCCACTTCAAAAGGAGCATCTGTTTGCTACAAAAAAATTGCAACAGAATCAGTATTCTGTTGCGTTTTTCTTGCCGCTCCCCGCCCCTATTCGCATCGCCAAAAGAAATTATCCTTTTTTAGAAAAATTCTCTTGCATTCTCCTCGCCGATATGCTATTATAACGAAGTAGCTATTCTGCGGCTGTGGCGGAACTGGCAGACGCATCAGACTCAAAATCTGACGCTGGTGAC
>CAVHYX010000035.1:0-25399 GCA_963640305.1 Sodaliphilus sp. | reverse complement strand
TCTGGGTCGTCTCGCCCTCTGTCTGGGTCTCGCCCTCTGTCTGGGTCTCGCCCTCCGTCTGGGTCGTCTCACCCTCTGTCGACGAGGTTTCGTTCTCTCCTCCGGTCAGGCTCTCCGCGATTACTGTTGTAATCGAGTCAGCCTCTGCCAGTGCCGCCGTCGGCAGCACGGAGAAAATCATGGCAAGCGTGAGTAGCCATGATAATATATACCTCTTCCTCATATTTTCGCTTCACTCCTATCCTTGATAAAATCTGTTATGTACTCTCTGCTCATAGGTGGCCCCTTCCACGAGAGAATATTTCTTCTCCGTTTTCGCATAGTAATCTACCTCCCTTCTCCGGTCAGTAAACAGAATGTTGATTCTGTTGCATTTTTCTAAAAAAAACGACAAAAAAACGCGAAAAATGGGTACAAAAACCAAGCCGAGAGGGAAAAAAGGCCGCTCTCGGCTTGGTTTCATTCACATTTTGGCATTTTTTTCATTTTTTTATCGAAATAAGCGTTGTAATGTTTGCCTTTTTTTGCTAGAATAGCTACATATTAACGTAGGTCTGCTATCAGAATGCAACAGAATCAACATTCTGTTGCACGCAATTTTTGGTTAACCTCCTCAAGTATCTTAATATGCTGCTTGCCGGATTCCATCGTGTAAATACGCGTCGTGTTAATGCTTGCGTGCCCGAGAATATCCGCCAGCCGCAAGAGATCCTTCTCCACTGAGTAGAATACCCGCGCGAATAAGTGTCGTAGCGCGTGCGGAAATACCTTCTGCTCGTCCACCTGCGCCTTTTCGCATAGCGATTTCATCTCCCGCCAAACCGCGTTGCGGTCAAATGGCTTTTTGTGTTTCGTCAAAAAAATGCTCCCGCTGGAAATACCGTGTTTTTTCATATATGATAGCAAAAGCTTCCGTAGCGCCTCCGGTATAAAAATCACGCGTACCTTTCCCTTGTTCCACACCGCCGCGCGCCCCTCCCGTACCGCTTCCGCCGTGATGTACCGCAATTCCGAAACGCGAATTCCCGTCCCGCAGATTACCTGCATAATATAGAAAATTTTTCTTTTCCCCGCCGCGCGGAGCAGACGGATGTACTCCTCCTGCGTCAGCTCACGGCTCTCGTCCGAGAATAAGCTTCGCTGTACCCGCATCGGCTTCACACGGCAGTCCACACGTCCGATGAACCTCAAATAGCTGTTGATTCCCGCCAGCTTGGCGTTGATGCTGGTCACCCGGTATTCGCCGCGCAGCTGCTCCTTGTAGCAAAGCACCTCCTCCTTGGTAAGCTCCCGTTCGTCCAGCCAATCGAGAAAGCCCCGCGCATCGCGCAGATACTTTTCGATTGTTGCGGCGCTCTTCTCGCTTTCCCGTAAATACTCCCCAAAATCTTGTAATTCGTCCATTCTTCTACCTCCTGTCGTCTTCCTTAACACTGAAAAAAAAATAGCGAATAGGATCCCCTATCCGCCAAAAATAAAATATCATGCCGTATCTGCTCTCTGCAATTCCTCCTCAAAAGCACCGCCGACGCAAAATAAAAAAGCAGGAGAAAACTTTGTTTTATCGTCTTCTCCTGCTTTTTTTGTTCCGCTTAAACCCTCTCCGTTGTATCTCTGCAAATACCATATAAGGTTTTTTTGCAATCTTGTTCCGCTTATGTCTCCGCGGTATACGGCGCCAATGCCAATCGAATAAAGAACCCCCTGTCATGCTTGCAGGTGGGGCATTTCTGCGGTGCCTCTGCCCCCTCGTAAATAAACCCGCAATTCAGGCACATCCATTTACATTCCACATCACTGATAAATAAGCGATTTTCCTCCAAAAGCTTTGCCAATTCTCCAAAGCGCGCCCCATGTGTTTTTTCGATTTTCGCGATGTGATGAAAGGACGCGGCAACCTCCGGAAAGCCCTCCGCCAGCGCCTGCTCCCCAAAGGCTTGATAAACACTGTCCCCCTCCTCATATTCGTTATGCTCTGCCGCCCGCAGTAAATCCACCACCGATTCATAAAGATCCACCGGATAGCCGCCCTCAATGTGAACCGTCTCTCCCGAAAGCTCCTTCAAGTGGTTATAAAATACCTCTGCGTGCGCCCTCTCCTGATTTGCGGTGAATTGCAAAACCATCTCCACCACCTGTAATTTCTGTTGCTTCGCCTGCGCTGCCGCAAAGGTATAACGGTTTCTCGCCTGGCTCTCCCCCGCAAAGGCACGCATCAAGTTTTTCTTTGTTTCGCTCTGCTTAAAATCCATGCTTTGTTCTCTCCCTTCGCTTTTTCCTTCTTTTTCCGTAGTATGGCGCAAGAGTGCGCTTTCTATTCCTTTTTTCGCACATAGAAAAAAGCCTCTGTAAAAACAGAGGCGTCTCGAACCGTTCATCAAATAATAATATAAATTACGGCAATGGTTAAGCCCAGCCCAATCAAAAGCAAGCTTTGTGCAAACCCTTCGCGATACATTTCGTGGTCATTTTCATAATCCGTATAAGCCGAGAAATACTTATCCTCCGGCGGAACCACGCGCCCATTGTCATTATTGAAAATAAAGATACGCAAAAGAGAAATGATTGTATCCATCAAATTCCCTGCAATGCGGGCAAAAAAGCCGCCAACGTAGGGCAGAATCGTCAAGAGAATTGGACGGTACACCCTGTCCTCCAAATTGCACCATTCGGGCCAGCAGTCCACATAAACCGGGTTGCCGTTTGCATCCTGCCGTATCAGCACCCTGCGGATGAACAGGAAATAGACCACAATTCCCACACAAATGGAAATCACCGCTCCCTTGAGGTTGACCCATGCGAAATAATGCACTGCATGGTCGGGAGTATGCGCGTTCATGAAAGGCACACCCATTGCCGCCAGAACCTCCTGTGTCCGGTGGGGGAAGATACCCAAAATAGGTAGGCAAATCGCAAGCGCGCCCAGAACCACAGCCATCAGCTTACTGATATAAGGCCCGTTTTTCACAGGCTTAGGTGTGCCGTACGGGTTATCCTCAATGAAGATACATACAAAAATCTTCGCCATATATGCCAAGGTCAACCCGCCGGAGAGCAGAAACAGAATTTCCGCGCCCTTCATGAAGGCGATGGACTGCCCCGCTCCCTTCAGCACCTCAATATATTCCACCATGCTTTCGTGAATCAGCGTTTTTGAAATATAGCCGTTCCACAGAGGAATACCGCCGATACCCAGAATCGGCATGAGGAAAATCAGCTTTAACAGAGGCTTATCCTTGCCGTAGCCGCGAATCTTATTCAAATTCAGTTCTCTCAGGTTCATGAAAATCACGCCCGCGCCAATAAACAGCAGCAGCTTAAACAGAGAATGATTCAGAAAATGCAACAGTGTGCCGCTTGCCGCCAATGCATTATGCTCGCCCAGAAGTCCCTGCATCCCGATGGCAATGATGATAAAGCCGATCTGGGACATGGAGGAACAGGCCAGTGTGCGCTTCAAATTGACGGAGAATACCGCCAGAACCGCGCCAAGCACCATCGTGATGATACCGAGAATCAGAATGAACTGCCCCCATGCCGCATCATGCAGGAAGAGCTTGCAGCTCACAACAATCGTACCGAATACGCCTGTTTTTGTCAAAAGGCAGCTTAAGAGAGCGCTGGAGGGTGCCGGTGCAACGGTATACGCATTCGGCAACCAGATATGTAGCGGAAATAATCCTGCCTTTGCCGCAAAGCCAAACAGAATCAAACCGCCGATGGCATAGAAATCCGCAGGGCTTTCCTGCATCTGCATAAACGCCGTCAGCTCTGCCATGTTCAGCGTACCCGCCCTCTGATACATCATAAACAGTCCCATCAGCGTCACCAGACCGCCAATCACCGCTACCGCAAGGTAGGTTTTTGCGGAACGAACGGTAAATGTCTCCTCATCTTGTATCACCAGTACGAAAGAGGTAAAGGACATCATTTCAAAGAAAATAAATGTCGTAAACAAATCGGCAGAAAGGAAAATCCCCATCGTCGCCCCCAGCGTCAGGAACACGAAGAAATAATAGCGATTCCCGTTCCGCTCCGCCGCCATGTATTCCTTGGAAAACAGCGTTGTAATCAGCCAGATTGCGCCCGTCAGCACGGCAAGAATTACGCCGAAGCCATCCGCCGCAAAGCTCAGTCCCAAGCCGCAGAAGCCGCGCAGACTATAAGTCGTTTCCTTCCCAATCAGCATCAGACTCGCAATGAAAACCACCGTGGCTAAAATCCAACACCAAATGTCCCTTGTACCCTCGCTGCTGCGCCCGATGATGTAGCCAATTACCGCGCCGAGAAAGGGGAAAAACACCAAAAACGGTAAAATCATGCTTGTTGTCATAGCTTCCATGCTTTCTCCCCTCCTTTACAGTACGCCCATAATCGCATCATTCATAATGCCCAGCAGTGTTGCCGGCATCAGCCCCATCAAAATCGAAACAGCCGCCAGAATAATTAAAGGTATTGTCATATACCCGTTCGGGTCGGCTACATGGTCGTAATAGCCCGCCGGATATTCCTTCTCCCTCGGGAAATATGCCCGAATGATGATAGAAAAAATATACAGTGCCGTCAGGAGTGCCGAAAGAATCAATGCAACAATCCCGATATAGGCAACCGGATTCCCGCTTGCGGTTGCCGCTGTTGCCAATGCCCATTTACTGTGGAAACCCGCAAAGGGTGGCACGCCAACCAGCCCAATCCCCGTAATCGCCATCGTTGCAAAGGTAATCGGCATCAGCTTGCCGAAGCCCTCCACTTCATAGAGATATTCTCTGTGCGTCTTGTATAAAATCGCACCGGCAGTAAAGAACAGTGTGATTTTAAGAACCGCATGATAAATCATGTGCAAGAGTCCTGCCGCTAAGCCGACCGGCGTCATAATCGCAACACCGAAAATAATATAAGACAGATTGGAAATCGTCGAGTAGGCAAATCTTCTCTTAATGTGCGGTGTCCGCAGCGCAACGGTCGAGCCGAATACGATTGTAATCGAAGCCGCAATCAGCATCACATACTGTGCCCATGTCCCAATCAAAAATTCCGTGCCAAATGCGTAATACGTCAAACGAATGATGGCAAAAACACCGGATTTTACGACCGCAACGGCGTGCAGCAGGGCAGTTACGGGTGTCGGTGCCACAGATGCCTTCGGCAACCAGCGATAAAACGGAAAAATCGCCGCTTTTACACCGAAACCGAAGAACGCCAGCACAAATACCAGCCGCAACATTTGTTCATTCCCTGCAATCAACTCCGGATTCAAAACACCGCCGTAAACAAAATCTGTCGTTGTCCCATAAAAAACAATGAAAACAAAGCCGATAAATGCCAGAGATGCACCAAACATCATATAAAGCACGTATGTTTTTCCGGCATGACGCGCCTTATTGTCAAATTGATGCATTACAATCGGTAGCGTAACCAATGTCAAAAATTCGTAGAACAAATACATGGTCAGGAAGTTTGCCGCAAATGCAATGCCAACCACCACTCCAAAGGACATAGTAAAGAATGCAAAAAATCTGTCCTCGTGTCCCTCGTGGGTCATGTATTCAAATGCATAAATCGTCGTAGGCACCCAAAGCAGAGATACCATCGTACCAAAAATCTTGGATAACCCGTCAATATGCAAGGCCAAGGACAATCTGCTACTGAATCGAAACAGCGTTACAGCAGAACCATCCACAAGAAAAATGGCATACAATGCAAAAATCGCATTCAATGCAATAATCGACAAAACCACTCTCTGCCTTGCCTTTCTGTCAGGAAATTTTACCGGCAGCAGGCAGGCGCCCGCAATGATTGGAAAGACTACCGGTAACAATATCGCAAGTGCGTTCATAATGTTTCCTCCCTTTCCCCTAGAAAATCATTCCGCTGATACTGCCGATTGCCTGCATCAACGGCTCCGGCAAGATGCCAAAGCCAACCACCGCAATGCTCAGCAGCACTAATGGTACCGTCATCAGATAATTCGGTTCCTTCTTCCGCAAGGATACAGAATCAAAATCCTTGCCGGGAAAGAATCCATCCACAACAATGCTCATCAAATATCCCGCCGTCAAAAGTGCGCTGACCATCAGCACAGCCACACCGACGAGCCCTAAAACGCCCGACTGCGGCAGCAGACCGCCCTGTGCCAGATACCACTTGCTGACAAAGCCGCTCATCGGCGGAATCCCAATCAAGGAAAGGGATGCCAAAGCAAAGGTCCACATAACAATCGGTATTTCCTTGCCTATGCCCTTGAGCTCAGAAACATAGGTTTTCTGTGTTTGATAGATAATCGCGCCTGCGCAAAGGAACAGAATATTCTTCGCAATAGCATGAAATGCTACCTGCAATAATGCACCCATAAACCCAACAGGACACATCAGCATCAATCCAAAAATCACATAGGATACATTGGAAATCGTGGAATATGCCAGCCGCTTCTTTAAGAGTTTTTCCTTATAGGCAAGCATAGAGCCCATGAAAATCGTCAAAACAGAAAGTACCAGCAGTGCTGTCTGCGCCCATGTACCGCGCAAAAAATCCACGCCAAACAGGTAATAGGTCACACGAATGATGGCAATGATACCGCCCTTCGTAATAATACCGGAAAGCACAGCGGAAGCTGGAGAAGGCGCAACCGGATGTGCCGTCGGCAGCCATGCGTGCAGCGGGAACATACCCGCCTTGCAACCAAAGCCCAACGCCATCAGGAAGAACACAAACAAAAGCAATCCCTCGTGTCCCGTGGTCATCGCCATGTCCAATGTACCACCGGGGCTAAAGGTCGTCGTGCGGCAATATGTATTCAGGAAGAAGAACCCCATCAGACCAAGACCCGCGCCAAAAAAGGAATATCCTAGGTATTTCAGCCCTGCGCGCGTTGCCTCGGGTGTGCCCGTGTGGATGACCAGAGGTGCTGTCAAAATCGTCATAAATTCATAGGACAGATACAGCGTCATCATATTCTCGGCGAAGCAAAGACTCATCAACGCTGCCAGCGAGAAGGTATAAAACAGAAAGAACCGCGCAGGCTTATGCTCATGCTTCATATATTCCATAGAAAATACCGCCGCCAAAAGCCAAATCGTACTGATGAGGCAGGCAAAGAATTTCGCCAAGCCGTCCGTGCGGTAGGCAAGAGAAAGACGGTCGGTAATCTGCCAGAGCAGGAAGGAATGTTCTCCCATGCAAAGATACCAAACCAGCACCGCCTCCACAGCCATCGCCAGAAATACAATACTGTTCCGCCGTTTTTCCTCCCTTTGGAAGCCAATGATAAGACCAAAAATGAAAGGTAAAATCATCGGGAATAGCAAAAGTACATCTCCGTTCATTTTTTCACCCCATTCTCTCATCACAGCGGAAGCTGAATCAGCTCAATGCCCAGCTTCATAATATCAATAATCGGACGATAGCCGATACCCAGTGCCAAATTTACAACAATAAACAATACCATTGCCAGAGCAAACAGCGGAGAATTTTGTGCTCTGGCTGTTTTCTCCCTTTCCTCTGTGCGAGACCAAAGCGCAATCACCGAAGGCAGGAAATACATCGCATTCAAAATCATGGAAATCGCCAGTGCCGCCAAAACCAGAACCAGCCGCATCCCTGTCATTTCCAGTGCCGCCGCCGCAAAATACAGCTTCGAGATAAAGCCCGCAAACAAGGGCACTCCGATCATAGACATCGCACCCACCACAAAGGCAATGCCCGCCAGCGGATTTTTGTAAGCCGCTCCCTTCAGGTTTTCCAACTGCTCCTTGCCGCCCGCCTCGTCTATAAAGGTGCCGCAGCAGAGGAAAAGCATGGATTTTGTAACGGCGTGTGCCAGCACATGGAAGCATGCCGCAAGCATTCCCGCCTCAGAGCCCAGACCGATTCCCATAAAAATATAGCCGATTTGTGCGACAGAGGAATAGGCAAGCATACGCTTCAATCTGCTTTCCCGCACTGCGTATATCGAGCCCATAATCATCCCCAAAACGCCCAAAACAAACAGGACATCCGCAATTCGAAGCTTCACCAGCGTTTCGATTGTAAATACCTCAAACACCAGCTTGATTGCCAAAATAATATAAGCTTTAAGCACTAGACCGGATAAAATCCCGTTGGAGGTCGTCATGGTCGAGCCGTAGGCAGAGGGCAACGCAGAATGGAACGGAAAAAGACCGCTCTTGATACCCAAGCCGACAAACATCAGGCTGACCACCATCATCAGCGGAAAGTGATATTGCCCTGTCTCCATCAGCATTGCAATCGTTTCCCTCATCTGCGGGAACAAAAGATGCCCCGTAATGCCGTAGAGGATACAAACACCCAAGAGGAACAGCCCCGAGCCCATGCAGCCAAATACCAAATAATGCGTCGTGCCGACTACAGCCTGCTTCGTTCCCTTTGCCAAAATCAGTGTACAGGAGGAAATCGTCAAAATCTCAATGAACACATATCCCGTAAACAGGTCATTTGTGTAGGTCATCGCCAGCATCGCGCCAAAGGTTGCATTCAGCATAATGAAATAAAATTTTTGCTTTTCAGGAACAATGTCTCGAAAAATCTGCTCTCGTCCGGCAAGAATCGTCAAAAACATGACCACGCTGACCAGCACAGCCAAAAGCGCCTCTAGGGGGCCGATTCTCAATTCGTTCCCCCAGGGTGCGGGGAAATGCCCCATCATAAAGGTAAAGGCTTCTTCGTTCTGCACCACATACACCAGCAGTATGACAGATAATATGCCGACAACCGCCACCATAAAGCCATGTAAATGATATGCCTTCCGTCCGCTTTTGAGCAGCGGCGTAATAATGCCGCAAAACATCGCAAAAAAGATACTGAAGAAGGGTATGTTATGTATCCAGTTGATTGTATGTTCCATATTATTCCCCTTCCTCTTGTCTCATCATTCTTAAAATCTCATCCATATCTAAAGAGCCGTAATGCTTATAGAGCCGCAAAACCAGAGCTAAGGAGAACGCCGTAACGGATACGGAAACAACGATACCCGTCAGAACCAGACCGGCCGGAATGGGGTTAATATAATATCCCGCATCAATGATGCCGTCCGTAAGGATTGGAGCGGTTCTGCCCGCAATATATCCCTTCGCCGCCAAAAACAGATACGTAGCGGTATCCATGATATTCAAGCCGATAAATTTCTTGATTAAATTCCTTTGCAGAAGCAAATTCATGAATCCAATGCCAAAAAGGATAACAGAAGCTGCTTCATAATAATTTGTCAACAGTTGACTCATAATCAAACTTCTCCTTTTGTAAATAACGCATAGAATCCATACATCGTACATGCAACAACCAAACCGACGCAAATATTCAGCGGCAGAATGAAGCCGGAGCTCAAAATTGCCCCCGGTGTTCCCTTCGGAACCTCCCAGCCGACGTGGTTCGCCCCCGTAAAGAAGGAATAGCTTTTGCAGCCGCAATAGGTCAAAAGGCAGGCAGCCGTCGTCAGTGTCAGCGTCTTAATGGTAAAAAAGGTCTGCATTTTCTTGTGCCCGTTTGCCGCAGCGTATAAGATCAAGCCTGCCCCAATGATAGAGCCGCCCGAAAAGCCGCCGCCCGGAGAAAGGTGTCCGTTCAGTACAACATAAATGCCATAGAGGATAACCACAGGCGCCAAGCACTTCGCACCCTTTTTCAGGATGAGCTTGGAATCCGCCGCATCCATCTCCTCATCCTCCTGCATCTCCCTATCTTCCCTTTCGCTGATGTTATTTTTGTCTCTTTGCAAAAGCATCAGCACGGCAATCACCGCCATAAACAGCACATTGGATTCACCAAAGGTATCAAACGCACGGTAATCCAAAATCATGCCCGCAACAAAGTTAATTGCACCCGTTTCCGCGATCCCCTTTTCCAAATATCTTTCCGCTACCTCGTTATTGGTAATGCTGTTCGGGTCACCGAACATCGGCAGCTCCATTACCACCCGCAGCATCACCGCAATGAATACCACCGTAACAATAACAGAAAGCACGCGATACAGCATTGCATTGGAGCGAATGTCCTCCCAGGGAAAAATTCTTTCCTCGGAGATTCTTTCGCTCTTGTCCCGATGCGAGATAATTTCGTCCGCATCAATGAAAACCTCGTCGCCGTTGATCCAAGCCTTTAGCCGCTCCCAAGCGGATTTTTTCTCATTCATGCCATTATCCCTCCCTGGTTCCCTTCAGCGCGTGTACTTTCTTCAATGTCAAGAAAAACAGCACGGTATCAATGCCGGCGCCAACTGCCGCCTCTGTGATTGCAAGGTCGGGAGACTCCAGAAAAAGCCAGATGATTGCCATAATCGAGCTGTATCCCATAAAAACGATAACCGCCATGAAAAGGTTTTTTGTGACAGATACCCCAATGGCGCTTGCAATCAAAAAAACAACCAGAAGCATCTGAATGTTCACGCTAAATTCGCTCATCTCTCCTTCATCCTTTCTTCGCAATCCTTATTGGTCAAAAGCTCCACCTTCGCAATCATATGCGTTGCGATTGGGCTGGAAAGCCAGAAAAACAGAATCACCAGAACGTATTTTGCCATATGAAAAATATCCTGTCCCAAAATCAAAAGTCCCAAAACAACCAGAAAAATTCCCAAGGTGTCGCCCAGCGCCGCCGCGTGCATACGGTTCATCACATACCGAAAGCGGTAAACGCCGAGAATCGCACAAAGGAATACCAAAAGTCCAACGATAATGCAGATTGCCGCAATCCATTCTCTTACTGACATTCTTCCTCTGCCTCCTTTTCCTTTCTGTATAAAAACAGTAGCCGCCCCCTGTGATGCAGGGTAACCACATGACACATCACCACAACCGCCAAAAAGCTCAGTAGCGCATAGACCAGAGAAACATCCACCAGAGAGGTTTCGCCCAAATAAGCGGAAAGAGTCCCAATCAATGCCGTTGTCATCGTCCCAATCATGTTGATTGCCACAATGCGATCCGTGAAGCGAGGCCCTCTGACCGCACGCACAAATGCCAAAAGCATCCCGCAAGCCAGCACAAACATGGCGATTTCCAAAATAAATTTCATCGTCTCGCTCATACGCTCATCCCTCCAACCTTCTCAGTTGTGCAACAAAAACGGATTCATCCAAGCCCTGCCCGAATTTCTCTTTATCCAACGCCTGCACAACATAATCGCCGTTTTCCAGCTCCACCGTATACGTGCCGGGTGTCAGCGTAATGGAATTTGCCAAGGCAACCTGCGAGGATTCACTTTTGAGATCCGTATGGAAGCGCACCAGTGCCGGCTCGATTTCCGGCATCCGCGGCGAAAACACGATACGGATTACGGCAACATTCGCCTTAATGATTTCCCAAACAAGTATTACAGCATATTTCAAATAAAGCGGCACCTTTTTCACAAGCTGTTTTTCCTGTGCCGGGCTATATCCCATATGCTTGCAAATAAACCAATAAAGCCAACCGCAAATCACAATTCCAAATAACGCAACCTCCAAGGTCACTCTGCCGTTAAAAATAAACCAAAGCACCAAAAGCAAAAAATACATCAAACCACCCTTCCCTTATCACCGTCCGTAAGTACGGAAAATCTCTGTCAAAGCATCCTTTTTCTCATTTATACAAAAATCGGAATTTTCATTCACCTTCCGCTAAATTTTTCTATGCAAAGGAATCGCAGCTTTCGATTCATACGATATATTATCAGTGATTATTGTGAAAATGTCAAGCATCTTAGTGCTATCTCACGATTTGTTTTTTAACATTATCTTAATATCGCCGATTTATTTATGAATTTTATCCATTTTTCACATGAATTTATATACAAAAATGTACAACTTAACAAAAGAAATGCGTTTTTTTCTTTTTGTGCAAAAGGGGGAATTTACGTTACATCCTTTAGATTCCCGCCTTTTTCGCACTTTTTCGCTTATCTGACAAGAATATCCGCGCAATAAAAAAAGATACATCCACAGATGTATCTTTTTTTATATTTCTAATCAAAAGCACTGCTTTCCAAGGATGAGCATTCATTCTCCGCTCCCCATTCCAAAAGCCGCTTATTTTTTCTTTGTGAAGATTGCACGAACCGGCAAACCGATGGCAACCAGAATCAAACCGCCCAAAGCAATCATTCTGGAGGTGGAGCCTGCCATAAAGAGCTGATTCAGCAATACATACAAGCCGGATACGATTGCAATAATGGGAATCACGGGATACAGAGGAACCTTATAGGTACGCTCCACATCCGGTGCCTGTTTTCTGTAAACCATAACTGCAACAAAGGTCAATGTATAGAATACCCAGCCGGAGAATGTAACCAGATTCGTCAGCAGGTCAAACTGACCGGACAGTGCATACAAAGCACCCAAAACACCAATCAGGAAAATGCCGTTGATGGGAACGCCTGTGCCGGAAATCTTAGCCAAGGCCTTGCTGCCGGGCAAATCGCCCTGCTCTGCCATGTAAAGCGCCGTACGGGAGCCCGCAAGGATAAAGCCGTTACAAGCACCGCCTGCGGAAACCATAATACCAACGGACACCAGCTTGCCGCCTGTGCTGCCAAAAATCTGCATCGCTACTGCGGATGCCGGAGATTCCAGATTCATCATCTCATCAGCGGGCAGTACCCACAAATAAGCCAAGTTTACCACAACATAAACCGCCATAATCATGGCAACGCCGCCAACGATAGCTTTCGGCAAATCTCTGCCGGGATCCTTCATCTCGCCGGCAATCGCGCCGACATTCGTCCAACCCTCATAAGCGAACAGCACGGCAATCATCAACTGTCCGAGTACAGAGCCATAACTTAAGCCGTCCGCCAGCATAGGGTCAAAAATCGGATGCCCTTCTCCTTTAATGAAGCCGAAAATCATAATCAAAATCAAAGGAATCAGCTTTGCAACCGTAAAAATAGTCTGAGCAACGCCACCAACCTTCGCGCCCATGCAATTCAAAATCATCATCAAAATAATACAGACAATCGCCACAGGTACAACCATGCCGTCGCCAAGGAAAAGCTTTGCCTGATTCGCAACGGCAACAGCCAGTGCCGCCGTCAATGCGGGATAAAATACGATGGATTGCATCCAGCCGCACAAATACCCTGCCCTGTCCCCGAATACTTTTTTCAGGTAAACAGGCATCCCTCCTGTTTCGGGCATCAAAATTGCAATTTCCGCAAAGGTCATCGCCGCACACAGACACATCAGAGATGTGATAATCCACGCCAAAATCGCAAGACCGGGAGCACCTCCCGTTGCCGTATACATTGCTGTAGGTTTGAAAAAGACACCGGAACCGATTACGCAGCCGACAACAGTCGCCATCGCAGTACCGATCCCCAGCTCCCTCTTCAACTCATGCTCATGATTGTTACTCATTTTTCCTTCCTCCTTTTTTGGGGATATTCACCGAATCTCCCGAACCCTCCCATACACGAGGCAAATGCCGGACGATCACGCCAAGCCTACCGCCCTGTATGCGTTCCGTGACAGCTTTGGTGAAGATGAACACCTGAGAAAGCAGAGCGAAAACTGTGCCGAAGGCTCTGTCGGAAAACGGCTCTTTTTTCCTTCCCTTCTTAGCCGGATTGTATTTGTTTTTGTGCAAAACATCAAAATCCTTCCCCTGTCCCTGTCCTGCTTCTATGTAGCTTGTGAGTCGATTATAGCGCCATCAAAAAAGACTGTCAATACTTTCAATGAATTTTTTTATCGTGAATCTCAAAATGTATATCATATTGTACACATTGCATAAATATTGTAAAATCGAGTAATACAAGCCATATGCATACAAAATACGCTCCTGCGATTTATATATCTCTCCTCTTAAAAACATTACTTTTATTCAGTCAATCGCTCCTCTTCTATTTCCCTACCCTGCTGCATATACATAAAAAAATATTATTTCGGAGTCATGCCATGAGCAGAAAAAGCGTTATCACAGGAACTCTTATCTTAACCATCTCCAATCTCATCATTAAATGTATGGGTTTTTTTTATCGTGTTTTCATGTCAAATGCCATCGGCGCGGAGGGGATGGGGCTCTATCAGTTGATTTTGCCGCTTTATGCGCTGGCATGGAGCATCACCTCTGCTGGCTTTACCACCACCATCTCGCACCTGACCGCACAGGAGCATATCCGCGGACAAAACGGAAATATCGGTCGCATCGTCAAGCAATCCGTCTGCCTTTCGCTCTGTATCAGTGCGGCCGTCGGCGGTGTACTGTTTTTCTTTTCCGCAGAAATCGCAAGCCTCCTCCTCAAGGACGCGCGCGCTGCCGTCCCGCTTTGTCTCTTGGCACCGGCGATTCCGTTTATGGCGGCGGGCTCCTGTCTGCGCGGCTTCTTTTTAGGCATACAGGAAACCGCCATCCCCGCCCTTTCGCAGGTATTGGAGCAAACGGTACGTATCCTGACCATCTATTTTCTCGCAGGGATTTTCGTCCCCCGCGGGCTGGACTACGCCTGCGGTGCAGCGGTTTGCGGCATCCTTCTCGGAGAAATGCTCTCCTGCTGCTTCACCGTCCTGCAATACCTCCGCTACAAACGAAAGCATAAATGGATACGCAAGCCGACGCTTTCCTCCTCCGCCTCTCTTGCCCTGATACTCAGCACCGCGCTCCCCCTCTCCGCCGGACGCATCATAGGTTCTCTGCTCTCCACCGCGGAAAACCTTCTGATTCCCAGACAGCTACAGATGCACGGGCAAAATACCGTCCAAGCCCTCTCTACCTATGGCGAGCTGACAGGCATGGCAATGCCTCTCCTTTTTCTGCCTTCTGCCTGTCTGATGGCAGCATCCGTATCCCTCGTTCCGGAAATCTCCGAGGCGTGCGCCGTCAATCAGGATAGGCGTATCGGCAAAACCGTTTCCGCCACCTTCCTTTTCACATCCATCATCGGCTTCGGTGCGGCGGCGCTGTTTGCTGTTTTCCCGCATGAGATTTGCTATATCGTCTATGACCGTGCTGCCTTGGGACAGGTGCTGTTCCCGCTTGCCTTCCTCTGCCCCCTGCTCTATGCACAAACCACCCTGCATGGACTGCTGAACGGACTCGGAGAGCAGTTTTTTCTCTTCCGAAATCATCTGCTCTCCTCCTGTATCAGTATCGCCATCATTTGGTTTTTCATGCCACTCTACGGTATCGCCGCCTTCCCGTGCAGCTGGTTTCTCAGCCTGCTCTTCTCCGTCGTCTGTTCCCTACATCGTCTTTGGCGGCGCACCGCTGTGCTTCCATCCTTCTGTAATTGCTTCCTGAAGCCTATGCTGGCAGGGGGCGCAGCCGGACTTCTGACAAAATACTGTATTCGCCTCCTAGCTCCCTCAAGAGCATTGTTTGTGGGCTCTCTTTTTGGTATGGGTTTGCTGTATCTCCTCTTTCTTTTCCTGCTCGGCTGTCTGGATAGGAAAATGCTCTCTACGCTTTTCGGCAAAAAATAAGCGGTTGGCAAAAAGCCAACCGCATTTCAATTTAGATATTTACAATTCTCGCCTCATACAGCTTTTGTAGGCTCATCAATATTCCCGTCTTTGCGTGGAACCATGTTAATCCCCCTTGAAAATAAACAGAGTACGGCGGGCGAATCGGTCCGTCTGCGCTTAACTCAATAGAAGCCCCTTGGATAAATGCCCCCGCCGCCATGATAACGTCACAGTTGTATCCCGGCATCGCATAGGGCACCGGCGTTACATAGCTGTCCACAGGCGCCGCCGCCTGAATCCCTCTGCAAAAGGCAGACATCGCCTCCGCACTGCCAAGCTCCACCGCCTGTATAATATCATACCGCGGCTCTGTACCGTTGGGAATAACGCGAAATCCCAGTCTTTCGTATACATTCGCCGCAAAAATCGCCCCCTTCAACGCCCCTGCCGTTACCGTGGGCGAAAGGAAAAAACCCTGATATAACGCGCGGTTCAAGTCCAAGGACGCGCCAACCTCCTGCCCCAAGCCTGGCGCACTCAGCCGATAGGCGCATCTGTCAATCAAATCCTGTCTCCCGCAAATATACCCGCCAATTGGTGCCAAACCGCCGCCGGGGTTCTTAATCAGAGAACCGACAATCAAATCCGCCCCGACATTGGAGGGCTCGATAGTGTCCACAAATTCCCCGTAGCAGTTGTCCACCATGCAGATTATATCCGGCTTGATTCCCTTGATAAAGGCAATCAGTTCCCCAATCTGCTTGACAGAAAAGGTCGGACGCATGGCATAGCCCTTGGAACGCTGAATCGTCACCAGTTTCGTTTTTTCGTTGATGGCGTTCTTGATGGCAGGATAGTCAAATGTCCCGTCCGTCAAAAGCTCCACCTGTCTGTAGCTTACGCCCGCTTCCTTAAGGGAGCAGGGCGAGGGCACCGTCCCAATTACCTTTTCCAGCGTATCATACGGCTTTCCGACCGGCGAAAGCAGCTCATCCCCCGGTAACAGATTCGCTCCCAGCGCAATCGCAAGAGCGTGTGTACCGCAGGTGATTTGTGGGCGCACCAGTGCCGCCTCCGTCCCGAAGCAGCGCGCATAAACCTTTTCCAGCTTGTCCCGTCCGTCATCGTTATAGCCATATCCCGTCGAGCCGGCAAAGCAGCCGGCATCCACCCGCTCCTCCTGCATCGCCCGCAATACCTTTGCCTGATTATATTCCGCCACAGCGTCAATTTTCTCAAAACGTTCCTTCAAATTCCGCAAAACCGTATCGCCAAAGGCCTCTACCTCTGCCGAAATCCCCAACATACCATATATCTGTTCCATACTCTTCTCCAATCTTTCTTTATATTTCCATTTCCATCTGCCAAAATCCCAATTTTAACTTAAGAGCTTTCCCTGATAAAATCCATAATTTCAACCTGCCCGCCCTTATCATTGTTCAAAATCAGAATCGCCGTTCCTCTCTCTCCCGTTTGCGGCAGCGTCACCGCCATACGCTTCGTTTTATTTTCTTTCAAGAGCAGCTTCACCAATCCGCCGTCTGCCTCCAAACCATAGGTCACAAGACTATTCTTCCAAAGCGTAAAGTTGCATCCGTCCTTCCACCCCGCGCAATAAAAGGCCTTTGAGTTTTCCAGAATATCCCTCCCGCAGATGGGGCATTTCCCAAAGCTGTTGGTTTTTCGCCGTTTCCCCCGTATCTGCTCTTCAGGAAAGATAACATCCGACCGTCTGCCCGATGCCGCATCCCGTATCAGAAATTGCACATAGCGGCGGATACTCGCCATAAAGCGTTCCTCCGTCATTTTGCCCTTCGCAATCGAAGAAAGTCCCTTTTCCCATTTGCCGGTCGTTTCGGGTGAGCGCATCTCCTGCGGCACAACGGCAATCAGCTTTCGCCCCTTTTCCGTCGGCAGCAGGGTCTTTCCCTTTCGCGAGAGGTATCCAACCGTCAGCAAGCGCTCGATGATGGCGGCTCTTGTGGCCGGCGTACCCAAGCCGCTGTCCTTCATCTGCTCCTTGAGTGCCTCATCCTCCACAAACCGCCCCGCATTTTCCATCGCAGAAAGCAGGCTGCTTTCCGTATAGGGTGCCGGCGGCTTTGTCTTTTTCCGCAAAAGCTCTTCTTTTTGAATGGTACGCTCCTCTCCCTCCTGCAAGGGCGGCAACGTTTGCTCTGCCTCCTCCTTCGTTTTTTTCTTCTTTGCCGTAGTCGGCACAAGCGCCTTTTCCACCGCCTGCCAGCCCTCCTCCAGAACAACCGTCCCCTTGGAAAGAAAGCGTTCCTGCTCCGCTTCGGCGTAAACCTTCGTCACCTCATAGCGATAATATGGATAAAACACCGAAAGAAACCGCGCCGCCACCAGTGAAAATACCTTCCCCTCCTCGTCGGAAAGGCTCTCCGTCCGCAGTCTGCCGTCTGTTGGGATGATAGCATGATGGTCCGTCACCTTCATATTGTCAATGATACGCTTCGTAAATCGAATTTCCTGCGTGAGCGGATCCGTGTAGGGCACATATTCCGCGACCTCCCGCAAGCGACGTATTGTGCTTTTCACCTTCCCCTTCATGTCCTCACTTAAGTATCTGCTGTCCGTTCTGGGGTAGGTAATCATCTTTCGCTTTTCATACAGGCTTTGCGCGATGTCCAATGTCTTTTTTGCGGAAAACCCGAATTTCCGGTTACATTCCCTCTGCAATTCCGTCAAATCGTAAAGCAGGGGCGGCGGCGTTTTCTTTTCTTCCTTTTCCACCTTTGTAATCGCGGCAGTCCTTCCGTTTGTTTTTGCAAGAATCGCCTGCGCCGTTTCCTCCTTCTCGATGCGAGTATGTTCCTCCTTGTCAATCCAGAGCCCCGTATATCCGCCAAAATTCGCCTGTATTTCAAAATAATCCTCCGCTTGAAAATCGTCTATTTCCTTCTGCCGCTCCACAATCAACGCCAATGTCGGTGTCTGCACGCGCCCAATACTCAAAAGCGCATGATATTGCAGGGTGTATGCCCGCGTGGCGTTCATCCCAACCAGCCAGTCCGCCTCACTTCTGCATCTCGCCGAGGTATATAATAAATCGTACTCGCTGCCATCCTTCAGCGTCGCAAAGCCCTCCCTGATGGCCTCCTCCGTCATACTGCTGATCCAAAGCCGCCGAAACGGCTTATTGCATTTCGTAATCTCATAAATATAGCGAAAAATCAGTTCTCCCTCTCTCCCGCTGTCCGTCGCGCAAATCAAGCTGTCAATTTCTTCGCTGTGCATCCATTGATGTAGAATTTTCAACTGGGCTCTCGTCTGCTTGATTGCCTTAAGTTGCATTTCCTCAGGAAGAATCGGCAATGTGGAAAAATTCCATTTCTTATATTTCTCGTCATATTCCTCCGGCTCTGCCAGTGTCACCAAATGTCCGATTGCCCAGGAAACCACATATTGCTCTCCCAAAAGGCAGCCGTCGCCCTTTTGGCTTGCCCGCAGGACCTTCGCAATATCCCTCGCCACCGAAGGCTTTTCGGCAATGACCAGAACTTTCCCCATGACCCTTTCCTCCTTTTTTTGATACTTTTTCCAATGATACCATCTTCTTGGCGAATTGGCAAATTTACAACGAAAACCACCTTCTCTCGCACCTATATCGCAAAACGTAGTATGCTTTACTACGTTACTGTAGCAGTGTTTTTTTATTGACAATGTACAAAATAAAAAGTAAAATGAATGGAAAATGAACAGATAGAAAGAATCCGAATGATGGAGGAAAAAACAATGAACACATATAAAATTCTTTCCGATACCTCCTGCGATATCCCCATCCATCTCCTGAAGAAGCTGGATGTTACCTATGTTCCCTTTCACGTCTCCTTTGATACGATGAACGATTTCAAGGAATTGCAGGACATCACTCCCGATGATTTTTACGATAAAATCAATGCAGAAAAACTTTATCCGAAGACCTCCCTCCCCTCCGTGCAGGATTATATCGACGCTATGGAGCCGGTGCTTGAGGCAGGCGCAGATGTTTTCTGTATGTGTATCACCGCAAAGTTCAGCGGCTCCTACCAGAGCGCTGTCAATGCCGCAAATATCCTCGGCGAAGCTTATCCCTCGCGCAGAATTATGGTGATGGATACCGCCTGCGTAACCGGGTCGCAGGGGCTTTTGGTCTACGAAGCCTGCCGTATGCGGGATGCCGGCTTTTCTATGGATCAGCTTGCAGCGACTCTGGATGTGCAGAAGGATACGACAAAAATCAACTTCACCGTTGATTCTCTGGATTATCTCCAAAAGGGCGGCAGAATCGGTAAAGCCTCCGCCCTCGCAGGTACAATTCTCAATATCAAGCCCATCATCATCATGCAGCATGGCGAACTGCATCCGGAAAGCAAGGTGCGCGGGCATAAAAAAGCGCTGAAAACCATTTTGGATATGACGAAAAACGAAATCGGCGCAGAAAAGGAAAAATATCGCGTGCTCCTGTTGCGCGGCGAAAAGGAACGACTCTCTACGGCGGAGGATCTGCGGCAAGCCCTTTTGTCCGAAGGCTTTGATGTCATGGACGAGGTTTGGCCTGTCGGCATCACCATCGGTACGCATACCGGCCCTACCCCGATTGGCATTTCCTATATCAAAAAATACGAGTATATCAAATAAACAATCGAAAAGTCCTCTGCGCAGCAGCTCCTATTGCGGCAAAGGGCTTTTTTCGCATAGAAAAAAAGCGTCGGTATCTCGCCAACGCTCTCTTTTACTGCATAACCAAAATCAAATATATGTCTGAATGCTTTCGCACTTAGGTCAATAATAAGAGTCGATTAAGCACGTGTTACATTTGCAGCCTGAGGACCCTTTGCGCCCTGGACTACTTCAAATTCAACTTCCTGACCTTCTTCCAATGTCTTGTAACCCTCAGCCTGAATTGCGGAGAAATGTACGAATACATCGTCTTCACCGGGTACGGAGATAAAACCAAAACCTTTTTCTGCGTTGAACCACTTTACTGTACCTTTTTTCATTCTTCAAAATCCTCCTACTCGAGATAGATAAAAACTTGTTACAACTTGATATTAACATATATTTCCGTCGGTGTCAATCCGATTTCTTCCGTTCTGCCAAGGATTCTCTCGACATTCTCTCACATTTTTCCGTAATTTTCATCCTCGAGCAATGTGCCGCCTTGAATCGCCAGCCGCGCCAGCTCATCGCATCTTTCGTTTCCGGGATTTTCCGCATGTCCCTTCACCCAGAGAAAGGTGACCCGATGCTTTTCCAATAAGAGCAAAAGCCGCTCCCAAAGGTCGATGTTTAATGCTCTCTCCTTCTTGTTCCGCATCCAGCCGTTCTGCCTCCATTTCACGACCCAGCCCTTCTCGATTGCATCCACCACATATTTGGAATCGCTGTAGAGCTTTACCTCGCAGGGCTCCTTCAATGCCTCCAGTCCCTTTATGACCGCAAGCACCTCCATACGGTTGTTCGTTGTCAGGCGGTATCCCTCAGAAAGCTCCTTTTTCGCATCGCCATACAGCAGCACAACGCCGTAGCCCCCGGGGCCGGGATTCCCCGAGCACGCACCATCGGTATAAATCGTCACCGTTTTCATTCTTCCTCCCCCTTTAAGAATGCCTCTCCAATCAGCAAATCCTCTCTCGTGGTAATTTTGATGTTACGATAGCTTCCGGGAATCACCCAAACGGGATACCCGCCATGCTCCGCCACAGAGGCGTCATCCGTCCCCAAAAAGCCGTCCCGCCTTGCTGCCTCGTACGCCGAAAGAATCTCCTCTCTGCGAAAGGTCTGCGGTGTCTGGATTTGCCAAAGCGTGCTTCTGCTTGGCGTAGTAAGCGCAAGCCCCGCCGCATCGCAAACCTTGATGGTATCCTTCACAGGCACACCGACCACACAGCCGCCTCTCTCTCTCGCCGCCGCAACAGAGCGCTCCAAAATTTCTTCTGTCACAAAAGGGCGTACACCATCGTGAATCAGCACAATCTCCGTGTCCTGCGGCACCCTCTGTAGCCCAAGGAAAACCGAGTCTTGCCGCTCCCTTCCGCCTTCTGTCACAGAAATGACCTTCTGCCAGCCGTATGCTGCAGCCATCCGCCGTACATCCTCTATGGCATCCTCTCCCGTCACCAGAATAATATCCCGAACACACGCCGCCTTTTCAAATTTTTCAACCGTATGTGCCAGAATTTCCTTTCCGCCAAGGCGCAAAAACTGCTTGCTCGTTTCCGTCCCCATGCGTTTTCCTTTTCCCGCCGCCACGATAACCGCCGTGCTGATGGGTTTCATGGTCGTTCCTCCTTTTCTTACCGTCTCCACAAAAAAATGCAAAATCAAACGGTCTGATTTCGCACTTTTTTCATTCTTTTTTATGCCGTAGCAATCATTTTTGTAAAAATCATGCGTCCCGCCGCAGTTTGCAATACGCTCGTTACAATTACGGCAACCGTTTCTCCAATGTGCTTGTTGCCCCCGTCCACGACAATCATCGTACCGTCATTCAGATAGGCAACGCCCTGTCCCGCCTCTTTGCCGGATTTGATAATAGAAACCCGCATCTCCTCGCCCGGCAAAACCACAGGCTTCACAGCATTGGACAGCTCATTGATATTCAGCACCCTGACTCCTTGAAATTCCGCTACCTTGTTCAAATTAAAGTCGTTCGTCACCACAAAGGCATCCAGGCTCTCCGCCATCTTCAGCAACATGGAATCCACCTCCATCTGCTGTGGCTGCGAAAAGCTCTGAATCTCCACCGGAACCGCAAGCTGCTTTTGAATTTCATTCAAAATATCCAGCCCCCTGCGTCCTCTCTGTCGCTTTAGGCCGTCCGCCGAATCGGCAATATGCCGCAGCTCTTCCAGCACAAAATCCGGAATAATGATTTTCCCTTCGATAAATCCCGTCTGCAATAAATCCAAAATACGCCCGTCAATGATGACGCTGGTATCCAAAATCTTCGGTCTGCCATAAATGGAATCCTCTGCCGTTGCGGGCGGTGTCGTCATCAAAACCTCCTGCAAGGTACGCACATTCACGTCGTCTTTCTTCCTTCTCGCAACGCGAATGCCCAAAATCCCGAAAAGAATATTCAGCAAAACAACAATAAAGGTTCCCAATGCACCAAAGCCGCTGAAGGCCATACCAATCAAATTCGCCAGCACCAGCCCGACGATACAGCCGATTACGGATAAGGATAACTCCTTCAGGTTCATTTTGGATAAGCGCTCCTCCGTTTGGTTCAAGCGCTTCAGAAGCAATCTCGTCAGCGGAACGGAAAAAATAAAATAAAATATGAATCCGACAAATACCGATACCGCAATGGGTATATACCCCGGTAATTTATGTTGAAATTTGAATAAGTCCATAAAAAGCATTACGTGCATCAAAGCATAAACCGCCGCTGTAATGATTAAGCTCATAACCAATTCTAATGCCCTCTTCATTCTCTCACCTCCCTTCTCCGATAAAGTGATGCCCAAAAGGCTACTCCCCCTCACTTTATCATATAAAAATTGTATCCTATTTTCTCTTGTTTGGCAAGCAATTCCTTCCTTGTGTCACATTAATTTCTCGTATAGAATTGCGTCCCCTCCGTCCTTCCTCTCCTTCCAACGAAGAAAAAGCAATCCTTCCTAGTATTTCAAACCATATAATCTGTTTTCTCATATTGAAATTTTTGTTATGATTTGTTATGATAGCCTTAATAAGAGTAATACAAAAAATTTTTCTTTTCGGACAGAAAAATACAAAAATCGAACAATAAGGAGAGAATTTTATGGCAGATGATTATCAGATTTTCAGCGATGGAGCCTGCGACATCGGTTTTGCAAAGGCAGAGGAATTGGGCATTCGGCTCATCCCCTTTTATGTCTCCATCGACCACGAGCATTATTATAAAGAAATTGCCGAAATCTCTTTAGACGATTATTTCCGCTATATGACGGAGGAGAAGGGCTATCCCAAAACCTCTCTCCCCTCCGTGCAGGATTATATTGACGCCTTCCGCCCCGTTTTGGAGGAGGGACGTGATGTCCTCTGTCTGACCATGACGCGAACGCTGACTGCTTCCTTGGAATCCGCCATGAATGCAAAAAATCTTTTGGAAGAGGAATTCCCGACAGCCAATATTCAGGTCATCAACTCCTGGGTCGCAACCGGCGCACAAGCGCTTCTTCTGATGGAAATGGCGCGGATGCAAAGGAACGGAAAATCTCTGGATGAAGTAGTTACATACGCGGAAAAGGCAAAGGAGGATGCCCGTATCCATTTCATGGTCGGGGACTTAAGCTATCTTGAGGTCGGCGGCAGAATCGGTAAGGTTGCCGCAATTTCCGCAGGGCTCTTGAAAATCAAGCCGATTATTATTCTGAAGGGCGGCGAGATTGGTGCAGGAGGTATTTGTCGTGCCAGAAAAAAGGGGCTTGCTCAGATTGCCGCCATCACCGCAAAGCATTTCAAGGAAACCGGCGAAAATCCTGCGCATTATATCGCAACCCCCGGCACAAATACCATCTGGGAGGATATGGATGCATTCTACACCATGATGCAGGAAACCGTCCCCGGTATGGAATTTTTGCCCCCCTTTCAAATCGGTGCAACCATCTCCTCGCATACCGGTCCCGGTACAACCGGCTTCTGCTTCGTAAAAAAATACGAGTACTACTCGGGGTGTTGATATAGGGTCTTGCATCAGGTCTTTAGCCGGTTAAACAGAAGCCCAAACAGCTGCACAAAGCCGCCTAATGCAGCGAGCTCTGTCCTTCCCGCGCCGGATTTCCCTCGAATCCCCCTCTCTGCGGATTCCGTTCGGGAGGATTTCTTTCTGCTGCCTTTGCAGCTTTTTTCGCGCACAATTCCCGCACCCCTTCTACACCCCTTCTACACACCTTTTATATTCGCATTTCCGTAAACCAACAACAAGGAGGATCATAAAAATGAAAAAAATATCCGCTTTCCTGCTTGCGGCAATAACCGCCCTCACTCCGATTTCGGCATCTGCGATTGATGTGCGCGTAGATCATACCCGCTTAAATATGGATGTACCCGCCACCAGCATCAATGGACGAACCATGGTTCCTATGCGCGCCATCTTTGAAGCATTGGGTGCAGATGTTGCGTGGGACGACGCAACAAAATGTATCACCACATCAAAGGGAGATCAAACCATCACATTATATCTGGATCGTAAAACAGCCTATATCGACGGCACAGCCAAGGCATTGGATGCTGCCCCCGTTTCTCTAAACGGAAGAACTCTCGTTCCCGCTCGTTTCGTCGCTGAAGCAATGGGATGTACCGTCAGCTGGGATGCTTCCTCACAAACCGTTGATATTTCCACCTCTCGGGATACGCAGTTGACAAAATCCTACAAGGTCATTCGCGTGGTGGACGGAGATACCTTTGTCATTGATTATAACGGAGCTCAGGAAAAGGTGCGGTTGATTGGTGTGGATACTCCCGAAAGCGTCCATCCCGATGCAAGTAAAAATACCGCCGCTGGTGTTACAGCAAGCGAATATACAAAATCCCTCCTGACAGGAAAATCCGTAACCTTGGAATTTGATGTGCAAGAAAGAGATAAATACGGCAGACTGCTTGCGTATGTCTTCATTGATGGATATATGCTAAACAAAAAACTGCTACAGGAGGGCTATGCCGTCATTGCAACCTACCCTCCCAATGTAAAATATCTGGATGATTTCAAGGCAATCGCAGGTGCTACAAACACCGTCGCAGCAGCACAAAAAACAGAAGAAGCCCTCACAGAAACGGCTTATATCGGCAATATAAATACAAAGAAGTTTCATAAAGCCACCTGCACCGGTGTAAAGAAAATGTCAAGTGCAAATAAGGTTGCATTCTCCGATAGAGCCTCTGCCGTTTCCGGCGGATATACCCCCTGTGGAATCTGTAACCCCTAACCCCCCACACCAAAAAATCATAAAAATTTTCTCCGCATTTTTTAACAAAGCTTTAAGTTTCTATTCATACTTTGTCCATATTTTCACAGTATAC
>CAVHYX010000034.1:0-70013 GCA_963640305.1 Sodaliphilus sp. | reverse complement strand
ACTATGGGTTGTGTTTATTCATATCCATTGTTCAGTTTTCAAGGATCAATCTGCTTTATCAGCAGCGAAGATTATTTTATCAAATCTTCTTCTTTTTGTCAAGTACTTTTTTCTTTATGCCTGTTGCCGATATTTCGCATCAGCAAAAATAATTATATCAGGCTTACTTCGGCTTGTCAAGATTTTTTTCGATTTTTTTCATCACCGTCGCAAACCACTGTCCGCTATCTCACGAACGTATTTCCATATTATACACATACAGCAAAAATGTCAATGCTTTTTTTCTTTTTCGGCAAAGAAAGCAGAAGGGGACGATTCCCTATCGAAAACAATCCCCCTTCTTCTTTTTTCTATATCACTCTATCTTCCCGATGCTTAGCGAGGGAAGTTAATCTGTGCCTGTGCCGCAGCTAGTCTTGCGATAGGTACGCGGTAGGGAGAGCAGGATACATAGTCCAGACCAATCTGGTGGCAGAACTCAACGGAGTAAGGATCGCCGCCGTGTTCGCCGCAGATACCCAAGTGGATGTCGGGGCGTACGGGTTTTGCCTTTTCAACCGCCCACTTCATCAACAGACCAACACCCGTTCTGTCCAGTCTTGCAGTCGGGTCAACCTCATAGATGTTCTTGTCGATATAATCAGCCAGAATCTTGCCGGCGTCATCACGGGATAAACCGTATGTCATCTGCGTCAGGTCGTTTGTGCCGAAGGAGAAGAATTCAGCCTCTGTCGCGATCTGATCTGCGGTCAGAGCGGCTCTGGGGATCTCGATCATAGTACCAACCAGATAATCCAACTTTTTGCCCTTTGCTTCAAATACCTTTTCTACGGTTTCTACTACAATATTTTTAACATATTTCAGTTCCTTCACTTCGCCAACCAGAGGAATCATAATCTCGGGTGTAATCTTGATGCCCTCCTCCTCAGAAACCTCAATCGCAGCCTCCATGATAGCCTTTGCCTGCATTCTTGCGATTTCAGGATAGCTTACAGCCAGACGGCAACCTCTGTGACCCATCATAGGGTTCAGCTCGTGCAGACCGCGCGCCTTGATTTTCAGCTCCTCTACCGTCTTGCCTGTCATTTCAGCCAGCTGTGCGAATTCCTCCTCTGTGTTGGGCATAAACTCATGCAGAGGGGGATCCAACAGACGGATCGTGACGGGTCTTTCCTGCATTGCCTTGTAAATACCCTTGAAATCCTCTTTCTGGAAGGGTTCGATGCCTGCCAGTGCTTCTTCTCTTTCTTCTACTGTATCGGACATGATCATCTTTCTGAATTTCATGATTCTGTCAGCAGCAAAGAACATGTGCTCTGTTCTTGTCAGACCGATACCCTCTGCGCCAAAATCGATTGCTGTCTGTGCATCGTTGGGTGTGTCGGCATTTGTTCTTACCTTCAGCACTCTCTTAGCGTCAGCCCAAGCCATAAAGGTCTGGAAGTTGCCTGTAATTTCCGCCTTTACGGTAGGAATATCCTCGCCGTAGATGTTGCCTGTGGAGCCATCCAGAGAAATGTAATCGCCTTCCTTGAAGGTTCTGCCGCCCAATGTGAATGTCTTTGCTTCCTCGTTCATCTTGATTTCTTCGCAGCCGGATACACAGCAGGTACCCATACCGCGCGCAACAACCGCTGCATGAGAGGTCATACCGCCGCGAACCGTCAGAATACCCTGGGATGCTGCCATACCTTCAATATCTTCAGGAGAGGTTTCCAGACGAACCAGAATGACTCTGTCACCTGCTTCTGCAGCAGCCTTTGCTTCTTCTGCTGTGAAGTAAATCTTACCTGCAGCAGCCCCGGGGGATGCGGGCAGACCCTTGCCCAGTGCCTTTGCAGCCTTCAGCGCAGCCTGATCGAATGCAGGGTGCAGCAGCTGGTCAAGCTGCTTGGGCTCTACTCTAAGCAATGCCTCGTCCGTTGTAATCAGACCCTCGTCTACCATTTCAACAGCGATTCTCAGAGCCGCATTTGCAGTTCTCTTACCATTTCTTGTCTGCAAGAAGAACAGCTTGCCTTCTTCAATGGTGAATTCCATGTCCTGCATATCCTTATAGTGCTTTTCCAGTGTGTTTGCGATGTCCATGAACTGATCGTAAACACCGGGCATATCCTCCTTCAGCTTAGCAATGGGGTTCGGCGTACGAACACCGGCAACTACGTCCTCGCCCTGTGCGTTTACCAGATATTCCCCCAGCATTGCCTTTTCGCCTGTAGCAGCGTTTCTCGTAAAGGCAACACCCGTACCGGAGGTATCGCCCATGTTGCCGAATACCATCATCTGTACGTTTACTGCGGTACCCCAGCTGTAAGGAATATCGTTCATTCTTCTGTAAACGAAAGCACGGGGGTTATCCCAGCTGCGGAATACGGCCATTGCCGCCTCAAGCAGCTGCTCCTTAGGATCCTGCGGGAATTCCTTGCCCTGATCATCCAAATAAATTTGCTTGAAGATTGCGGTCACCTTTCTCAGATCTGCTTCCGTCAGGTCTGTGTCGTACTTTGCGCCGACCTCTTCCTTATATTCATCCAGCTTTCTTTCAAATTTAGATTTGGAAACGCCGATAACAACGTCCGCAAACATCATGATAAATCTTCTGTAGGAGTCATAAGCAAATCTGGGATTTCCCGTCTTCTTTGCCAAACCCTCCACAGAAATATCGTTCAGTCCAAGATTCAAAACCGTATCCATCATACCGGGCATGGATGCTCTCGCACCGGAACGAACGGAAACCAGCAGGGGGTTTTCCGGGTCGCCCAGCTTCTTGCCTGCAATCTCCTCCAGCTTTGCCAAAGCGACCTCAATCTGATCAATCATTTCATCTGTCAGCTTCTTGCCGCCCTCGTTGTATTCCGTACAAGCCTCCGTGGAAATGGTGAAGCCGTAGGGAACAGGCAGCCCCAGGTTTGTCATTTCCGCCAGATTCGCACCCTTGCCGCCCAACAGATTTCTCATGCCTGCATTGCCTTCGCTGAACATATAAACATATTTCTTGCTCATTACTCATTACCTCCTGTAATCGATTTGGGTAAAATTCGGATTCCCGGTTCTTCCGCCTGTCAAGCGACCCCGCAAATCCCCTTGCCGAAAATTATACCACCTTTGCGAAAAATTCACAATCTTTTCACAATCCTTTCACAATCTTTTCGCAATTCTTTCGCAGGTATCCAATTCCCGTTCACAAGGGAAACCTTCCCCTTTTTTATAAGCATACCTTAAATCCCTCCGTTATACAAGGGTGTATTTTGTATTTTTTTGGAAAATCGGGACATCTTTCGCCCCACTCATCAAGGGCCGTCTCCCCACAAAGTAGCAAAAGGCAGTCTGCGCAGAGGTACGCCCGAACGAGAAGCCATGAATTCTGTGCACTTCCTTCATGTTTTCCGTTCGGAGCACGCCTGAGGCGGACCGCCTTTTTCATTTTTCAGATTTTCGCAGCACTCCGCTTACAGCAAGCTGCCGATTGTCAGGAACAACGGAGCAAATACCAGAGATACTACCGTCATCAGCTTAATCAAGATGTTAATGGAAGGACCGGAGGTATCCTTGAAGGGGTCACCAACCGTATCGCCGATAACTGCCGCTGCGTGTGCATCAGAGCCCTTGCCGCCATGATTGCCTTCCTCAATATATTTCTTTGCATTGTCCCATGCACCGCCGGCATTAGACATGAAAATAGCCATCATAACGCCTGTTACCAAAGAACCAGCCAAAAGACCGCCCAGCGCATCTACGCCCAAAAGCACGCCGACAATCAAGGGTGCCGCAACCGCCATAATACCGGGAACCAGCATTTCCTTCAGCGCCGCTGTTGTGGAAATCTCTACGCACTTCTTATAGTCAGGCTTGCCTGTCCCCTCCATGATGCCGGGAATAGTGCGGAACTGTCTTCTTACCTCTTCAATCATTTCAAATGCGGCCTTACCAACCGACTGCATGGTAAATGCGGAGAATAGGAAAGGCAGCATACCACCGATTAAAAGGCCGATAATAACGCGAGGATTCAGCATATCAATCGCTGCCAGACCAACTGCATCCGCATAGGATACGAACAGTGCCAGAGCTGTCAGTGCAGCAGAACCAATCGCAAAGCCCTTGCCCATAGCCGCTGTTGTGTTACCAACCGCATCCAGCTTATCTGTGATATTTCTTACGGAGTGATCCAAGCCTGCCATCTCGGCAATACCGCCTGCATTATCGGCAATAGGGCCGTAAGCGTCAACCGCTACCGTGATACCTGTGGTTGCCAGCATACCGACTGCGGACAGCGCAATACCGTACAAGCCGCATACCGTATAGGAAATATAAATACCCACGCAAATCAGGATAATAGGAATTGCCGTAGATTCCATGCCGACTGCCAAGCCGGAAATAATAGTCGTCGCAGGACCTGTCTCGGACTGATCCGCAATCTTCTTAACAGACTTATAGTCTCCGGAGGTGTAAACCTCTGTAATGATACCGATAATCTGACCAACCACCAGACCGGCAATAACCGCAATCGCCGCCTTCATGTCGCCGAAGCAGGACTTGGACAGAATAACGGAAACGATTGCAACCAGAATTGCAGCCGTATAAGAACCTGTCTTCAGCGCCTTATGCGGGTTTGCATTTTCGTCGCCCTTTACGAAGAAGGTTGCGATGATGGATGCCAGAATCCCGACAGCGGACAACACCAAAGGATAAATCGCACCGCTTGCGCTGTAGTAAACCAGACCCAGTGTAATTGCAGAAATAACAGAACCAACATAGGACTCAAACAGATCCGCACCCATGCCGGCAACGTCACCTACGTTGTCGCCTACATTATCGGCAATAACTGCGGGATTACGAGGGTCATCCTCGGGAATACCTGCCTCTACCTTACCAACCAGGTCAGCGCCGACATCTGCAGCCTTTGTATAGATACCGCCGCCCACACGACCAAACAGCGCGATGGAGGAAGCACCCAGAGAGAAGCCGAACAAAATGTCGTCATTTCCCGTCAATGCATAAATTGCGCCTACGCCCAAAAGACCCAGACCAACTACACACATACCCATAACTGCACCGCCGCTGAATGCGATAGACAGGGCTTTGTTCATACCGCCAACTCTTGCTGCATTTGCAGTTCTTACATTTGCATTGGTTGCCACTCTCATGCCGAAGAAGCCTGCCAATGTGGAGAAAATTGCACCGATCACGAAGCAGATAGCCGTTGCCCAGCTTACGCCGAAGCCAATCAGCACAAACAGCACTGCCGCAAAGATAACCAGAATTTTATATTCTGCTCTCAAAAAGGCATTTGCGCCCTCGCGAATGCTTGCAGCGATTTCCTGCATTCTGTCGGTACCTTCCTCCATTTTGTTTACCCTGCTTGCCAAAACATAGGCAAACAGCAGCGCCACGATACCGCAGATGGGCGCCAAATACATTAAGCTTTCCATAATAATCCCCCTGTTTCTTTATGAATTTAGAATGTGGATAATAAAAATGCGGAATACAACACCGCCGGGAGCAAAGCCTCTGTGCCAAAGAAAGCCCTGTCTTTGCACACTGTAAGGTACAGGGTTAGCATTTTCCCTTTTTCTCCCTGCGATTCCAGTCATATTCTGTCCCACTGATAAGTATAAACGAAAGGCTTTCCAAAAATCAAGTCTCATCCCCAACACAGTTGTACTAATTTTGTATATATTTTCTTTTGTTTTTTAGCAATTTGCACAAATAAACCTCATCCACGCAAAAAAGCTCCCCCTCTTCGCAAAAAGGGAGCTTTTCTTCCTCCTTCTATTGACATAAAAACTGTGCCACAAGCGGCAGTGTAAGCACCGAAAAAACCGTAGAAACAAAAACATATTCCGATGCTCTTTTTTCGTCGTTGCCATAAAGCTCCGCAAAGGACGGCAGAGCCGCCGCCGCCGGTGTCCCCATCAACACCACCAGTACGCTCAGCGCCATGCCGCTCATAAATCTTCCGCAGAGCAGCTTCGTGAAAATCGGCATTACAATCAGCGTGAAGAAGCTGAATATATAAACCCTCTTGTCCTTCAAAATCTCGCGCACCCGCGCCGCTGCCAAAAGCGAGCCAATATAAATCATAGAAAGACAAACCGTCGTATTCGCGGAATATTGCAACACATCATAAATCGGCTGTGGCAGGGCAACCGAATTGACAAAGCAAAATACCCCCACAACCGCAGAGAAGCAAATCATGTTCAAAAACGCTTCCTTCAACATTTTACCGATCCCTCTTTTGTCAGCATTCCCCATGGCAAATAAGCCCGAGCAGACGGTAAAAAGAAAAACATTGCTGGTAAACATCACTGCCACGCAGAAAATCAGCCCCTCCGCGCCATACATCGCCATAATCAAGGGCTGCCCCATAAAAATAACATTGCTGTAAACGCCGCCGCCGCTGAACAATCCCAGCTCCTTCGGCTGCATCCGCATCACCTTCCCGATGCAAAAAAACATCAGCGCACCGAGACAAAACATCACATAAGCCGCAACGCAGGTCTTCAAAAATCCGCGAAAAATCTCCGCAGAATATTCCCGCTGCAACAAAACAACCATATTACACGGCACCGCCACACGGGTCAGCACAACCGAAAGCCCCTTTGCATTCGCCAAAGATAAATAACTCTTTTTTTGCAGCAGCACCCCAATGAGCATCAAAATCACCATGGTCAAAAGCTGCGAAATTACCGGTATTGCCAACTTCCTCTCCCCCTCCTATTTCCTTGCTGTCTCTTCCGCTCCATCTTCGGGAAGGTATCTCCGAAAAACCGCTTGCACCACCTTTGCCGTCAGCACGCCCAAAAACGCCCCCGCCAGCACATCCGTCGGAAAATGCACGCCCAAATACAAGCGAGACAGACCAATCAAGACCGCAAGAATATACGCCGCAAGCCCCCATCTGCGGTCGATTGCATAAAGTGCCGTTGCCGCCGCAAAGGAAGCAGACGCATGCCCCGAAGGAAAGGAAGGATCTCCCAAGGGGTGAATCAAAATTTCGTATCCCAAAAGGTCGTACGGTCTGCCGCGTCCCACCAGAGGCTTCAACAGCACATTGCACAACAGCGCATTTGTCGCAAGAGAAAGCAGTACCAAAAGCCCGCGCCGCCGCCAGATTCGTCCTTTCACCATGCCGAGCAAAAGCATCCCCACGCCAATCCCAATCCAAAGTATTCCCTTGTCCCCCAATGCGGAAAGGAAAATCATGATTCTGTCCAAAACCGGGTGTGCCAACGCCTCTCTCAGCCAAAGCAAAAGCCGCCCGTCCATCTCCAAAAGCCACTCCATCCGAAGACCCTCCTCCTTTTCATCGCTGTCATCGTATCACATTCTCCTCATCCCGGTCAATGAAAATCCCAAAAGAAAGCTTCCTCAGAGACTGCCAAAGCCCCGCTTTTCAAAAAAAATAAGGCCTCCTCTCGGAAAGCCCTATTTCTGCTCCGCAAATCAGTCTTGCTATATCATCTCTCCTTTGACACGATTCGTTCAATTCCCGCCTTATGAAAAGCCGCACCTACCACGAAGAAAATCACAGCACCCGCCGCGCCCTGTATCAAATTTTCGAGAATGGATGTCGCCGCCACAGCAAAGCTGCTTTTCAGAATACCGCCGCCAACAAAATATCCGAATACCATCCACACAATGCCGACCACGCTCGCCAGCACATTACGCCCCGTAAAAAATTTTTCTTTGCGGTGTCCTGCGGCAAGCTTCCCTATCAGCCACCCCATCACACTCTTGATGATCAGCGTAAAGGGTGCCCAATGGCTGTATCCGCTGAGAATGTCCGCCAGAGCAGAGCCAACGCCCCCCGCCACTGCGCCATATCTTGCGCCGAAAAATACGCCAATCAGAAGAATCATGCTGTCCCCCAGATGGATATATCCCTGCGTTGCGGCAACCGGAATCCGAAATGACATCGTGCAGACCGCCACCAGCGCAATCAATAATCCCTGCACACAAAGCTCTCTTGTTGTTCCCTTCATCCTTTTCCCTCCCGACCTTTTTTAATTATTGTCGTCAGGATAGCATATTCCTCCTTCTCTTTCCATCCCTTGTAACACAAAACCGTAAATTGTATCGGTACACTCACACTCTTTGTATCCATACATTTTTCAAAGCGGCGGCAAATACATCAGATACGGCGCCGTCAAAATCGCCATTCCCAAAGCGAGCCTCCTTTTTTGCCTCTCCTCCATGTCCATCTTTTTCCAAATGAATCGTATGTGGAAAAAATAAATCAGCACGCCCGCCAAAACCACACCGAGCGTTGCGAATAAAAACGCTCCCACAGAGGAAATTCGGGAATATTCCTGAAACGGCAAAGCAACTGTTTCACTAATGCCAAACAAAGCTCCCGCCGCCAAAATATCCGCCAAAAAGCCAAGCCCCCAAGCCTTCCAAATGCTCCTTCGGTAAAGCTTCTTCTTCTCCGGCAACCTAAGCAAATAAAATAAAAGCAATAATACCACACTGTCCACAATAAAATTCGCAGGCAGCAAAAACAAATACAGTGGCGGAAAAAACAACCCAAGGAAATAAATGCTCCACATGGGAAAAATTACATTATGCAGCCGTATGCTCCGATTCACCTCTCCGTCCTCCTGTCTCCAAAAGAAAAGGAGAGATTCCCCTCTCCTTTTTTCCTGTTTCTTATCCATTTGCAACACTCTTGAGTACACCCGCATCCGTAAAGGTCAGCTTCACCGCATATCCCTGATTGTCCGCGTCGCCGTCCTCCAGCGCAGCCTGATTCAAGCCCTTCACACTACAGCTTGTCAGCTTATCCGGCAGTTCAAAGGAATATTTATTCCCGCTCGCCGTCCGAATACGGATATAATCCTCATCGCAGGAGGTCAGCTCGCCCTCTGCCGCTCTGATATAAACATTCAGCTTCTCCACTCTGTTCTCGTCATCCAGAGACGCCTCCACATAAACCGTTACCTTAGCATCCTCTATCAGCTTCTTCACGGTATCCAGAGATTCCGTCGGAGAACCGTATACCCTCAATGTTGTTTTCTTCTCGCTAAGCCATGTATAGGTCTTTCCGTCCACCTGTAAGCCGTTTGCCGCCGCTGTCGCAACGCCCTTCACCTTCGTCTGCCCGCCGGTGCTGTCCGCTCCATTCACTAAGGTAAATTGATTTACCTCGCCGCTGCTGTTGAAACCAAGCTTAATGGTTTCCCCGACGTATTTGGATGTCGCAATATCGTCCAGTGTAAAGGTTTTCTCATCCTCATCCGTCAGCTTCGGCTTTCTTACCGTAATCAGCTCATATTCTCCACCGGAGGTTTCAATCTTAATTTTACTGTCCTCTTGGTTGTATTCCACAAGCTTGCCCTGTGCAGCTGTCAACCTTGCATCCACCTCAAGCACTTTATTTTCGCTGTCCGCAACGATTTCCGCATAAAGCTCCATCGCGCTGTCGTTTGCCAGTCTCGCCAGAATCTTCTTGGACTGTGTCTCTGTACTGCCGATCTTGATTGTGTTGTCGGAATCATTCGTCGCATTGTATTTATTCAGCATTGTATAGCTTACGGAGGAGGTCTTAAACTTCAGCACATCGTTCTCAATCGATGCCACTGTCCCCTTACGCTCCGTCCGTGTGCCGCTGATTTTATTCCATGCCTGCTTATCCGTAGAAAGATAAATCTCCGTTATCTTGCCGCTCTGATTCATTACAACCTTGCAGTACACCGTATCATCTGCATCATCTACGAAATTCTCCGCAGCATCCACATTGCCCAAATTCTCCCAATCTTTCATCTCTACCTTATAGCCATAGAATGTAATATTTGCCAAAGGGTTGGTGGAACCAAAGGTATATGTTGTGCTCTCGCTGTTTTCCTCTACGACAAGCTTCTTGTCATTCAGGCTCTTCAGCTTATAGGTCTTGCTGGTATCCTTCACAATCTCCTCGAAGGTGTCCTCGGACATAATAATCTTGGAAAGCTTGCCATCCGCATTCACGGTAGCCTTAATATAAACCGTACCCTGATCCGCAAGCTTCTGCAAAGCCGTAACTGTGCTCTTTGTATCGCCGATATAGTATGCGCAATCCGAAGCAAAATAATAGGTCACTTCAGAGCTTTCGCCAATCAGCTTCATCTTCACGTTGTTTGCGGAGAAAGTCTTTACCTCGCCTACGCTGATGTATTCCTTGGTAAAGGTGATAGTCAACTCACTGATATAGGTTACATCCGTATAGTTACCGTTTACCTTCTCCCGTTCCACTGTCGTTTTGATTCCTGCATAAGCATATTCATTCGGGTGCTCGTCCAAAGCATTTTTCAGCTTTGTCTTTAATACCGCCTGCCCGTCCACTGTAATGCTTGCGCCGGATTTAATTTCATATCCTACACTCTCGCCCGTATTTTCGTTCCGGAAGGTAAGTACATCGTTTTTGTAAGATTCGATATACCCCGTCAGGTCATATTTGGACTGCGCGGTTGAACCCTTTGTCAAGCGCAATGCCGTCACAGTATCCCCGCCGCGGATAATTGTGACCGAATCTCCCTCGTTCAGCGTACTCATTGCAACGGTCTGCGTTGTATCTCCGACATAAACAGGCAACTCACCCAGCGTCGCAACAACATTCTCCGTGCCGCCCGCATCCATCTTCACTTGAATGTTGTAATATTTATCTTCATTTACCGTAATCTTGGTAATTGTACCGCTTTCCGCTACGCCCTCCGTCAGAACACTGTTGGTTTTATTCAAAAGCACAGCCATCTCTGCACGATTGATGTTTTTCTTGGGATTAAAGCAGTTGTAGTCATCCCCGCTGACAATCCCCAGCCGCTTCAGCAAATCAATCAGCGGCAGCGCATCTGCGGAAATACTCTGATAATCCGCAAATTTCTTTGCCTCCGTCGCGTCTCTTTCCTTATCGTAATACGCCGCCAGGGCATTACCGAACAGCAATGCAACGTCCTCTCTGGTTGCTGCCTGATTTCCGCCCGCAAATTTCGTCACCACCATCTGCATATCAACAATGTTGTTGTCCAAACCATAAGCAACCGCCATCTGTGCCCACTTGGGTACCTTATAGGCATCCAGCGTTGCCATATAGGAATATGCCGTCACCGCATCCGTCGCCTTTGCCGTGCCTGTTTTTGTCAGCACAGTATATACCATCTGCATTGCCTCGCAGTAGGTTACATTGTTTTTCGCACGGAAGGTACCGTCCTCATAGCCGCTCAAAAGCCCCTTGTCCGCAACACTTGTAATCACCGTTTCCGCGCCCGCCCAGGGAAGATCACTCATGTCCTTAAAATTTGCCGCATATGCGGTCAGTGGCAAGCCGGAGGCTACCATCACCGCAGACAAAAGCAGTGCCATTTTCCGTTTCATATCTTTTTAACCTCCTTTGATTTTTTCATTTTCATCACATATTCTCAAAAAATTTGTCTTTACTGTACCCGTAATGCTTTAAGACCTCGGGGCGTTGCCCCCGCTGCATCCACCGGGGGGATTATCCTCTTGGAACCCTATTACAGAAACCAATTCTTGTTTCTGCGGAATTTATAAGCGGCGGAAACATGAATATGCTTCTGCGTATCGGGTCAAGGGACAGCATCCCCAAGGTCTTGTCTTGTGGTCATTATACCATAACCGTCAAATCATAAGACCGTGGGGTTCCACCCCGCTTCCCCGGCAGGGGATAATCCCCTGCACCCTATTTGCAAAAACTACCGTTTTTGCGGAACTTATTATCCTTGCATTTCCCCTAACAGAACCATGAACATGGTTCTGCATATCGGGTCGAGGGGGTGACCCCCTCGTAGGGGTGTTGGGGGCAACGCCTCCCAAGGTCTTGTCTTGTGGGTATTATACCATAGTTGTCTTTCTCTGCCTAGACCCTTCCTCTTAAGGATTTCTTAATTTTCCGTACCGTCGTCTGCCCGTTTGCGCTCCATATCCTCAATCATAGCAACAATATAGGGATTCGTGGTAATGGATGTGTGCGCAATCGTTTGCTCCGCCTCCTTCGCCGCAGCATCCGCCCGTCTCTTGAGCGCAGCAATTTCCCCCTGCTTCGTCCCATCGGCAAGCCGCAGCCCGATAATTGCCATAGACCCCTCAACTACCACGCCGCAGCCCACAATCTCCTCCATCTGATATAGCCGCTTCTTGATGGCACTTGCCCGCTCCTCTGGCGTTTTCCCTTCCGTCTCTGCCGTCGCCTTCACAAAATGCAGCTGTGAGAGGTTATTTTCCGCCACCCTCGCCCCACATCCCTGCAAAAAAAATATCATCACCAAAAGAACCGCCATCCCGCTTCCCTTTTTCATAGTCACACCTCCGTTTGCCTTAGTATCCCTCCACCACCGCCTTCTATCCCTTTCCCTTCGCAAAAAAGCGGCACTCCTCCCGAAAATGCCGCAAAAAAAGCGGACGTTACTATCCCCTTTTTTTATTTCTCTATTCCATTTTTCCGCTCTTACTTCAAATCGGTCCAAGTCTCTGCATCGTTCTCCGCGGTGTAGTCATGCACGTTAACCGCCTCCATCACAGGCTTATAAGCCCAGTGACTCTCAAGAACATCGCTAAAGCTACGCAGCTCGTCCGGATTTTCCTTGATGTAATCCAAATTCGCGCTACGCTCCGGCATACGGCAGACAACAGATGCCACCTCCGCACGGCTTACCGGTGTATTGGGACGGAAGCTACCGTCCTCGCAACCGCTGATGATGCCGAACTGTTCCATGTAGCCAATGTAGTTTGCTGCCCAATGTGTTTCGGGCACGTCATTGTAGCTATTGGAATAGGTTTTGTCCGTATCCATCTGCTCTGTGAGCAGTCTTGCGAACATAGCCGTTACCTCGGCACGCGTCATGTTGCGATCGGGGCCAAATGTACCGTCCGTATAACCTGTCAAGAATGCAAAGTGATTCTCGCTATTGAGCATTCCCTTTTCGTCTACAAACCTTACGGCAAAATAATCCTTGCCGTTCATCGTAACCTTTGCATTGCTAACGGTCAGCCGATAGCTATCCGCAGAAGCCTTGTATCCATTCGGTGCATTCTTCTCCGTCAGCGTATAGCTGCCATCCGCAACCTCGGTGAAGCGTACAACACCCTTTTCGTCCGAGGTAGCCGTGTAAGCCTCTGTGCCCTTACTGTTTGTCTAAGCAAAGCTTGCGCCGGAAAGGGCTTCACCATCCTTGTTGATCTGATTCACGGTAATAATTGTACCTATTCTCTTTACAGTGTCGCCACCGCCGATGCTTTCGCCACCGGATGGCAATATTGTGATCCGTGTTGGACTTTTTGGTCATTCCTGTGATGAGAAAGTCTGGGATGATATGGATGAGGGCGCGCTTTCTGAGACAAAAAAGATACCGGATGATATGCATAAGAGAAAGATAGATGCGGCTGATGATATTTTTGTGATTAACAAGGGCGGCTATATCGGAGAGAACACTCGATCTGAGATTAAGTATGCCAAAGAGCATGGGAAGAAAATTAGATACTGTGAGGAGCAGTGTCGTTAAGTGACTGATACTTTTATAGATGGGAGAGAGAAAACAGGTGCAGCAGTTGTTTGAACAGATTAGAAAAGATAATGTTGTAAAATATGGAAGTTATACCTGAGAATATTCGGAATCTCATAGGTGACAAGATTGATAATGGCCGGATAGCAATCCTGTATGCCTGTATGTCGATGAAGTGAAAGGCAGAATCAATTTGATTTTACTCACCCACCAATTATATTCCCACCGCAATAAACACGCCTTAAATCAAATAAAACCGCCCAAATCCACCCCAAAACGTAACAGTTCGGAGAGACTTGGGCGGTTTTGTTTTTTAGATTTTTATACTATCCACGTTCAATTTTACTACATCTAATTTCCTTTCTTATCCGGATAAACCGTAACCATTTTGTAAGTAATTCTGCTATTATCTTTCTGTATGACAACCACTACATTGCTTACGGGAACAGCGATTTCAGGTGATTTATGGTTCACATCACCAATGTAATTTAGCTTCCGGCTTTCCGTCTCCTCTTTGGAATTTTTCCCAAGCAGCTTTTGGTTAGGTACGAAAGGTGCAAAAAACTCCCTCGCATTCTGCCCAGGATACCGCAGAACGCAAGGGAGGAAAAGGTTCTGTTATTTCTTAAAGGTGCGTGTCACATCCTCAAATTCTTCCTGAATCTCCTGCGAGGGAGCTTCTGTTGCCAGACTGACAACAATAATCGTCAAGAGAGCAAGCAGGAATGCGGGGAGCAATTCATAGATGCCCCACACGCCGCCCATCGGACGCACCAGATACTTCCACACGAACACCATCACGCCACCGACAACCATGCCCGCCAAAGCGCCCTGCTTATTGGAACGCTTCCAGAACAGCGCCGCCAAAACAACCGGTCCGAAGGCTGCGCCGAAGCCTGCCCATGCAAAAGATACGATACCGAAAACAGAGCTATTCGGGTCCCTTGCAATAAAGGCAGCAATTACAGAAATCGCCAAAACAGAAGCACGCGCCGCCTTCATTGCCGTTTCCTCGGAAATGTTGAGGTGCAAAAAGCCGCCCAAAAGGTTGTGAGAAACGCTGGAGGAGGCTGCCAAAAGCTGGGAATCCGCGGTGGACATGGTCGCTGCAAGAATACCGGAAAGCACCAGACCCGCAACGATTGCCGCCAAAGCACCCTGCTTACTGAGCAAATCGGAAACCAGCACGATAATCGTCTCGGAGGCACTGCCCTCCAGCATCGGCACTGCGCCCACCCTTGTCATGGCATTGCCCACAACACCAATCAAAATTGCGATACCCATAGCAATGATAACCCAGCAGGTCGCAATTCTTCTGGAAAGGGTCAGCTTTTCCTTATCCTCAATCGCCATAAAGCGCAGGAGGATGTGCGGCATACCGAAATAACCCAGCGCCCATGCAAGCGTAGAGCAGGTGGTCAGAAAACCATAGGGCGATGCGGTTTTGCTGACGGGGTCATGGGTCAGTGTCATGCTGAGATAGCCCGCCATACTTCTTGCATTTTCCAGCACGCTATCCACTCCGCCCGCAACATGAATCCCAAACAGCACAATCAGCAGAAGGGCAACGCTCATAATAATTCCCTGAATCAAATCGGTCATGCTGGCAGCCAAAAAGCCGCCCATCGCGGTATACGCCACGATAACGACCGCGCTAATCAGCATAGCGGGAACATAATCCACGCCGAAAATCGTGCTGAACAGCTTACCGCAGGCAGCAAAACCGCTGGCAGTATAGGGAATGAAAAAAACGATAATTACGATTGCCGCAATACAAAGCAGGATGTTCTTTTCATCCCGATAGCGGCGAGAGAAAAAGTCCGGAATGGTAATGGCATCCACCCTATGCGTATATACACGAATCTTCTTTGCCACAATCAACCAGTTGAGGTAGGTACCGATGGCAAGACCGATGGCCGTCCAGCCAACATCCGCCAAGCCGCTCAGATACGCCAGACCGGGCAGACCCATCAGAAGATAGCTGCTCATATCGGATGCCTCCGCGGACATCGCCGTAACAAAGGGGCCGAGCTTTCTGCCGCCCAGATAGAAATCGCCTACATTTTCATTCTTTTTGGCACAATAAATCCCAATCAGAACCATCGCAACCAAATAGATGAGAATGGTAAGCATCATTAAAATTTTTGCTGAATCCATTACATTTTTCATCCTTTCTGATACCACATTTTTTTGCGTCTGCGGCTATCTTATCATACTTTTTACAAGAACGAAATACAGAATAAAGTATGGTCATGAAACAGAATATAAAAACAAAAAATAGTCGAAAAATTGAATATTTCAGCATTTTCCGACTATACGATTTTCAGAACTTATTTTTGTGCAAAAAAAATTCTTTTTTTATTCTCGCTCTTTTTTTCATTTTTTGTCCGAAAGCTACCCAAAAAGACGGGCATCATGCTTTTTGCATATTGGCAGAGGGAATAATCCCCGTTGCTGATGCACCAGTCATAAATCAGGGCGCGTTCGCAGAGGGCGTATGCCTTGACAATCTCATTAACGGAGACATCCTCTCTGAGTTCTCCCCGCTTCTGTCCCTCGGTCACAATCTGTCGGAGCAGCTTATAATAGATACGGTTATGGTCAAGAAGACGCTTTTCACCCGTGGTAATCATCTGGGAGGCATAAAGCCGCGCCGTCAACTCCAGAGAAATGCTGTCATCAATCATGAGGAACATCTCCCGATTCAGGTACATCAGCTGCTCAAAGCGATCCATCCCGGGATCCAAGGTTGGAATCAGCTCCTGATACTTGTCGTCGAACAAATCGGAAAGTGAGCTTAAAAGCGCATCCTTCCCGCTGAAATAATGGTAGAAGGAGCCCTTCGAGGTCCCGGATTCCTCTACGATTTCCTCCACTGTCGTACCCTCATAGCCGTTTTCGTAGAACAATTTCCATGCCGCCGAAACAATGCGGCTCTTGGTATTTCTGTTATTCTTTTTCGCCAAGCCTGCCGCCTCCCTTTTCCCGTGCGATTCCTCTTCTGTTTACATCTGCTTCCACTTCAGGCTCACCAAATCATGCTCGCGGACAGTGCGTACCAGTCGGTCGCGGAAATCCTCCGCCAAAATATCCCGCTCATCCAGCATCTCCAGCCCCAGCATCTTACAGCGTTGATACGTCCCCGTATTCTCCTGCTTTTCGCGGCTGAAGGTCACGATAATGCCCTTAGAAAACCAGCCGCCCAGCCGTTTCTTTGCAATCAAAAGCTCATTCAGCGCAGCCGTATCGGCATCGCGCAGCTTACAGGAAAGAAAGACGGGGAGGGAATCCTCCATCAGCATCACATCAATCTCGTTTCCACCAATCGTCAGTCCGTCGTAAACATCCCAATCTATCATTGTTCCAAGCTTGACATCCTGGAACGCGCCGCTGCTTGCCGCCGCCACATAGACATATAGCTCCAGCCACACGCCGTAACTGATGCAATACTGCTTATCCTTCAGGGAGCAAAATCGCAGGCGGATGGTGTTTTTATCCAAATCCAGCTCCTGCAAAAAACCGTTTTTTTGAAATTCCTGCAAAACCGCGTCCTTCGGGGCAATGGGCTTTCCGCTCTTGGTGCGGATATTTCTGCGGCTTTCCAGCCATAAATCATGCGAAACCCCTCTCGCCGCCACCGTTTGCAGCCAGCTACAGGTCTGCTTCCAATCCCGCAGATGCAGGAAAAGATAGCGCGCCATGCGGTTGATGGCATCATAGCGTTCCTCCTTGGGCGGCTGATGAGATTCACCCATGAAGCAGGCGCCCTTCGCATCAATGAAGTTTTCCAGCGTCAAGGTTGTCGTTTCCGCCACAATGGCGTCTGTCTCAATATCCATAATCCGGCTTTGCGCCAAATCGGTATGTACCATGCGGATTTCCATTTCCACGCCTGCCTGATAAGCGGCAATCATCATCAGCTCACTACCGCCCGTCAAATCGAGGGTGCAATTTGCTGCCTCATATCGCTCCGCTACACGGCAAACCGCCGCCCGCAGCGTTTTCACGGAGCTGATGTCTACCGGAATCGCCTCCACAATAATCTGCGGCATACTTTTTTGGAAACAGGTGATAAGAGAACGGAAGACATTGCGATCCGTAAGCCCCCTATCGTAGAGATAGACCACCTTATCCGGGCGCAGCGTCAAAGGTGCCATGATATTTTTCAGCGTATCCTTATCGTATAACTCAATCAAAACCTTCATAACAGGGCGCTCCTTACTCCTCTATGATTGTTTCTTCCTCAAATTTCACTTCTTCCCGTGTCTCCTTCTTTTTGTTCCTTCCGCTGAAAATCGAGCCGAAATTCAGCTTGTTCACCACACCGGGCGCCATATCAATCAGCCGATTCAGCGCATCCTGATTTTTCACGTTGATGAGCTGCACCCCATCGGGACGAATCATAAGGATGGCGGAGGGGGTGATCCTTGCACCCATGCCGCCCGCTGCATTGACGCTCTCCTTTGCACCGACGCCCGCGCCCACCGCAACATCAATCAGAGGCAGAAGGGTCATATCGCCGACCACAATCGCCTCGCCCACAACCGTTTTTGTGGATACCAAATCATCTACCTTATGGAACAGTGCCTCTACTGCCTCGTTAAATCCCTTACTCATGCCGTTTCTCCTTTCGCATCCGCTGCTTCTCCCTTGAAATACCCAATCTCCTTGCGAATCGCCCTTCTGACAGGCTTTTTCAGCGCGAAGGCAAGCACTGCCCAAAGCAGTTTGCCAAACACGATTTTTCCTTTGATTCTGACTGCAACATCCTCCAGAGTCGCTTTTGTAAAGTCTCCCTTAATCTGTATGTCATTGCCGAATTTCGCCGTCAGGATTCCCGCCAGTCCAAGCAGATAGCCCGTTGTCGGCGGGTCACCCGTTCCGGCAGTCGCCCGCAGGAAGAAATTCCCCGGCAAAATATCACGCAACAGGCGCCGCAGTAGCTGAGCGAATGCCTTGAGAATTTCCCGCTTATCCTCTATACTCCAAAGCTCCTTTAGAATAGGAGGGATTTTTCCTTCTTTTTCCGCTTTTTCCTCACCCTCGTCTCCCGTAAAGAAGCCTTCGTCCTCGATTTTTTCGGGCACAGGCAACTCCTCGGGGATTTCCGAAACCTTAACGCGGCGCACGATTTTCGGCTGCTTTTCCGCCATACACTGCGGTTTGACCGTACATTGCGGCTTTTCTTTTTCTTCTTTTTGCGGCGGCGCTGTCTGCTTTTGTTCTGCCTGTGGTGCTTCTGTTTGTTTTTCTGCCGCCTGCAACGGTATCGGCTCGGTTTTTTTTCGGTTTTTCTTCTTTTTCTCTTTTTTCGGTTTTTCCGCACCGCCGACAGGCGTAAACCAAAGCACACGCAGCTTCAACCTACCTCCGGTATCAGGGGCATAACCGCCCTCCGCACGAATTGCGCCAAGAAGCCACGACACGCCAAAGGAGCCGCAAAGCTCCGCCCCCTTCTCGCCCTCTACGCGATACTTAAGCGGCGAAAGCAGCACCAAAAACAATGCGAGCAGCAGGATGAGCAAAACCACCGACAGCAGAATACCGATTCCCTTTACAATTCCCAACAAAATCAACTTTATCATAGCAATACAGAAATCCTTTTCTTCCTATCCTCAGAGCAGAAGAGCCTGCGGGTCAGCAGGGTTACGACCCTCCGCCTGCGCCTTTCTCGCCATCAAAAGAAGCAGCTCCACAGTCTTCTCCCGACCCATGGCGATGCCTGCGACCTTAGCGGGGCGATGCCGATTGGCGGCGCGAAAAAGCTCATGCGATGAGAGCAGCTCCAAACGATCCTTATCCGCGAAATAAACGATGCAATAGAGACGCAGTACGGGGATTTGGCGGCGTAGGCTGACAATAACCGCTTCCGGGTCTGTGATGTTTTCACCGATAAATAAATTCTCCAGCAGCTCCATTTTTTACCGCACTCCCTTCATCGTTTCTTTCCTGTCCTTCTTTTTTTGGGGGCTTTTCCCCCAACCCCCTCAACCCGATATGCAGAACCATATCCATGGTTCTGCGAAAGAGATATTAGGATGATAAACCGCCGCAAAAGCAATGTATTGCTTTTGCAAAACGGGTCAAGGGACATCGCCCCTTGCATGGGTGTTGGGGACAGAGTCCTCAAGATCTTAACTTCGTTTGTGGCTATTGTATCATGCCCGCAGGAAAAGGAAGTAGCTACGCAGTGATTAGATATTTACTTTTCCAAGGCTTGGTGAGTAGGCTTCGCCTACGAATCATACAATCTGCTGTGCAAACAGCAGAGCAGACGCTTTCGCGGCTGCGCCACAAGCACAACTTGCTTGTGGCTATTGTATCATAAAAATTACGCGGGGAACACCCATTTTTCACGCTTTCGCTTTACCGATTTTTCTGCGATTTTTCAGATTTTTTTATTTTTTTGACGTTTTGGGCTTTTTTTACATACCTCGGAGAGCCCCATCAAGAGCAAAAACGCGCCAAATAGCTTTTGCAGCAGCTCCGACGCAAGGGCAACTGCCAAAAACGCCCCCGCCACCGCACCGATGAGCCCAAAGAGTGCGAGCGGCTTTGCCGTTCGTAAATCCAGCGTACCGTTTTTGCGATGCGTCATCAGTGCAATCAGTGCAGTCGGAATGAAATAAATGAGATTCACGCCCTGCGCCTGCTGTTGGTTCAGCTCTGTCAGGAAAAGAAGCGCAGGAATCAGTATTGTGCCGCCGCCGATACCCATGCCGCTGATAATACCCGCAAAAAAGCCGATTGCCATAACCCCCCACATCATAAAATCAACCTCACCGCCGCCGCAAGCAGAAATATCCCAAAAATACGGTGTAGCCAAATACCGCTGATTCGCGTCAACAGCCTTGCCCCGACAAAGCCGCCGAGCAGCCCGCCGACCGATGCAAAGAGCGCAATCCGCCAAGCCTCGCCCAGATTTGTTTTCCAAAGATAAATCACGAGAGAAAGCAGGGATAAGGGCAAAATCACCGCGATGGCTGTCGCGTGCGCCTTATGCTCCTCCTTGCCCAAAAACCGCTCCATGGCGGGTACAGCAATCGTGCCGCCGCCGCTGCCGAATAAACCGTTTGCGAAGCCTGTCACCAGCCCGATGAGCGTTTCCTTTCCCCTTTGTCTTTTTTTCTCCTGCCGCATGGCTTGCCGCCTCCCTTCGATTTTTAGTATGGGTGCGGCGTTCTTTTTTATGTATCGGCAGAAAAAAGCGCAGCGAAGATTTCTCTCCCGCCACGCCTTTTTTTGCCGTATGCGTCAATCCGCTATCTTATTTGTGCTCTTATGATTTGCGGTTTTGGTCTGTCCGGTCAGGTCGTCCCATGTGTCCTCCAAGTCCTGCCCGATGGTATTTCCCGTGGTGTCGGTTTCCGTGCCGTAGACCCCTGTGCCATAAGCTCCTGTGCCGTAGGTGGTATTGTTCCGGCTGTTATAGCCATCCCAATAGCCGCTCGTGCGACCCAAATTTGCCTCTGTGTTGCCGCAGCCGCCGACAAGGAGCAGGCCGAAGGTCAACACAGATAGCAATGCTGTCCTTTTCCCAAGCATAAAAAATCCCTCCCAGATGGTTTTTTTGTTTTTCTTCTGCAATGCGGTTTTTTCGATTGCTTTGTTATTGTTTCCTTGCGCTTCGAGGAAAAACCCGTGTTTTTCAGGAAAAAACGACAGGATTTGGCAAATTTTCGGCGTGAAAAAAGTGGAGCGCGATATGGTTGGGATATGGTATAATGACCACAAGACAAGACCTTGGGGGCATTGCCCCCAATACCCCCACAAGGGGGTCGCCCCCTCGACCTGATATGCAGAACCATATTCATGGTTCTGCGGGGGAAAAGATAGGGATGATAAATCCCGCAAAACAAGCACTTGTTTTTGCAAAAACCATGGTGCAGGGGTAGTAGCACCGCCAAGATAAGGCGGCGGCGCAACCGTCTTCCCGTAGGGAAGATGCTTGACCGAATCCCCTGCCGGGGCAGTGGGGTAGAGTCCTACGGTCTTATGCCTTTACGGTTATGCTAAAATGACCACAAATAAAAACCTTGAGATTTTGTCCCACGGTCTTAAAAGCCTTAAAGCAAAAGAAAGGAGTGTTTTTCCCGATGAACAATCATAGAAGAAGCGGCATTTTGCTGCACCCAACCGCACTGCCCTCCTGCTTCGGCATAGGCGATTTCGGACCTACGGCATATACCTTTGCAGATAAATTAGCGGACGCCGGGCAAACGCTTTGGCAGATATTACCCTTAGTCCCCACCGATGCAGGCGGCTCGCCCTATTCCGGCAGCTCCGCCTTTGCGGGAAATCCGCTGCTCATCAGCCCTGAGCTGCTTTTAGCGGAAAATTTATTATGCGAGTCGGATCTTGTGGACGCATACCTTCCCCCTGCTGCACGGGTAGATTATAAACAAGCGGCCGCATTAAAGCTCCCCCTTCTGGAACGGGCATTTCAAGCCTTTCTGGAACAGAAAGCTCCCGTGGACTATACAGCCTTTTGTGAAAGAGAGTCCTTCTGGCTGGAGGATCACGCCCTTTATACTGCGCTGAAGGCGCACTTTTTTGCCGCACGCGCAAAGGAGGAGGACACGGAGGGCTTTGACACATTCTCCGCAGACTGTGCGGAAACAGCACTTTCCGCAGAACAGCTGCGCAGCTATTACGACAGCGCCGCATGGGTTTCCTTCCCGCGGGGACTGAAAAAACGAAACATCCGCACACTGGCGAAATGGCGGCGGCTACTCGCAAGGGAGATAGAAAAGGAGCGCTTTTTGCAATATATCTTCCAAAAGCAATGGCAAGCGCTCAAAGCATACGCCAACGGGCGCGGCATCTCGGTCATCGGGGATATTCCCCTCTTTCTTTCGCACGACAGCGCAGATGTTTGGGCGAATCAAAGGCTGTTCCGGCTGGACGGGAACGGCTTCCCGACCTGCGTCACAGGTGTACCGCCCGATTATTTCAGCAAAACGGGGCAGCTTTGGGGCAACCCGCACTATGCTTGGAGGCAGCACGAAAAAACAGGCTTCGCGTGGTGGCTTTCCCGTATCCAAAGGAATTTGCAGGATATCGATATCCTTCGCATCGACCATTTCCGCGGATTTTCCGCCTGCTGGGAAATTCCCTTCGGTGCGGAGGACGCACGGGACGGTAAGTGGGTATCTGCCCCCGGCGAAGCGTTTTTTGCGCTGCTGAAGGAAAGACTCGGCACGCCTCTCCCGCTAATCGCGGAGGATTTGGGTATTCTTACGGACGATGTGCTTGCCCTCAGGGGCTTCGCGGATCTGCCCGGAATGCGAATCCTGCAATTTGCCTTCGGCGGAGAAAAAAATAACGCCTATCTGCCGCATTGCTACGAGAAAAACACGGTGGTTTATACCGGAACGCACGACAATAACACCGCAAACGGCTGGTATGCGACTGCGACGGAGGTCGAAAAGGATCACTATCGCCGCTATATGAACGTGGATGGCTCCTCCCCCGCTTGGGATCTCATTCGCCTTGCGTTTTCCTCTCCTGCGGATTTTGCCATTGTCCCCTTGCAGGATGTGCTTTCCCTCGGCGCAGAGCATCGCATGAACATCCCCGGGACGGCGGCGGGCAACTGGGGCTTTCGTTTTTCCTTTGATTGGTGGCAGGAGGGTGCAAGTGAGGGGCTGCGATACCTTTCCTCCCTGTTCGGCAGAAACGAGAAGACCGACACCTCCCCTTAAGTTGCTTTTCGCGAGGCTTTGTGTTACAGTTAGGCTGTTGGAATTTGTGCAAAAAACCTTTTTGGAAGGAAGGAAACAGATATGTGCGGCTTTTGCGGCTTTACCGGGCAAATCGCTTCGCCCGAGGAAATTTTGGAAAGCATGAAAAATAAAATCATTCATCGAGGGCCGGACAGCAGCGGCTCTCATATAGATGACGGCATTGCCATGGGCTTTCGCCGGCTCAGTTTTTTGGATTTGGAGGGAGGACATCAGCCCATTTATAACGAAACGGGCGACATGGTCATCACCTTCAACGGGGAGATTTATAACCACAGTGCGCTTCGAGAGGAGCTGGAGGCAAAGGGTCATCATATGGGCAGCATGGCGGACACAGAGGTGTTGCTGCACGGCTACGAGGAATGGGGCGAAGCGCTGCTGCAAAGGCTGCGCGGAATGTTCGCCTTTGTGATTTGGGATAAGAAAAATAAAACGCTCTTCGGTGCGCGGGATTTTTTCGGCATCAAGCCCTTCTACTACACCATCGTAGACGATAACCTCATCTACGGCTCGGAAATCAAGGCGATTCTGGCGCACCCCGCCGTAAAGCGCGAGGTAAATCCCGTTGCTCTGGAAAATTATCTGACCTTCCAGTACAGCGTGCTGGAGGAAAGCTTCTTCAAGGGAATCTTTAAGCTGATGCCCGCGCACTGCTTCACCTTTCGGGACGGCAAAATGGAAATCAAGCGCTACTGGGAGCCTATATTCGAGGCAGATTACAGCAAGACCCTTGCAGAATATGTGGATGAAATCGATGCAGCCATGCAGGATTCCATTCAGGCGCATAAAATTGCGGATGTGGAGGTCGGCTCCTTCCTTTCCAGCGGAGTGGACAGCTCCTATGTGGCGGCGTGCTTCCATGGGGATAAGACCTTCACCGTCGGCTTTGATTACGAAAAGTACAACGAAATCGACTATGCGAAATCATTGTCCAAGAAGATAAAAATTGACAACTATAGCAAACTGGTATCCAAAAAGGAATACTGGGACGCCATCCCTACGGTGCAATACCACATGGATGAGCCTCTGGCAGACCCTTCCGCCATCGCGCTTTATTTCGTCACAAAAACAGCGGCGGCACAGGTAAAAACCTGCATGAGCGGCGAGGGCGCAGACGAGCTCTTCGGCGGCTACAATATCTATCGTGAGCCGCACGACCTGCTCCCCCTGACGCGCCTGCCCCGCCCCATCCGCAAGGGTCTGGGGGCGATGGCACAAAAGCTGCCAAAAATAAAGGGCAAGAACTACCTCATCCGCGGGAGCAAGGATTTACAGGAGCGTTTTATCGGCAATGCCTTTATGCTGAACGAGGCAGAGCGGGAGCGTATCCTCAAGCACCCAACCGGAAAATATCCGCATACAACGCTGACGAAGCCCTTCTACGATAAGGCGAAGGACCTGGACGATGTGACCAAAATGCAATACATCGACATTCATTTCTGGCTGATTGGGGATATTCTCTTAAAGGCCGATAAAATGAGTATGGCAAACTCTCTGGAGGTACGCGTACCCTTCTTGGACAGAGTTGTTTTTGATGTGGCACGGCGTCTCCCCACGGAGTATAAGGTCAATCGCGAGAATACGAAATTTGCCATGCGGCAGGCAGCGCATCGCTATCTGCCCGATATGGTCGCAGAGAAGAAGAAACTCGGCTTCCCCGTGCCCATCCGCATTTGGCTAAGGGAGGAAAATTACTATCGCATGGTAAAGGCTGCTTTCCATAGCCCTGCAGCGGAGGAATTTTTCAATGTAGACGAAATTATGAAATATCTGGACGAGCATAAGGCAGGGAAGGCGGATCATAGCCGCAAGATTTGGACGATTTATATGTTCCTCGTTTGGCACGCACAATTCTTCGGAGAGGCGCGTGTGGGTTAAAAATTTTTATGTTTTATTGTTTTTTCAAAAAAACATCAAAAAAACGGGAACTTTTTCCTATCCTCTTTCGTTTCAGTAAATGTAAGCGCTTATCTTACTGAGAAAAACAAAAAAACGAAGCATAAAACGAAAGGAATGGATGAAGGATGAAGAAATTAGTGAAACCGATGGTAATTGCGGCAGCGATGGCAATGGCATTTTCCGCGACGGCGTTTGCAGGGGATAGTTCTCCCTATCAGCTGAAAATCAACGGAAAGGCAGCGGAGGAAGAGGTGCTGGTGCTGGTGCCCCTGAGAGAAACAGCGGAGAAGCTTGGATTTAAGGTAAGCTACGATAAAGGGACGATTCTGGTAGATGACGGCACAATGCACGCGAATCTGACGGTTGGCAAAAACAGCTATCAGGTTGTGACAAGCATAAAGGATGCTGTCGGTGCAATTGCGCCCTTCTCGCTTTCCGCCGCACCCGTAGTGACAGAGGGAAAGACCTATGTGCCGATTGAGCTTTTTGTACCGCTGATGGGGAATGACAGCCGCAGCATCAAGGTGGACGGCTCTACGATTGCCATTGATAAGATAGAGAGTATTGTGGATAATACCGAGAAAAACGAAGAAACAGTCGAGATTCCCAATCCACTGACGGAGCATGAGACATTGGCGGATTTGGAGAAAACCGTTGGGTTTGATATTACGCTGCCGGCGGTAGACAAGACGTATGCAGCAACAACATTTATCGACATCGCAGGAGAGACTGCGGATGTACGGTTCACGAGCGGCGAAGATGAGATTATGTTCCGTAAGGCGAAGGGGACAGAGGACATCAGCGGGGATTATAACACATACAAAATCAATAAAACCCTTACCGTAAAAGGCATTTCCGTTGCGGTAAAAGGCAATGACGGGGTGAATACCGCAACATGGCAGAAGGACGGGTTTACCTGCGCACTGAGCAGCGATCAGGCGCTGACGGAGGATGCACTGACTGCCATGATTAACGGATTACTTTAATAAGACCTAATTACCCCCGAACCCCCACAAGGGCATCATGCCCTTGACCTGATATGCAGAACCATATACATGGTTCTGCATTTTTTGATTTTAGAGAAAACCGTATATCTTTTCTCCCTGCAAAAGCAAAAATTTACTTTTGCGGCGGTTTATCATCCTTATATTTCCTCCTGCAAAAGCGTATACTTTTGCAGAGCAAAAAAATAAGGCTTTCTCTGAAATAAAAAAATCAGAGAGAGCCTTTTTTAATTCCTCCCGCAGAACCATGGATATGCTTCTGCATATAGGGTGCAGGGGATTATCCCCTGCTGGGGGTATTGTGGATGAAATCCCCAAGGTCTTAAGGTCTGTAAGGTTTTATCTTTATTTCTTCTTCGTAGGAATCAGCTTCTTTGTCCCGCCCATGTACTGCCACAGAACCTCGGGAATATTTACCGTACCGTCTGCCTGCAAATTATTCTCCAGGAAGGCAATCAGCATACGCGGAGGCGCCGCAACCGTATTATTCAGTGTATACGCAAAATATTTCTTCCCCTCTGCATCCTGTACGCGAATCCCCAGTCTTCTTGCCTGTGCATCGCCCAGATTAGAGCAGCTGCCAACCTCGAAGTATTTCTTCTGTCTGGGAGACCACGCCTCCACATCAACGGATTTTACCTTCAAATCAGCCAAATCACCGGAGCAACATTCCAACGTTCTCACAGGAATATCCATGGAACGGAACAGGTCTACCGTATTCTGCCACAGCTTATCATACCACATCGGCGCCTCGTCCGGATTACATACCACAATCATCTCCTGCTTCTCAAACTGGTGGATACGGTAAACGCCTCTTTCCTCAATGCCATGCGCGCCCTTTTCCTTGCGGAAGCAGGGGCTATAGCTTGTCAGTGTCTGCGGCAAATCCTCCGCTTTATTCAGTGTATCAATGAATTTACCAATCATGGAATGCTCGGACGTGCCAATCAAATACAAATCCTCGCCCTCGATTTTATACATCATTGCATCCATTTCCGCAAAGCTCATAACACCCGTTACGACATTGGAGCGAATCATAAAAGGCGGGATACAGTACTTAAACCCGCGGTTAATCATGAAATCTCTCGCATACGCCAAAACCGCGGAGTGCAGCCGTGCAATATCGCCCATGAGGTAATAGAACCCGTTCCCCGCAACCTTTCTTGCACTGTCCAAATCAATGCCGTCGAAGGTTTCCATAATATCCGTATGATAAGGAATCTCGAAATCGGGGACAACCGGCTCGCCGAATCTTTCCACTTCAACGTTTTCGCTGTCATCCTTGCCAATCGGTACGGTAGGGTCGATGATGTTGGGAATGGTCATCATGATTACCTTGATGCGCTCCTCAACCTCTTTTTCTCTTGCGGAGAGCGTTTCTACCTTCTCCGCATCTGCACCAATCTGCGCCTTTACCTTCTCTGCCTCGTCCTTTTCACCCTTCGCCATCAATGCGCCGATTTGCTTGGAGAGCTTATTTCTCTGCGCACGGAGTGCTTCAACCTCCTGCTTGATGGCTCTGTTTTCCTTATCCAGCGTCAGAACCTCATCCACTAGGGGAAGCTTCGCATCCTGGAATTTCTTACGGATGTTTTCCTTAACAATATCGGGATTTTCTCTTACAAATTTCATGTCTAACATTCTTAAAAACCTCCTTAAAAAATAAAAAAGCCCTCATCCCCGAAAAAAACAGGGACGAGAGCACATTTCCCGCGTTGCCACCCAAATTGCCCGCAAAAAAGCGAACCGCTTGAACAGCGCTAAAGGGCTTACCCTTCCGATTCCTCATCGGCAGCTCGGAAAGTGGAACGTTCCGCCTTCTCCGCCGATTCGCAGCAAAAACATCGGCTCTCTGGGGGAGATGGTGCAGAATTTAGCTTTCCTTCAGGCTTTCGCCATCGCCGTTTTAATTTGATTGGATTATTATAGCACATTGCATTGAAATGTCAAGCTATAAAACCTTGAAACCTTTGAAAATGTGCTTTTTCTCCGCGCGTTTTTTATTCCTTTCCGTTCCAGCAATAGGTGCAAACCTTCTCTTCGGGCAGACCGATTGCCTCCAAAAGCCCCTCCAGAGACTGAAAACCGAGAGAGGCGAAGCCGAATTGCTCACAAATACTTTGCAGCATACATTGTCCCCGCTCTGTGGTGGCGTCTGCATATTCCTCCAAATGCAAATCCCCCTGTGTGCCCTCCAGCTTATGCACAATGCGCCGTGCCAGAAGGTCGTCCTCGTGGCTTTTGCTGGTAAAATTCAAATATTTGCAGCCATACATGATAGGAGGACAAGCGGAACGCATATGCACCTCCTTCGCGTGCGCGCTATACAGGAAGGAAACGGTTTCGCCCAGCTGCGTACCGCGTACAATGGAATCGTCCACAAACAACAGACGCTTGCCCTCAATCAGCTCCGGCACAGGAATCTGCTTCATTTTCGCCACACGGTTTCGGATTTTCTGATTGGAGGGGGTAAAGGAGCGCGGCCAGGTCGGGGTATATTTTACGAAGGGGCGGGCATAGGTATAGCCGCTTTCCTTGGCATAGCCCATGGCGTGCGGCACACCAGAGTCAGGGATGCCGGCAACATAGTCCACCTCGGGCAGCGTCCCTCTTGCCGCCTCATCCCGCGCCATAATCACGCCGTTGCGATAGCGCATGACCTCGACGTTCACATTCTCGTAGTTAGAGTTGGGATAGCCGTAATAGCTCCAGAGGAAGGCGCAAATTTTCATATCCTTGCCTGCGGGCCGTAAAACCCGATAGCCGTCAGGGGTGATTTCCACGATTTCGCCCGGTCCAAGCTCATAGGCGTTTTCGTAGCCAAGCTTTTGATAGGCGAAGGATTCAAAGGAAACGGCATAGCCCTCCTCGTCCTTTCCAATCAGAACGGGCAGCCGCCCCAGTCTGTCTCTGGCGGCGATGATGGTGTTCTCCTCCGTCAGCAGAAGCAGGGTAACAGAGCCTTCAATCGCCTCCTGTGCGTAGCATATCCCGTTTACAATATCATCCTTTTGGTTGATAAGGCTTGCAACCAGCTCTGTTTCGTTGACCTTATCCGCAGAACGATACATAAATTGATGCCCCTTGGCAAATTCCGCCTGTAGCAGCTCCTCCGCATTGATGATGGCGCCGATAGTCGTGATTGCATAGGTGCCAAGGTGGGAACGAACCAAAAGCGGCTGCGGGTCATTGTCGCTGATGCAGCCGATGCCTGCGGTGCAGCCCTCAAATTCGTGCAAATCGTTCTCAAACTTCGTGCGGAAGGGAGTGTTTTCGATGTTATGAATTTCCCGCTGAAATCCCTTTTTCGCCCCGTGCAGAGCCATGCCGCCTCTTTTTGTGCCCAGATGCGAGTGATAGTCCACACCAAAGAAAATATCCAGAACACAGTCATTCTTACTTGTTACGCCAAAAAAGCCGCCCATCTTGTGCCTCCTCCTGTATCCATAACAGAGCTTATGTCGTTGGTTCCTGAAAAACTGTTCCGATAGTTTCATTGTAAACGAAAAAAAAGACGAATACAACCAAAAGAAGCTACGCATGATATAGAAAAAAATGGCGGTTTTTTGCCGTTTGACGGCAGATTTTTCCAAAAACAGCGCAGCGCCTCTGTGCGGAGGAAGTAAAAATCCCCTGTTTTACACTTTACAGTATTTGCGAGACGGGCATTTTGCTTGCAAAGCGAAAGCGGATTTGGTATGCTTTTCTCAGAGAAAAAACGGATTGGAAGAGAAAAATCGGAAGGGAGCGTTGTTTTGATTATGGAAAATCGTATTTCTGTTATCAGTATTATGATCGAGGATATTGCGCAGGCGGCGGCGGTGAATGCGTTACTGCATGAATACGGCACATATATCGTCGGACGGATGGGGATTCCCTACAGAGAACGGAAAATATCTATTATTTGCGTAGTGCTGGATGCGCCGGGGAGTATTTTAAGCGCACTCTCAGGGAAGCTGGGGATGCTGCCCGATGTTTCCGCAAAGACTGTGACTGCAAAGGCATAAAATGGTATAAAGATATAAGACCCGAAAACCCTGAGGATTTCTGTTCAAGCAGGCTTTGCTTCGCAAACCTTGCCCTTCGGGCAACCGCCGCATCTGTTCGGCGGTGCGTACCTCAAACTCCTGCAAGGGATATCCCTTGACCCCCATTTGCAAAAGCAATGTGTTGCTTTTGCGATTCTATCATTCCCATTATTCCTCCCGCAGAAACATTCATTTCTGTAAATCAGGTTCCAAGGGAGGCAGTACCGTCAAGAGAGGGCGGCGGCCGTCTTCCTGAAGGGAAGATACTTGACCGAACCCCCTTGGTAGGTGCAGTGGGGGAGGAAGTCCCAAGGTCTTCTGAGGACATGATGCCCTTGCGGAGTGGTGGGGCAGAGCCCCCAAGGTCTTAATGTCTTAATGCTTTCATCGTCTTTACTTAGATGCCTTAACCTTAATCCAAAGCTCGGCAATCTTTTTCTTAATCACCGGGTTATCCTCAAACACCTCATCCATCGCATAACCGGAGCGCGGGATATACGCCTCATACGCGCCATACAACCCATCCGCGCCGCTCAGCTCCAAGAGTACCTCCTCATTCGGCGAGGTGTAGCCGACATACTCGGAATTCGCCAGCGCCGCTTCATAGGTCAGTGTATAATTGATAAACTCGTGCGCCAGAAGCGGGTTTTCTGCATTTTTCGGTATCACCATAGCATCATACCAAAGGTTTGTGCCCTCCTGTGGCATCCAGAAGCTCATATCCTCATTCTCGGATTGTATATAGGTCGCATCCCCGCTATACACCACGGCAATATCTTTATTCCCATTCATCATGCCATCAATCACCTCATCGGTGACATAGGTGGGGTTCATGGTACGATTCATATCCAAAAGCCATTCATACGCTGCGTCAATCTCCGCAGGGTCATCGGTATTCATCGAATAGCCAAGTGCCTTCAGCGCCATCATGAAGGAATCCCTCTCGGAATCATACACGTAGATATGTCCCTTATACTTCTCATTCCGCAAAATCTCAAAGCCCTCTGCCTCCACCTCGGCGGGGTCAACATTATTATGGTTATAAATAATCCCGACACTCCCCCAGAAATACGGCACAGAATACGTATTCTCCGGGTCATAGGGGAGATTCCTTACCTGTGGTGCAAGATTATCCAGATTGGGAATCAGGCTTAAATCCAGCTCCTGTAGGCTATCCTCCGCCAGCATCCGCTGAATCATGTAATCGGAGGGAATCACCACATCATAGGAATCGCCCGCTTGCAGCTTGGTATACATCATTTCGTTGGAATCGAAATACTCCACAATCACGTTTACGCCAAATTCCTTCTCGAAGTCGGGAATCAGCGTATCACTCATATATTCCCCCGTGATATACAGCTTCAGGGTATCGGAGCCGTATTTCGCAACGGCATCCTGCGCCGATTTTCCGCTGCGGAGAATCCCAATCCCGCCGCCTGCCACAGCAAGCACAACCGCCATAGCGATTGCAATTCCCCGTTTTTGGAGCATCGGCGCACCCTTGCCCCGCTTCTCGCGAATGACAGGAATGACATTCACAACCGTAAGCGCAACGGTAATCAGCACGATAACCAGCGTGGAAAGTGCGTTGATGGACGGGTTGACGCGCTTGGACATGGTATAAACCAGAATGGAGATATTCTGGACACCGTTCCCCGTTACGAAATAGGAGATGATAAAATCATCAAAGCTCATGGTAAACGCCACCAGCGCGCCGGAAACAATGCCGGGCAAAATCTGCGGCACAATAATTTTTGTCAATGCCTGCATGGGCGTTGCGCCCAAATCCATGGCGGCATCCGCCAAATTCGCATCCAGCGAGCGCAGCTTGGGCATAACGGAAAGTATCACATAAGGGATACAGAACATGATATGCGCCAGAAGTAGCGTCAAAAAGCCCTTCTTTACACCAAGAGCGCTGAAAAACATCAAAAGCCCGATGGCGGTTACAATCTCCGGATTGAGAATCGGCAGATGGTTCACCTGCTCCACCATTTGCCGCAGAATCCGCTTGGAACGGGACATCCCGATTGCCGCCAGAGTCCCTGCGATGGTGGAAATTGCCGTTGCCAGAATCGCAATGAGAATGGTATAGACAATCGCCTCTATCATCGTGCTGTCCGCAAGCATTTTTTCGTACCAGCGGAGGGAAAAGCCGTTCAGGTGGGTCAGCGAACGGGAGCCGTTAAAGGAAAATACGATGATATACAGAATCGGCAGGTAGAAGAAAATCATGGTCGATCCCAGAAGGATTTTCCCGCCGATGCCGCTTTGTTTTGTTTCCCGCACGCCCTTACACCTCCTTTGCCGCAGGGTCGGTATCCACTCTGCGGGTCAGCCACATGGAAAGCATGATAATCACTGCCATAATCAGGGAGATGGCAGCGCCGAAATTCCAATCACCACTGGTCAAAAACTGCGTCTCAATGACATTGCCGACCAGAACATACTGCCCGCCGCCCAAAAGCTTGGGGATGAAGAAGCTGGACACCGCAGGCAAAAACACCAGCGTAATGCCGCTTAAAACCCCGGGCAGAGAAAGGGGCAGCGTGACCCTTAGAAAGCTTTGCGTGGGCGTTGCGCCCAAATCGCTTGCCGCTTCGAGCAGGCTTTTATCCATCTTCGCAAGGGAGGAATGAATCTGTAAAATCATAAAGGGAATGAAATTATAGACCATACCCAAAACCACAGCAAAGGAGGTATGCAGAAGATGGAAGGGACCGATGCCGAGCAGACCCAGAAAGCGATTCATCAAGCCATCATCCTGCAAAATGCCCACCCACGCATAGGTACGCACCAGCATATTGATCCACGTCGGCAGGGTAATCAGAAGAATCCAGAAAAAGCCGCTGCGCTCCGGCCCCTTGGCGATGCTATAGGCAATGGGATAGCCCAAAAGCACGCAAATCACCGTTGTGACAATGGCAATCACAAGGGAACGCCGCAGTACACCGGGGAAGACCGCATCCGTCAGAAAGCGGGAGAAATTTTCCAGCGTGAAGCGGAAGGTTGTGACCTCGTTTCCCGCCGTTGTAAAGGCATAGAGCACTATCATCAGCATGGGAAGCAGCACCATGATACATAGCCAGACAATATAAGGATAGAGCATATTTCGGAATTGTCTCATGCAGCACACCCCCTTTCTTAATAGATGCTTTTCGACATGATATGGATATCCTCGGGACGGAACATCAGCCCAACCTCGTCCCCCACCTCAAACTTATCCGTGGTATCCACCTTATATTCATACCCCTTTGTGGCAAAGGTAACAGCATAAATGCCGGGGGTGATGGTTTCGGGGTCAAAGTCGTATTTGACATCCGCAATTTCCACAGCCGTGCCGTCCTCTAGGCTCCATGCGGAGGCATTCGCCCATGTTTTGAGGTCGGTATCCAATGCGACCGCCTCCTGAATTTCGTCTACCTTCTTGAAGAAATTCATGGCATAGATTTCCTCCTCGTTTTCGGCGCTTGTGATGCGGTTTTCATCCTTTACAATCATGTTCACCGTAACAGAGGTACCTGCGGCGGTGGAGAAGGTCACGGGATATTTCCCGTTTTCCTTCTTGATTTCATACTGCACCTCCTTGATGGAGATAAACTCATCCGCATCTGGATTCCATGCCTGTGCATCCGCACGGGCAATGATGGTTGCCTCGTCCAACTCCTCCACATCCTCCATATCCAAATAAAAATCATTGGCGGACATTTTTTCGTTTGCCGCCTCGTTATAAACGGGACTATCGTCGGAGACTGCCATTTTCACGGTGATTTCCGTACCGACCTTGGTTTCCACCATGGTTTCATAATGGACACCCTTAAAAAGAACGGACTTGACAACACCCTTCAGCTTGCCCTCCTTACGGGGGACAATATCTAAATCCTCGGGACGAATGACAACATCGACCACCTCATTTTTGGCGAAGCCGCCATCCACGCAATCGAAGCGCCTGCCCTCAAAAATCACCTTGCCATCCGCAAGCATCATGCCCTCGATGATGTTGGATTCGCCGATAAAGTTTGCGACAAATTCATTCACCGGCTCGTTATAAATATCAGTGGGCGTACCAATCTGCTGAATCTCGCCCTCCTTCATCACGACGATTTTATCGGACATAGTGAGCGCCTCCTCTTGGTCGTGGGTGACGTAGATGAAGGTAATCCCGACCTCCTGCTGTATCTTTTTCAATTCATGCTGCATTTCCTTGCGGAGCTTCAAATCCAAGGCGCCCAATGGCTCATCCAAAAGCAGCACGCTCGGCTCATTAACCAAAGCACGGGCAATGGCAATCCGCTGCTGCTGCCCGCCGGACATGGCGGTAACGCTTCTGTCGGCGAATTCCTCCAGATTGACCAGCTTCAGCATACGCATGACCTTCTGCTCAATGACATCCTTCGGCTCCTTTTTCAGCTTTAAGCCGAAAGCGATATTATCATATACATTCATGTGGGGGAAAAGGGCATATTTCTGGAATACCGTATTGACCTCCCGCTTATAGGGGGGGACACCGGAAATTTCCTGCCCATCAAACAAAACCTGTCCCTCGTTTGGCTGCAAAAACCCGCCCAGAATACGCAGGAGCGTTGTTTTGCCGCAGCCGGAGGGACCGAGGAGCGTGACAAATTCATTTTCATAAATATCCAAATCAATGCCCTTTAGGACAACCTTGCCGTCCTCATAGCTTTTTACGATATTTTTGAACTGAATCAGCTTCTTTTTCATTCCATATCCTCCTTCATGCACTCTCATCGCTGTCAGAACAGGGGGGGTGTGGAAACCCAAAGCACCCTTGCGGTCGTTTTTTTCTCGTTTTTCAGGTAATGGCGGCTCTTGCCGGAAAGATAGAAGGTTTCTCCCTTATGGACGGTATGCTTTTCCTCGCCGACCATAAGGATAATCGCCCCCTCCAGAACATAGCCGAATTCCTCGCCGCTATGCGGATCCATCACAAAGGAATCCCCGCCCTGCGGCAGCTCTATGAGAATCGGCTCCATGGCATTTTTCTGGGTATTCGGCACAATCCAATGGATGGTATAGGTTTCCCGCTCATCCACAAAAAAATCCTTTTTACGAAAGACAAGCTGTTCCGCCTCCTCCTCGCGGAAAAACTCCGCAAGGCTGCTGCCCAATGCCTCCACAATATCGTTTAGGGTCGCGATGGAGGGCTGGGTCAGCTCCCGCTCCAGCTGGGAAAGAAAACCCTTCGTCAGCTCGCTGCGGCTGGCAAGCTCCTCCAGCGTCAAGCCCTTTTGGATGCGCAGCTGCTTGATTTTCCTGCCTATCTGCACGGCAGTCATCTCCTTTTTCAATTTTAGTATTGCTAAACTTTGAAATTATTTTTACTAAACTCAGATTATTATATCGAAAATAGCGGAAAAAGCAATAGAAAAAAACATTTTTTTTCATTTTCGGAAATTTGCAAAAAAGGGCAATAAAAAAAAGCTGCTCCAAAACACATTTAGAGCAGCTTCCTCATTTCCTGCCAAAGCCTGCCCACCGGCAGACCGACTACATTACAATAATCCCCCGCAATCCCTCGCACATGAACGGCAAAGCTGCCCTGTATGCCATAGGCACCCGCCTTATCCAATGGGTCGCCGCTTGCAATATAGGCATCCAGCTCCATATCGGGGATAGGATAGAGGAAGACCTCTGTTTTTTCATGGAAGGTCACGCTTTGCGGATATGCACCCGTGCGGATAAGGGTAACGCCCGTATAGACCTGATGGCTGCTGCCCGCAATGCTTCGGAGCATCCGCCTAGCATCCGCCGCATCCCTCGGCTTGCCCATAATTTTCCCGTCCTTTGCGACCACTGTATCCGCGCCGATGACGATACAATCTCCCGTCTGCTGTGCGGCGATTTCCTCTGCCTTCCCGCGGGACAGCTCCATCACGACTGCTGCGGGGCTTTTTTGCGTGATGCGCTCCTCGCCTCCTGCGGGCTGAACAAAAAAGGGCAGACCGAGCTTTTCCAGAAGCTCCTTCCTGCGTGGAGAAGCCGAAGCCAAAATCAGTTTCATGAGAGCCTCCTTTGCCCGTCAATAGGTTTCGATGTCAATAATCTCCGGTTGGAAGGGATGCGCAAGCGCCTTCTGACACACGAAACGAAAGGTATCCGTGCGATCAGAGAGGTAAAACTGCTTTGTACCGACGCCCTCCTCATTCAGCAGGGAATTCTCCTGCAAAAACGCCATGACGCGCCTTGCGGTTGCCTTTGCGGGGTCAACCAGCTTAATTGCCTCGCCCACCGTCTGCCCGATGCAGCGCTTCAGAAGGGGATAATGCGTACAACCGAGCACAAGGGAATCTATCCCCGTTGCCGTCAAATCCGCAAGATAGCGCTTGGCCGCTTGAAAAGCGACCTCATTATCCGTCCAGCCCTCTTCCGCAAGCGGAACAAAGAGGGGGCAAGCCTTGGTGAACACCTGCATTGCGCCGTCCCGCTCCCGAATCATGCGCTCATACGCACCGGAGCGCACCGTTCCCGGGGTGCCGATGACGCCGATTTTTTTATTCCTCGTGGAACGCAGCGCCTCCTCCACGCCCGGCTCAACCACGCCGAAAATCGGCACGGAAAAGGTCTCTCGCAAGGCATCCAAGCTATTGGAGCTTGCCGTGTTGCAGGCAACGATAATTGTTTTTACATTTTTGCCGAGCAAAAAACGTACATTTTGCTTGGAATATTTTGTTACGGCCTCCTTTGATTTCGTCCCATAGGGCACGCGGGCGGTATCCCCGAAATACACGATATTTTCGTGGGGCATTACCTTCATCAGCTGCTTTACCACCGTCAAGCCGCCGACCCCGGAATCAAACACACCGATCGGTCTTTTATCCATGCCTTCTTCTCCTCATCCTCTGATGCCCGAATCTCTTTCCAACGCAAGCGTAATGAAGCGATCCATCAGCTCTTTTTCCGTCATGCCCGCCTGCATCCAAAGCATGGGATACATACTGATAGGCGTGAAGCCGGGCATGGTATTCAGCTCATTGAAAAGCACCTTACCCGTTTTTCTGTCCAGAAAAAAATCCACCCTTGCCAGACCGCTGCCATCCACAGCGCGAAAAATCTTTTTCGCCATGCGGCGCATTTCCTCCACACGCGCAGGCTCCAGCTCGGCGGGAATCACCGTATGGGAGGCGGGGCTGTTATATTTTGCATCGTAATCGTAAAATTCCGCTGCGGAAAACACCTCGCCCACGCCGCTAACCATGGGCTCCTCATTACCCAAAACGGCACATTCAAATTCACGGGCATCTATCGCTTCCTCGATGATGATTTTTCTGTCGTAGCCTGCCGCAAAATCCAACGCCGCGGAGAGCTGCTCTCTGTTCTTCGCCTTGGAAATGCCCACAGAGGAGCCTGCATTGGAGGGCTTGACAAAGCAGGGATAGCCCAGCTTTTTTTCGATCCGATTGAGGATAGCCGTACGCTTTTTCTCTAAGTCCGCTTTATGCACCCAAATGTAGCTTGCCTGCGGGATACGGGCGGATTTTGCAATAATCTTGGTATAAACCTTATCCATGGAAACGGCGGACGCCAAAACGCCGCAGCCGACATAGGGAATCTGTGCCATTTCCAGAAGCCCCTGTATCGTGCCGTCCTCACCCCATGCACCATGCAGCACGGGAATCACCACATCTACGGGAATTTCCTTTACATTGCTCCCCACAATTTTCAGAAAGCATTTTTTTGTTGCATCCGGGGATAGGCACACAGGTGTACCGAATTTTTCCCATTCGCCGTTTTTGATATGCTCCGCCGGACCGGTATAAATCAACCATTGTCCCTGCTTTGTAATGCCGACGGGAAGAACCTGATATTTTTCCTGATCCAATGCGTGCAGCATCAGCATCGCAGAGGCGCAGGAAACCTCATGCTCCGATGAGCGTCCTCCGAAAATAACCGCAACCGTTTTTTTAGCGTACATCTCCTCTACCTCCTTGCAGCAAAACCGCCTTGCACCGACTCTTAAAACTATCCTTCTATTATATGCACTCTGCACACCAAAGACAACAAAAATTTATGAAAAAGGACGAAAAAAAGGAGTAAAATCCCGGGAACAGGAAGATTTCACTCCTTCGGTGCTTTTTGATTGGGATGCGCCCTGTCTTCTCTTTTCTCTACGGAGGGCGGCTTAATTTCCCTTCATGAGATGGGAAATGGATTTATATAGGAAAAAGGTAATTGCGCCATTAATGCCCGCCTTCAAGATATTAAAGGGAACGATGGCAGGGAGCATCATCGCCATAACCGTTTCCAGCGGCGCACCCATGAAAAGGGGCGTGAAAATCATATTCATGACAACCATGGCGAGGGTCTGCGTGATTGCACCGAAAATCAAGGCGATAACCGCTGTTTTTTTGGTTTTATTCCGCTTATAGAAATTGCCTGTGACCAATACGCAGCAGCCTGTGGCAAAAATGTGCATGACCACGCCGATGATGCCGCTTTGTGCGCTGACGGTAAAGCCCTGGATCACAGCGACAACCACAGTCAGCAAAAGCCCCGCTATGGGACCATAGGCGAAGGCGCAAATCAGAATCGGAATATCCGCAGGGTCATACTCCAGAAAAGCCGCTGCGGGAATCAGAGGAAAATGCACCGCTGCCACCAAAACGATAGAAATTGCGGCGAGCATCGCCATAGAGACAAGCTGCCTCGTTGAGAACCTTTTACCCTGCGCCGCTGCCGATATTTTTACTTCTGCATTTTTTGTTTCCATTGTTTTTCATCCTCCTTAAGTGTTTTTCTTACAAAATTTCCACAAAAAAACGCCTGCATTCTTTGAGGCAGACGGAAGGAGGACTTTTTTGTACAATAAAAAAGAACGAAAAACAACGACAAAAAAAGCACCTTTTTCTTCTCCCATCCAGACTATACTGTCGGTTTTGGAATTGCACCAAATCCTGCGCGTTCGCGCTCACGGACTTTAACCGTCGATCGGGAATTTCACCCTGCCCCGAAGAAAAATAATATAAAATTATGCTTGCATATCGACCCCAAAGGTCAATATACCATGCAAGGTCTTACTCTTTGTGGTCATCATACCATGACCACAGGAAAAGGAAATAGCCACACAGTGTTGGATATTTACTTTTCCAAGACATCGTGAGTAGGCTTTGCCTACGAACCGTAGAATATCTGCTGCGTCATAGCAGCAAACCAGACGCCAACGGCGGCTGCACCACAAGCACGGCTTTCTTGTGGTCATTATACCACCTTTTTTACTCCTGTCAAGCAGCATTTGAAAAATTTGCGGATTGGAAATGTAGGTTTGTAATATATACAAACAGATGTCCTTTTTTCGTTTTTTCTCCTTGCAATTTTTTCGTTAGGGGAGTAAACTATTTATTAGAGTTTGCAATAGAAAGGACGCAACTATTATGAGCCATCCCTACAAAACAAGGACGGGCGGGGCGACGGTCACCATTTTTGTTCCCTACGACTGCCGTAACCACTGTCCTTTCTGTATCAATAAAAAGGAATATACCGACTGCGCGGGCTTCAGCATCGATGCCATCTTGAAGTCTATTGCCGTGATGGACGGGATCACGCCGGAATGCGACTTCGTTTTCACCGGCGGTGAGCCGTTCGCCCAGCTTGATGACTTACAGCGGATGCTCGACGCGATTCCAAATACACACAAAATATATATCAATACCACCTTCCCCGTACAGCCGGGGTGCAGTGCGGAGGAGATGATTGCTTTCACACGCCGCAATGCAGACAAGATTACCTGCATCAACGTTTCCCGCCATCTCCAGCGCTACGTCGAGGAGTCACCGGACGAGGTCGTGTCCGCCATCGCCACGCCAAAGCGTATCAACTGCGTGCTCTATAAGAATTACCCCGCGGACAAGCTCACCGAGTATGTCAAACGCTGGCAGAGGTACAATATTCCCATCCAGTTCCGCTACGACTATACCGAAACCACGCCGGAGAACCTCTATGAGGAGGAAAACGACAAAATTTTGCAGGATCTTAAAAAGCAGTTCACCTATATGGGGCTGGACGGTTGCCGGATGCGCAACGGCTTCCACTTCGCCCACAGGGATTTGCATATGACCTATCACAAGACCTTGCCCTATTCCACCATCGTGGAGCAGGGCGAGGACGGCGTGGTCTACGATATTCTCTACGACATTCTCATTAAACAGAACGGTGACCTCCACTCAGATTGGACAGGAGTACCGCTGGATGTGGAGAGATACCGCAGGGTCGTCTTTGAGCCATATGACCTCAAAGTGCTCAACGGCACGATTGATTTCTAAAGAAAAGCTCCGATCGCTTTGCGGTCGGAGTTTTTCTTTCAAAGAATCCTTTTGGGTACAAACAGGCGGCTCATATCAACCCGTTCCAACTGCAAGAGCCAAAGTTTCCGTTCCATTCCGCCGGCGTACCCGGTCAGGCTACCGTTTGCACCAACGACACGATGGCAAGGAATCATCAGAGAAATCGGATTATGCCCTACCGCACCGCCGACTGCCTGTGCGGACATTTTAGGCAGCCCTCTTGCCACAGCGATTCTCGCGGCAATTTCGCCATAGGTCATTGTTTTTCCGTACGGTATTGTTAACATAATATCATATACAGCCTTACGAAATGGCGTAGCATCATAGGACAAAGGCGGCAAGAAGTTCGGCTCCTTACCGGAAAAATAGGAATCCAACCAGCGCTTTGCTTCCCGAAACAGCGGAAGCTCTTCCGTTTGTTCGGGCAAGCCATTGCCGCCAAAATACTTTTGTCCACAGAACCAAAGTCCGACCAGCTGCATTCCGTTTGCGGCAAGTGTAATTGTACCAAGCGGCGAAGAATATTCGGATGTATAAATCATATTTCCATCCTCCTTTGATACATTTTTAAGCATCACTCTCGCCCGATTTTTGCATAATACCGAACATAAATATACTGTGGATAGCTTTGTGAAAATTGTGTTCAAGTAAGGCAAATATCCATTTTTGTATACAATTTATCCACAAATTGGGGATAAAAAGCGAGTTTATCCACAGCCCCCCCTCTTTTCATTATGAAAATGGGGGAAATCATTCCTTCTTTTCCTCCGGAGAAACTCTCTCTGCAACGGCAATTTTATCCGCCAAGGCTTCCTCCTGCAAAATCAATTCCTTCTCTGCCTGCGTTACATCGCCGATAGCGGTTTTCTTTGCAGCCTGCTCCGTTTGATCCGTTTCCACAACAGCAACCTGCTCCAGTACAATCTGATGCTCCATTGCACTATCCCTATCCTTTTTGCGGAAGGTCGGCTTAAAACGAACCTTAACAACCTTTTCATGCTCCGGCTGATAGGTATTCCTTTTTGCAGCATCAACCGCCTTAATTTCCTCCTCGGAAAGCATATAGATGCTAACGCCCATTTCAATCGGCTTCGCATAGGTGAAGGAGCCGGTACGGCTATGGATACCATTCAGCACAAAGCCATTATCATTCCCATCCAAAACAGCAAGGGCAAAGCAAAGATTCCCACCCATTTCGTCAAAGGGATTATAACGAATCAAGCCGACCTTTTGCAACTTAGATTTATCGGTTTTATCCATATCCGTCACCATATCCAGCAGCTTAGCGTACTCCGATTCAATCCGCTTGGAGGTTTCAAAATATTCCTTCATTTTCATTTCAAGATTATGGCTGGGTCTGCGATTCGCTCCCATAAAATAGTCATATTTTTTCTTTTGTCTGCCGCATTTTACAAACAGCACGATACAAAGGATGAACAATATGACCACTGCAACTGCCAAGGCGACCAGCCAAAGCAATATCGTTTTCTGCGTCAATTCCATCATAGCAATCCTCATCGTTTCAAGAGCGCCAGAAGGCGTTCCAAATCCTCTTTTGAATAATATTCCATTTCGATTTTCCCCTTTTGGCGCTTTCCGATGGGCTTCAGCCTTACCTTTGTGGAAAAGATAGTCTTCAACTCCTCCTCAACGGCACGGCAGGCGTTTTCTGTTGCTTTATCTGCTTTTTCTGGGAGCTTTTCGACCTCCGCCTTTGTCAGATACGCCTTGACCAACGCCTCTACCGCACGTACGCTTAATTCCTCTTCAATACAATGCTCCGCCAACTCAAACTGCATATCCCCATCGGTAATCGGCAGCAAAGAGCGTGCGTGCCCCCCTGTCAGCTTATTTTCCACAACCAAACGGCGCACTCTTTCATCCAACTGCAAAAGACGCAGGGAATTTGTGACTGCAGAGCGGCTTTTTCCTACTGTTTCCGCAATTTTTTCCTGACTGAATTGAAATTCCTCCTGCAAGCGACGATAGCTTTCCGCCTCCTCAATAGGATTCAAATCCTCTCTTTGGAGATTTTCTACTAACGCTGCCTCAAAGGCTTGATCCTCGGTCCAATCCTTTAGGACAACGGGAACCTTTTCTAAACCGGCAATTTTTGCGGCGCGCCAGCGGCGTTCTCCCGCAATAATTTCATAATAATCTCCATTTTTTTTAACAACAATAGGCTGAATCATACCATGCATCCGCAAGGAATCCGCCAACTCCTCCAGCGCGGCTGCATCAAAATATTTTCTCGGCTGCTTGCGATTGGGTTCAATCAAATCCAAATCCAATTCACTCAAAGCCTCCGGTTTTTCCGCTTTTTTGCTCTGCATATCCTCCAATTCGGTATGAATCAGCGCATTGATGCCAAGCCCCTTTGTTCCCAAGCCCTTCTTTTTTGCTGCCATATCAACTCCACTCCTTTTCCATGACTTCCTCTGCCAACAATTTGTACGCCTCTGCACCCTTGGATTTCGGGTCGTACAGATGAATCGGCAAACCGTGACTGGGAGATTCCCCCAAACGCACATTTCTGGGAATAATGGTGCGGTAGACGCTTTGTCCCAGTGAGCGTTTGACCTCCTCCACAACCTGTAGAGAAAGATTCGTCCTGGCATCAAACATAGTGAAAACAATCCCCTCTATCTCCAAATCGGGATTGAGGCGTTTTTTGACCAAATTGATGGTATGTAAAAGCTGTTCCAATCCCTCTAATGCAAAATATTCGCATTGAATCGGCACTAAAACCGTATTCGCAGCCACAAGTGCATTGACTGTAATCATATTCAAGGAGGGTGGACAATCAATAATGATAAAATCGTAGTCCTCTTTCACCTTCTCCAAGGCCTCCTGTAGAATATATTCCCTACGGTCATTCCCAATCAATTCAATTTCCGCACCTGTCAGATTGATATTCGCAGGAATTACCTCCAAGTTCTCCACGCAGGTGGGCTGTCTTACCTCTGTAATGCTTGCCTCTCCCAATAATACATTATAAATGGTCAGTGGAAGATTATTTTTGTCCAAGCCAAGCCCGCTGGTGGTATTGCCCTGTTGATCCGCATCCACCGCAAGCACACGCTTTCCCTCTACTGCAAGGCAGGCGGAAAGATTGATGGCTGTGGTGGTTTTTCCAACACCGCCTTTCTGATTTGTCACTGCAATGACCCTTACTTTACTCATATTTTTTCCGTCCTTCCTCCGAAATTTTGTATCTTATTTTTATTTTAGTCTATCGGAGATAAAATTGCAATGGAAATTACAATGTTTCACATGAAACACAACTCCAAAATAAAACAAAAGCCCACAAATCCTTTTTTATAGGATTATGGGCGAATGGTTTCACGTGAAACGCACTTATAGCTTCATCGGATTTGCCGGATTTTTCAGTAGAGAGATAAATTTATTTTCCTTATGATGTTCCTTATCAAACTTACCGAAAACAGGAATAGCACGCGGCATGACCTTAATCTCAAAGGGCATATCTGGCCCCAACTCTCCATCAACTGTTGATTCCATAATTTGAAAATCAGGATCCAGACACTCGATTTTGAAATAATGATCCTTAAAATACAGCACATTTTTATCATGGATATGCTCTCCGGTCAGCATTTTCATTAAAACTGCTGTCATTTCAATCAAGGGCTTCCCCTTAATGGCAATAAATTCAAATTCTCCATCTACAATAGAGGCCTCCGGGGAAAGATTGGTAAAGCCGCCCGTTCCCGCAGAGTTCATAATCATATAGAAATATAAATCCTCCTCAATGACCTCCTTGCTTGTGGTGATGCGGAACGGCACCTTGCGGAATTGCGGCAGCTGCTCCACTCCTTTCAAGTAGTAGGAAAGGCTGCCGAGCGCATTTTTTACATCCTTGTCTACAATTTGAGAGACATTTGTGAAAAAACCGCCCGCACAGACATTGATAAAAAATATGGAATCATTCACCAGACCTAAATCAATCTCTATGGGCTTCGTGGAAATAATTGTCCTGCAAACATCCTCTACATCGCCGCTTTTGAAGCCAAGATAAGTTGCAAAGTCATTCGCCGTACCGGAGGGAATAATGCCCAAAGGAATATGTAGACCACGGCGCATCATGGCATTCAACACAATATTGACCGTACCGTCCCCGCCGGAGGCAACAATAATATCATAATTCGGATCCATCTCCGCGATATGCTTATCTATATCCCCCGGACGAAGGGTGCGAAACGGATGCACCTCGTAGCCGCCCTCCTGAAAAATACCAATACAAACGTCTAAGTCAAACTTAAAGCTTTTATTTCCGGAAAAGGGATTATAGAATAATTTTAACTTTTTCATATAAATACCTTCCTTTATAAAGAGAATTTTCTTTTCCTTACATCTGTTCCGGTGCTTCAATTCCCAATAATGCAAGACCCTTTTTCAGTACGGTTTTGACAGCAAAAACAACCGCCAAACGCGCCTGCCTGAGCTCCGGTTCGCTATTCAAAATCGGATTATCATGATAGAATTTATTAAATGCCTGTGCAATCGCAACCAGATGTCTTGTCACTATAGAAGGCTCCAGCTTTGTCGCTGCATCCTTGATTTTATCCGGAAATGCCTCCAAAAGCTTGCAAACCTCCAAGGATGCCTCGTCCGAAAGCAGTTCAAAACGAATTTCCTGACCATCCGGCTTCTCGGCACGCTTCAAAATGGAGCAGGCACGAGCATGGGTATACTGCACATAAGGGCCTGTTTCCCCATCGAAATTCAACATTCTTTCCCAGCTAAACACAACATCCTTGATTCTCGTGTTGTACAGGTCGTTAAAAATAACCGCACCAATACCGACCTGCTTCGCAATTTCCTCTTTGTTTTCCAAATTGGCATTCTTTTCTTCAATAATGCGCTTTGTTTCTGCGCAGGCCTGATTCAACAACTCCTCCATCAGCACAACATGACCATGGCGGGTGGAAAGCTTACCACTATCCAGAGAAACCAGACCAAATGGCACATGAATCAAGTCCTGATACCAATCATAGCCCATTTTATGAATGACCTCGAACCACTGTGCAAAATGCAGATTCTGGTCCAAAGCGGTCAGATAGATACATTTATCAAAATTGTAGGTTCTTTTACGGTAGAGCGCCGCAGTGATGTCTCTTGTTGCGTAAAGCGTACCGCCATCCTTACGGATAATCAGACAGGGCGGCATATTTTTATCCTCCAAGTCCACAATCATCGCGCCCTCAGACTCCTTGAGCAGATTTTTATCCTTCAATTCCTGCACAACGGCGTCCATCTTATCATTATAGAAGGATTCACCCGTATAAGCGTCGAATTTTACACCAAGCATTTGATAAACGCGCTCAAATTCCTTAATGGAAATATCGTAGAACCATCTCCAGAGCGTGAGCGCTTCCTCATCGCCCTCCTGCATTTTTACAAACCATGCCCGCGCCTCATCGTCCATTTTCAGCTCAGGATGCTTCTCTGCCTCATCATGAAACTTTACATAAATCCGCATCAGCTCTTGAATACCCTTCTCCTCGACCGCGTCTTTGCTGCCCCATTTTTTATACGCCACTATCAGCTTGCCGAACTGTGTACCCCAATCACCCAGATGGTTAATGCCTTCGCAATGGTAGCCCAATTCCTCATAAATTTTATAAATTGCATTGCCGATTACGGTAGAGCGTAAATGCCCAACATGGAATGGCTTTGCGATATTAGGGGAGGAATAGTCGATTACGATGGTTTTTCCTGTGCCCATATCACTCCTGCCATAATCCTCCTTCTGCTCCAAAACGGCGGAAAGCACCTGCTGTGCATATACACCCTTGTCCACAAAAAAGTTGATATATGCACCGACAACCTCCATTTTTGCAATAAAAGCAGGCTTTTCTATTTTTTCTATCAATTCTGCGGCAATCAGCGGGGGTGCCTTACGAAAAACCTTCGCCAAACGAAAACAGGGATAGGCAAAATCGCCCATTTCTTTCTTGGCGGGGATTTCTACCATAGCTTCCTCTAGGGGAATATCTGAGGCAGCAGCCAAAAGCCTTGCAATTTCTATCTTAAAATCCATATTGATACCTCCAAAAATCCCAGCAAAAAAAGGGATATACTTCTATTTACTATAGCATGAAAAAGCGGGAAAAACAAGGGCTTTGAGATGTAAAGACCTTAAAACCTTGAGGCTTCACCCCAAACTTTAGGAAGACTGTGATGCCTTGCCTCTAAGACTTCTAAGACCGCAGGAGCTTTGCCCCCACCACCCCTACCAAGAGGGTCTGGTCAAGTATCTTTCCTTCAGAAAGACGACTGCCGCCCTCTCTTGGCGGTACTGTCCCCCTTGGAATCCGTTTTACAGAAACAAGACCTTGTTTCTGTAGGAATATAAAAAATAAGTCTTACCCTATTTTCTTTCTGGAGAAAGCCCTATATTCTTTACACTGAAATTGTAAAAAAAACAAAAAAAAGACCCAAAATCGGATCTTTTTCAATCAACCATATTTTACCGTCAAGTTTACATAAGAAATATGCTCCCGCATGGCGGTATACGCCGTTTGATAATCGCCACTCTTAATTGCCTCGATAATCTTCCCGTGCAGCTCCAGCGTCACATCAATTACCCTTGGATTTTGCGTCAGCGATTCCCGCATTGCCAAGCGAATCCCGTTTTCAAAGGAATCCTTTGATGCAATCATTGTACTCATCAACAGCTTATTATGCGTCGCAACCGCAACCTGCATATGAAACATGGAATCATAATCCACGAAACGATTGACATCCTGGCGATATTTTTTCATTTTCTCATAATAATACTCCAGCTGGACAATATCCTCCTTTGTGGCACGCTTTGCGGCATAGCTTGCAGTTTCCCCCTCCAGCATATATCGAAATTCCAAAAGGTCGCTCAAATCGGAATTTTCCACCGTAATGCTAAAGGGCGCGATATTGACGATATTATCTAGCTCATTGACGAAGGTGCCAGCCTTAGAGCGACGAATAAAACCGAATACTGCCAACGCCGTATATGCCTCACGCAGTGTGCTTCTGCCGATTCCCAGCTGCTCGCTCACCACATTTTCATTTGGCATCATATAGCCACAGGGTAGCCGCCCACTGGTAATCAAATCCCGAAAACGCTGAAATAAATTTTGAGAAATATTACTTTTACCTAGATTTTTTTTCAGATATGCGGCATTTTCCGCCAAATAATCTCGTTCCTCCATACAGGATACATCTCCTTATCCTTTTGTATCTTTTTCTGTACTTTATGGTAACACAAAGGGTCTTGCATGACAAGTGGATTTTACCGTTTTTTTCAAAGGAAGCATAGATTCCGTGAAAATACCGATAAAACAGGTGTTTTTCAGAATATATACTTTTCAAAATTGAGGAAAAGCAACAAAATCTTTTTTATGTTGTATGACAATAAACCGCTTTTTTGCACAAAAAAAAGGCCCTGCACACTATCTGTACAGAGCCCTCGCAATCATTTTCCTTCCATTTTTCTCAATTCTTCCTCAATCAAGCCTTCTTGGTTATATCTGATGCCTTTTTCAATATTTTTTACTCTGGTTCTTCTTGTGATATAAAAAACAAGCAGGCAAAGCAGAGCAGGAATCAGCATAAACAGGAAATACGCAATATCCCCAAACCCGATACCGATGCCGATGCCCAAAAGCACAATCAGCAGGATAAATACCAAACCGGGGAGGGAGGTTTCCGCTTTTGCGGAAATCACACCTTCAAATACAATCAATACCAGAAAAAGAGAAAGCAACTGTCCATAGGACAGAATAATCTCCAATACCCCATCAACCGGAAACAAAAACATACCAGCACCTCAATCTACATAATTTTTTTTATAAATATAGTTTCATATATACAAAACCTTAAGACCATGAGGTCTTTGTGTCTATTGTCTCATATTCGCAAGACATAAGACCTTAAGGGTTTCACCCTCAAACTCCAACAAGGGGAATCATTCCCCTTGACTCCCATTTGCAGAAACAAGTGCTTGTTTCTGCCGGATTTATTATTTCGATATCTCTACCCGTAGAACCATGGATATGGTTCTGCATATCGGGTTCCAAGGGGGTGACCCCCTTGGTAGGGTTTGGGATAAAGTCCCAAGGTTTTTGTGACTATTGTATCATCTTGCCTAAACACTGTCAATCAAGAGGAAATGGCTTCATTTCAGAGCACCGCAAAGCTTCCGCCTACTTTTTTACTGCTCCTGTACCGGCTCTTCCTCGGCCTCCTCTGCTTCCTCCGTAATATCCTCCTCGGAAATTTTTGCAATACCGACAACACTCACGCCGTCATCCAAATTCATCAGCTTAACCCCTTGAGAAGCTCTGCCATAGCTGGAAATTTCCCTGCTGCGGAGGCGGATAATCACACCCTCAGAGGTGATCAGCATCAATTCATCATTTTCGCCAACCATCAAAACACCGGTAAGCTGCCCAGTTTTTTCTGTCAGCTGATGTATCTTCAAGCCCTTACCGCCACGATATTGCAAATGGAATTGGTCTGTTGTGGTACGCTTACCGTAGCCGTTTTCGGTTACATTCAAAATCTGTCCCTCAGGAGCCAGCTTTAATGCAGAAACAACATAATCGCTCTCTTTTAAGGTAATCGCTTTCACACCCGTTGCGGTTCTGCCCATCGGACGGACATCCTGCTCGGAGAATTTAATACCCATACCGCCGCGCGTTGCAACAAAAATTTCATCTGTCCCACTCGTCATCATCACGGAGATAAGCGCGTCCTCCTCCCGTAAATTCAACGCAATCAAACCGCTCTTACGAATATTGGCAAAGCTGGTCATGTCCGTTTTCTTAATCAGACCCTGCTTGGTAATCATCACAAGGTACTGATCCTCTCGGAATTCATTTGCGGGGATAACTGCCATAATTTTTTCATCCGCATCCACCTCTAAGAGATTGACAATCGCAATCCCTCTTGCCGTTCTGCCGGCTTCGGGGATTTCGTAGCCCTTCATGCGGTAAACCTTGCCGCGGCTGGTAAAGAATAGGAGAGTATCATGTGTAGAAGCAAGAAATAAATCCTTAACATAATCCTCCTCTCTGGTTTGCATCCCAATAATCCCTCTGCCGCCGCGGTTTTGGCTCTTATAGGTATCCAGAGGGGTACGCTTTACATAATTCAGATTCGACAAGGTAAATACGCAGGTTTCCTCCTCAATCAAATCCTCAACATCAATTTCACCGGGATTCTGCATCAGCTTTGTACGGCGTTCATCGGCATATTTTTCCTTAATCGCCGTAATCTCATCCCGAATCACGCCAAGCAACAGCTTTTCGTCCGCCAGGATGGTTTTATAATACGCAATCTTCTTTTGCAGCTCCGCATATTCCGCGTCAATTTTTTCCTTTTCCAGACCTTGTAAACGACGCAGCTGCATTTCCAGAATCGCCTGTGCCTGTAATTCGGAAAGAGCAAAGCGTTCCATCAGACGTTCCTTTGCGTTATCATAGCTGGTACGAATGATACGAATGACTTCATCAATATTATCAATAGCAATCCGCAGACCCTCCAGAATATGCGCTCTTTTTTCCGCCTTATCCAAATCAAAGCGCGTCCTTCTGGTTACTACATTTTCCTGATGCTTGAGATATTCCGCAAGAATCTGCTGTAAATTCAGCACAACCGGCTTACCGTCCACCAGCGCGAGCATATTTGCGCCGAAGGATTCCTGCAAGGATGTATATTTATACAGCTGATTCAAAATAACATTTGCGTTATAATCCTTTTTGATTTCAATGATAATTTTAATATCATCTCCGGCAGAAGCATCGTACAAATCACTAATGCCCTCGACCCGTTTTTCCTTTGCCAATTCCGCAATTTTTTCAATCAAACGCAGCTTATTGACCATATAAGGAATTTCGGTTACAACAATACGTTCTCTGCCGTTATGCGTTTCAATCTCCGTTGTAGAGCGCACAATGATCTTCCCGCGACCGGTGCAATATGCCGCGCGAACCCCGCTTTTGCCGAGGATATTTGCACCTGTGGGAAAATCGGGACCTTTGATATATTGCATCAATTCCTCTATATCTGTTTCCTTATCATCGATTTTATTATCAATCATACAAACGATGCCATCAATGACCTCGCCCAGATTATGCGGCGGAATATTGGTTGCCATACCGACAGCAATCCCGCTGGAACCGTTTACCAGAAGGTTCGGAATACGAGCAGGAAGGACGGTAGGCTCTTTTTCAGTCTCATCGTAGTTCGGTACAAAATCAACGGTATCCTTCTCAATATCCGCCAGCATTTCCGCTGTAATCTTGGACATTCTCGCCTCAGTATAACGGCTTGCAGCTGCGCCATAGCCGTCGATAGAGCCGAAGTTCCCGTGCCCGTCCACCAGCATATAACGCATGGAGAAATTCTGTGCCATACGTACCATTGCCTGATAAATGGAGCTATCACCGTGGGGGTGATATTTACCCATGGTATCACCGACGATACGGGCGGACTTACGATAGCCCTTATTCGGATCCAGATTCATCTCATTCATAGAATACAGAATACGCCTCTGCACAGGCTTCAAGCCATCTCGCACATCAGGTAATGCACGGGCAACAATCACGCTCATTGCGTAGTCGATATAGCATTTCTGCATTTCTTTATTGATGTCTATGGTTATGACCTTGTCTATTTCTCTATTCTCGTCACTCATATATTCGCTCCTTAAGACCGTGAGGCTCTGCCTCACCCTCCGCAAGCCTTTGAAAAGGCTTGACCTAAACTTTATACAAATCTTACATTTCTTTCGGAAATATAAGATTTCATTCTCATTTATTTAATTGCGCCGCGGAAAGGCTTGGAAAACAAAGGGTTTTCCAACCGGAATCCGCAGAGGGGGCTTTGCCCACTCGAGGAAAACTGGAAGTTTCAAGGTGTTTACACCGCCGGAACTTATCAGTTTAACCTCTGTCACCCTCGCCAAAATCCTGATTTTGGCGAAAGGCGTTTACGCCGCCATTAGAAATCCATCTCAGCGTATTGTGCATTTTCCTCAATGAAAATCTTTCTGGGCTCTACCTCATCTCCCATCAACATACTGAAAATCCGATCCGCAAGAACCGCATCATCAATCGTCACCAGCTTCAAAATTCGATGCTCCACCGCCATGGTTGTATCTCTCAGCTGGTCGAAGTCCATTTCACCCAGACCCTTATACCGTTGCACCTCTTTAATCCCGGTTCTGCCAATCTCCTGATACAACTCCTCCAGCTGCAAATCATCGTATACATAATAGTGCTGCTTATTCTTTTCTACACGATACAAGGGCGGCTGTGCAATATATACCTTTCCGCCCTCAATCAGCTGCGGCATATAACGATAGAAGAATGTTAAAAGCAATGTACGGATATGCGCGCCGTCTACATCAGCATCGGTCATGATGACGATTTTATGATACCGCAGCTTTTCCATATCAAAATCCTCAGAAATTCCCGTACCGAAGGCAGTAATCATATTACGGATCTCCTCCGAATTTAATATTCTGTCCAGTCTCGCCTTTTCCACATTCAAGATTTTACCTCTTAACGGTAAAATCGCCTGTGTTTTCGGGTCTCTCGCCTTAATAGCAGAGCCGCCTGCGGAATTCCCTTCGACGATATAGATTTCACACTCATAAGGGTCGCGGCTGGTACAATCGGTCAGCTTACCGGGCATACGGGTATTTTCCAAGCCGGTTTTACGGCGCACCAGCTCTCTTGCCTTTCTGGCGGCGTCTCTGGCTCTGGAAGCCATCATACCCTTTTCGATGATAATTTTACCGATATTCGGGTTTTCTTCAAGAAAATAGGTTAAATACTCACTCAAAACGCTTTCTACGGCGCCCTTTGCCTCGCTCGTGCCAAGCTTTGCCTTTGTCTGCCCCTCAAACTGCGGATCCTCTACTTTGATACTGACAACGGCAGTAATCCCCTCTCTGACATCATCACCGGAAAGCTTTTTATCTGCGTCCTTGATAATGCCCACTTTTTTGCCATAATCGTTCAAGGTTTTTGTGAGGCCGGATTTGAAGCCAACCAAATGCGTACCGCCATCCGGCGTATTAATATTATTGACAAAGGTGAAAACACTTTCCGTAAAGCCATCGTTATGCTGAAAAGCAACCTCAACCAAAACGCCATCCTTTTCACCGGAAGCGTAGAAAATTGTATCATACAACGGCTGGCGACTCTGATTCAGAAAATGCACAAATTCCCTGATACCGCCCTCATAATGGAAGGAATGCTCCTGCTCCAAGCCATCTCGCAAATCAATCAAGCTAATCTTTAAGCCCTTGGTCAAAAAGGCTGTTTCCTGAAAACGCTGCTTAAGAATCTCATATTCAAAAACAGTTTCCTCAAAGATGGAAGCATCAGGCAAAAAATGCACAAAGGTACCTGTCAAATCGGTTTCTCCCACAACAGTCAGCGGCTCGGCAACATCCCCGCGGGTATATTTCTGCTCATGAATTTTTCCATCACGGTGTACCTGCACCACAAGCCACTCGGATAACGCATTAACGACAGATGCACCAACACCGTGCAGACCGCCGGAAACCTTATAACCGCCGCCGCCAAACTTACCGCCTGCGTGCAATATGGTAAATACCATCTGTAAAGCGGACATTCCCTTTTGCTCGTTAATATCAACGGGAATTCCGCGCCCGTTGTCCATAACGGAAATAGAATTATCCGGATGGATTTTTACGGTAATTTCGTTACAAAAGCCGGCAAGCGCCTCATCCACGGAATTATCCACAATTTCATAAACCAAATGATGCAGGCCCTTAGAGCTGGTGGAACCGATGTACATACCGGGGCGCTTTCGCACCGCCTCCAAGCCCTCCAAAACCTGAATCTGGTTTGCATTATACTCTGAAGACATACATTTTCTCTCCTTCGGTCGATTTTTTCGCCTGTATTTCTTTTTTTGCAAAGAAAAAAAAAGAAACTCTTTCTTTTTTTTAATCCCACTTCAAAATTTATATATTTCAGTATAGCATTTTTTTATTGATTTTACAATGTTTTACGTGAATTTGTGCATTATTTTCAAAAAAATTCCTACTATATTATAAGTTATCCTGTTCAAAAACCTTATATTTTACTGTTTTTTCTCTGCTATGGCATCTTTTTTTCATTTGAAATCGTATTTTTTCTGCAAAAAAATAAGCATTTCATTTTTTTTGAAACGCTTATTTTTACTTCTGTGGTGCAATGTTTCCACCCTCCACATAAAACAGATTATCCTTACTGATATATTTTTTGACGGAATCCTCAATTCCTGTACAGGTCACAAACGCTTGTAATCCATCAATGCTTTGCAAAAGAAATTTCTGTCGGCTTTCATCCAACTCCGAAAACACATCATCCAAAAGCAAAACAGGCAATTCTCCCGTCTCCTCCCGAATCAAATCAATTTCCGCTAGGCGCGCCGCAAGTGCGGTTGTCCGCTGCTGCCCCTGTGAACCGTAGACCTTTGCCTCCTTGCCGTTGATAAAAAATCCAATATCATCCTTATGCGGACCGTTTTGGGTCACCCCAAAGGAAATATCCCTCTCAATACCGCGGCGCAGTCTTTTGGCAAGCGTTCCCTCCTCGCAATTCGGTCTATACAGGGTTTGCAGGGAATCCTTTTTCCCTGTCAGCGCAGAAAGCTTTTCGGCAGCAATTTTATCCAAACGGAGTAAAAAACGCTTTCTTGCGACAATCATGCGCTCTCCATACTCTACCAGCTGTCCGTCCCACGCAAAAAGCGTTTCCTGTAAAGATGGCTTTTTCTGTATCTCCTTCAAAAGATTATTTCTTTGCTTCAAAATATGATAATACTGCTGCAAATCATAATAGTAAACCCGACTCAGCTGGCAAAGCTCCATGTCTAAAAAACGGCGGCGCTCCGCAGGGCCATCCTTCACCAGAGATAAATCCTCCGGAGAAAAAATAACGGCATAGAGCGTCCCAAACAGCTCACCCAGCCGCCGCACCGGCAGCCCGTTAATCGCAATACCTTTTTTCTCATCCTGCTTCAAATGCACATCAATGCGGTCGCTGCGATTTTTTCGCCGCACCAGCATACGAATATGGCTTTCCTCCGCATCAAAGCCAATCAGCTGTCGGTCGCTTTTTCCACGCATGGAACGACCCATGGCGCAAAAATAAAGCGATTCCAGAAAATTCGTTTTTCCCTGTGCATTATTACCATAAATGACATTGATTTTCTCGGAAGGCGTAATACAAAGCTGTGAAAGGTTACGAAACCCCTGTAAAGATACTTCCTGAATATACATATTTATTCACCTTTAATTTATAAATATAATTTTTCCTCCCGAAAAAATCCGTTATTCCTCTGCTGCTACCGTAAAGGAATCAACACCCATAAGCGCCACAACATCGCCGGGATAGATTTTTTTTCCACGCTGCGTAGCAACCTCGCCGTTGACAAGCACCCTTCCTTCGGAGAGATAATATTTCACATCGGAGCCTTGGTCAATCAATCCCGCCAGCTTCAGCACCTGCTGCAACTTGATAAATTCCGTATGGATTTTCACTGTTTTCATGATAAAATCTCCTTTTTCGGTACTTACATCCTTAGCGGCAGAATCAGGTATTTGAAGGAATCCCCCTCCTCGGGCAGAATCGTGCAAGGGCTGAGAGGAGTCAGGAAAAGCATACGTACCGTTTTTTCCTCTATGGAGCGCAGCGCATCAATCAAATATCTGGGATTGAAGGCAATCGTCAAATCATCCCCCTCTACCTCTGCTGCTACCGTTTCATGTGCCATACCCATATCGCTTCTCGCGGTAATATCCATACCGCCGGCGTGAAGCATCAGGCGAACGGGAATCTTCCGATTATCAAAGGAAACGAGAGAGGCACGCTCCAGTGCTTGAATCAGTTCATTTCTGTCGATATTGATTCTTGTTTTGAAATCCTCGGAAAAGGACTGTGCATAGCGGATAAAATCACCGTCAATCAAACGAGAAACCATAATCGCCGTTCCCAAATCGAATAAAATATGTTTTTCGGTCAGATAGACAGATAAGGTATCCTCTTCCTGCTGAGAAAGAATTTTAATCAATTCGGAAAGTGTTTTCCCGGGAACAATAACATCCGTATCCTCGCTGCCGCTCAAGAGACTATCCTTACGGAAGGAAATACGGTAGCCATCTACGGAAACCAGATTCAAGGATTGATTTCTAAACTCAAACAGCTCACCGGTCAAAACAGGCTTCGAGCTATCCTGTGCAATAGAAAAAATGGTCTGTCGAATCATATTCCGCAGCCTTGCCTGCTCGATTGCGTATACCTTATCCTGCTCCACCTCCGGGAGTATGGGAAAATCATCCCCATTTTGACCCATAATCTTAAATTCAGAGGTACCGCTGATAATTGTAACGGCATATTCCACATCCGTGGAAATTGTGACGGTTTCTCCGTTTAAGCGGCGGATGATTTCATTGAAAATACGAGCCTCTATTGCAACCTCGCCTTTTTCGGATATTTCTGCTTCAATCGGGGCGGTTTGTATTCCGATTTCTAAATCGTTCCCTGTGAGAATAAAGCCTTTTTCATTGGCTGTCAGCAGAATACATTCCAGAATCGGCAATGTTGTGCGGTTGGAAACCGCTTTGTTTACGATATTGATGTATTGCAATAATAGGTCTTTGTTGCAAGTCAATTTCATGGTTGTGTACAACTCCTTTGTTCACATAGATATATAGATATATATAATATTTGATTCGTAGTAGTAGCAGTAGAGGCTGTGAAATTGTGGAAAAACTGAATTTTCTTAAGGAATCAAGAAAAAACAGCCTTGGAAAAGCCTGTGGAAAAAGCAGAAAAACAGGGATAGTTGTCCATATTTTCCACAATGCGGGAATTTCGCTCTTGTTTATCCACAGATTATCCAAGCAAAATTCACAGAGGAGTGTGGAAGGACCACTGTTCATACGAAAAAAGGTCTTCTACGCCTCTTTGATTTTTCTTTCCAACTCCTGAACGGTCTTTTGTAATGACTCATCCGTTTCTAATTGCTTTTCAATCTTTGAAATGGCATAAATCACAGTGGTATGATCCCTGCCGCCAAAGCTTTCTCCAATCCTTGGTAAAGAAATATCCAACAGCTTTCGGCAAAGATACATAGATACCTGTCTGGGAAAGGCGATATTCTTCGGCTTTTTACTTCCCTGTATATCCTCTACACGAATACCGTAATGCTCCGCAACAATTTGTTGAATCAATTCCGGCGTCAGCGGTGTAACGGAATTCTCACTGAAAATATCCTTTAGGCTGTTTTCCGCCAATGTAATGGAAATATTCTGATTTGTCAGCGTTGAAAAGGCAATAATACGAGTCAGGGCTCCCTCCAGCTCTCTGATATTCGATGCAATATTTTTTGCAATATATGCCATTACATCATCGGGCACAATCAAACGATCCCGCGTAGCCTTTTTTTTCAAAATTGCGATTCTTGTTTCATAATCGGGCGGCTGTATGTCTGCAATCAATCCCCATTCAAATCGGCTGCGCAGCCTGTCCTCCAGTGTCTTAATTTCCTTCGGCGGACGGTCGGAGGAAATGATAATTTGCTTATTCGACTCATATAAGGCGTTGAAGGTATGGAAAAATTCCTCCTGCGTTCCTTCTTTTTTCGATATAAACTGAATATCATCAATCATGAGTACATCAATATTGCGGTATTTATTTCGAAATTCCTCATTTTTATTGTTTTGGATGGAGTTAATCAGCTCGTTGGTAAATGTCTCGCTGGTGACATACAGCACCCGCGCATTTGGATTCCTATCCAGAATAAAATGTCCGATAGAATGCATCAGGTGCGTTTTTCCCAAGCCTGAATTTCCATATAAAAACAATGGATTATACGCCTGTGCGGGGGATTCCGCAACGGCAAGAGAGGCAGCGTGTGCCATACGGTTACTGTTGCCGACTACAAAGGAATCAAACACATATTTCGGATTCAAATTTCTGGCAGAATCGTTTTCTGCATTTTTATCTGCTGTCATCAAATGTCTGCCGGAAATACCTGTCCTTTTTTCCTCCTCTGTGATAATTGTAATATCATATTCATTTTTCGTTACCAGCTTGATTGCGGTACGAATTATAGGAAGATGCCGTTTTTCAATCATTTCCTTAAAAAAGCTGTTTTCTACCTGCAATATAATCCGATTTTCCTCGATGGCACAGGGAATAATCGGTTGAATCCATGTTTCAAAGCTGACGGGAGAGGTTTCCTCTGCTATGATTTTCAGCGCTTCCTCCCAAATTTGCTTCAGCTCCATGTCATAACCTCCTTTTTTACTCATGCTTTATCCACATCATGCGGAAAATTTCCTGTGAACAACAGGATAAAAATCCTGATTTTTTTATTATCCACAAATGGATATTTTTTACTTCTGTACAAAATCCACAGAGCCTTCTGTATCTGTCGGAATCAGGGTTATTTTAGCTTTTACCGAAAAGAAAGTCCACAGGTTTTTTACACAAAACAGAAAAGTTATCAACAAGGTTATCAACAAAGTGTGGATAACATAATTTGAAAGCAGTGTGTTTTGTGAATTTTCCGAGGTCTGTACAGAAAAATATCATTGCTTTCAGTATAACAAAAGTTATCCACAGGTTCAATGCAAAACTTGTCCAAAAAAATGAGTAGTTTCTTTTGTATACAAGATATAGTGAAAATTTTTTATACAAAACTAAATATTCCTTTTTTATCGAAAATTTTTTTGAGTATCTGATAAATGCGGAAAAATCCGCAGAATATAGGGCTTTTTTGAAAATTTTTTTCTTGACGCGTCTTTCTTTTTTTACTATAATAGGGGCAGTGCTCATAAAAAAGGGTGAGCAAAGCCCGAAAATTGAAGGAGGTGCAACAACCATGAAAATGACATTTCAGCCCAAAAAAAGACAGAGAAGCAGAGAACATGGCTTCAGAAAAAGAATGAGAACAGCAAACGGTAGAAAAGTGCTTGCTGCAAGAAGAAGAAAAGGTAGAAAAGTATTATCCGCATAATTTTTTCATGCTTAATTAAGGCCGCAGCGTATTTTCGTGTGGCCTTTTGTTCATGATGGGGATTTTTTGCGAGCCGTAAGGGGGATGTGCCGATGAAATATACAGAATCTCTAAAGAAGAATTTTCAGTTTCGTCGTGTCTATCACAGAGGCAGATCCATCGCCAATCGCCATTTGGTATTATATTTGGCAAAAAACGGAACACATGACCACAACAGGTTGGGGATTTCCGTCAGTAAAAAGGTTGGCAAGAGTGTGGTGCGCTCCCATGTGACACGTCTCATTCGGGAAAGCTACCGTAGCATAGAGGAGGAGGTAAAGCCGGGCTATGATTTTATTGTTATCGCCCGTGTTTCCTGCGCGGATGCGTCCTATCATGAGGTGTGCCGTTCCCTGCGGCATCTTTTCAAAAAACAACAGCTTCTGCTGAGCGCGTCTGAAAGAAAGGACCGTCAGGAAAAATCAGAAGCGGACAGAGGGGAAGAAAAGGAAGAAGGGGAAGAATGAAGGAGAAAATCGTATCTCTGATAACATTGATTTCCGCCTTTTTTCAGAAGCTCCTTTTGTCCATGATTCGTTTCTATCAGGCAGCAATATCGCCGCATCTGGGAAAAAATTGTAGATTTATTCCTACCTGCTCCCGGTACGCCTATATTGCCATCGCACGGTTTGGGCCGATAAAGGGCACATATCTGGCCATTAAAAGACTGTTGAAATGCCATCCCTTTCACGCGGGTGGCTATGATCCGGTACCTGAGAAGAAAGAAAAATAACTGTCCTTCGGGGCGAAAATCTCGTATTGTTTGTTGAAGGAGGAGAAAATGTCCTATTTACCTTATTTGCTGGAAGCGTTGCCTTCCGTAAGACAGCCCGGCAGAATCATCGGTCCTGTGGCCGATTTGATGGGCAAAGTGTACAATTTACTGTTTGAGCTTTTACACAACAATACCAGCGCGGGCTCTTTGGGTCTGGCTATCATTATTTTTACATTGATTGTAAAATTGATTTTGTTTCCTTTAATGGTCAAGCAGCAAAAATCATCCTTTAAGATGCAGGCTTTGCAGCCTGAATTGGCAAAAATCAGAAAAAAATATGAAGGCAAGAAGGATCAGATGTCACAGCAGCGCATGGCATTTGAAATGCAGGAATTTCAAAAGAAAAACGGCGTCAGCATGGTTGGCGGTTGTCTGCCGATGCTGATTCAGCTTCCGATTTTGTATGCGTTGTTTTATCTTTTCCAGAATGCCTATGTTTATGTAGATGTCATTGGTGCGAATTATACGGATATTGCCAATGCCATCATCAATATTCCGGAAAGCTTGCGTATGGAGGTATTCCAGCCCTATGCACAGGAGTTTGTCAACACCTATAAGAAGATTGCCGTTATCAAGGATGGCTTTGATATGGGGCAGGTAAATGATGTGGTGATGCTGGTCAATTATCTGAAGGCGGATGATTGGACCGCTATCCTACAGGGTCTTGGTACCGCAGGGAATGACCTGATTCCTCTGTTGGAAACAAAGAACAGTATCGAAACCTTCCTGACCATTCCTTTGGTAAGTAAGGCGGGCTTGCATTTCCCCGGCATTTTGATTCCCATTGCAGCCGGTGTGACAACATGGGTGCAGACAAAAATTATGAATATGATGAACCCGCAGAATAATGATCCGAGCAATCCCGCAGCGGCTATGTCTAAGACTATGCTGTATACCATGCCTATTATGATGGGTGTTTTCTCTATCACCATGCCCGCAGGTCTTGGTCTGTACTGGACGATTTCCAACTTGTTCGGTATTGTACAGCAGGTAATTTTGTCGAAATATTACAAGAAAAAATTTGCAGAGGAGGCAGCACAGTAATGGAAGAAATCAGAAAAAGCGCAAAAACCGTAGAGGAAGCCGTTGCTGTTGCTTTGGCAGAGCTGGGCGCAACCCGTGAGGAAGTGGACGTTACCGTCATTGATGAAGGCTCCAAGGGCTTTTTAGGGATGTTTGGCGGCAAGGATGCGGTTGTTTTGGTGAAGAAAAATTTTGACCCGGAAAGGGATGCGGAAACCTTCCTAAAGGAAGTATTCCTCAGTATGGGCTTGATTGTACAGATTAAAACGGAGCTGAAGGAGAAGCATTTGCTTGTGGATTTGACGGGTGAGGATATGGGCATTCTCATCGGAAAAAGAGGGCAAACTCTGGATGCGCTGCAATATTTGGTGAATTTGGTGGTTAATAAAAAAAGTCCTTATTATATCAGCGTGATGCTGGATACGGAAAATTACCGCCAGAGAAGAAAGGAAACATTGGAGGGTTTGGCGTTTAATCTGGCAAAGAAGGTAAAGCATACCAGAAGGAATGTTGTGCTGGAGCCGATGAACCCCTACGAAAGAAGAATCATCCATTCCGCATTGCAGAATGACAGATTTGTTACGACATACAGCGAGGGTGAGGAGCCCTATAGAAATGTTGTGATTACACTAAAGTAATAGCCCTTAAAAACCCGTTGTTTTTTTACATCGGGTTTTTGTTTTACCGCCGGAAGAGCTTGGGGTGCTACCCTCAAACATCTGCAAACATTTGAAAGGGATTGATCCAAATTTTATTTGTCTGCGCAAAAATATAATTGATTTATCCTCGCAGAAACGATAGTTTCTGCAAATCGGGGTCAAGGGGAATAATTCCCCTTGCAGGGAGTTTGAGGGACAGAGTCCCTCGAGAGAGGAGGCAAGTATGAAAAGAGAATATATGCTCGATGATGTGATTGCAGCAATCTCCACACCCATCGGCACGGGCGGCATCGGTATTGTACGCATGAGCGGCACGGGCTGTATCGCGTTGGCGGACAGCATTTTTATTGGCAGAAAAAAGCTGACCCAAAGGGCAAGCCATACCTTATCCTACGGTAAAATCACGGATGGTGTAGGCGGTGAAATCATTGATGAGGTTTTGATCTCTGTGATGAAAGCACCCCATACCTATACGAAGGAGGATATTGTAGAGATTAATTGTCACGGCGGTTTTCTAGTCACGAGAAGAGTTTTGGAGGCGGTACTGAAAACAGGCGCACGCTTAGCAGAGCCGGGCGAATTTACCAAGCGGAGCTTTTTGAACGGACGCATTGATTTGACACAGGCGGAGGCCGTCATTGATTTAATCGAAGCTAAAACAGAATTATCCCGTCAGGCTGCGTTTTCTCAGCTGGAGGGCAGACTGAAAACAGCCGTCTGTGAAATGCGCGAGGAAATTTTGGATATGATTGCGTCCATTGAGGCGGCGATTGATTATCCTGATTATGATGTAGAGGAGGAAACCTATAGCAGTATGGAGCAGGGGGCGGAAAAACTGCTTGCGAGAATGGAAAAGCTGCTTGAAGGAGCAGACCGCGGTAAAATTATCCGCGAGGGTCTACAGACCGTCATTATCGGCAAGCCGAATGTCGGAAAATCCTCTCTGCTGAACTGGCTCTTGGATGAGGAGCGTGCCATTGTCACCGATATTCCCGGCACAACGAGGGATACCGTTGAGGAATACCTCAATCTTGATGGGATTCCTATTAAAATCGTCGATACCGCAGGAATTCGCGAAACGGGCGACGTGGTGGAAAAAATGGGCGTGGAAAAATCAAAGGCTTATGCGGAAAACGCCGATTTGGTCATTATGATGCTGGATGGCTCCCGTCTCCTGGAGGAGGAGGATAAGGAAATCCTTTTCTTCATCCGCGGAAAAAAGACCATTGTTCTGCTGAATAAGGTGGATTTGAAGCAGAAGCTTTCTCCGAAGGAGCTTGCAGAATATGTGCCGCCGGAGCAGCTTTTGTTTATTTCCATCAAGGAAAACAAGGGCTTTGATGCTCTTCTGGATACGCTGAAAAATATATTTCTGGACGGGCATACGGCGGATGATGCCCTCCTCGGTAATACCAGACATAAGGACGCGCTTTACCGTGCGAAGGAGGCGATGGAGCATTGCATGGAAACCATTACCTCACGGATGCCGGAGGACTTTATCTCCATGGATTTGCAGGATGCAAACCGCGCTCTGGGCGAGATTACGGGAGACACCGGTGATGAAGAAATTATAGACAGAATCTTTACAAAATTCTGTCTTGGAAAATGAGATAAAGAAAGGATTTTTGATATGTATGAAGCGGAAAGTATAGATGTTGCTGTAATTGGCGGCGGTCATGCCGGCTGTGAGGCTGCGCTTGCGGCGGCACGCCTGGGAATGCGGACGGTGCTGTTTGCCATTTCTCTGGACAGCATTGCCATGATGCCCTGCAACCCCTCCATCGGAGGCAGCTCCAAAGGACATCTGGTGCGCGAGGTGGATGCCTTGGGCGGCGAGATGGGTAAGGTCATCGACAAAACCTATATCCAGACAAAAATGCTGAACACGGGCAAGGGTCCTGCGGTATACTCCCTACGCGCACAGGCGGATAAACGTGCGTATCAGGCGGAAATGAAGCATCGTCTGGAAAATACGCCGAATTTGGAAATCAAGCAGGCGGAGATTGCGGATATTTGTCTGGAGGACGGAAGGGTCAGCGGCGTTGTAACTGCCGGGGGTGCGCGCTACCGTTGTAGGGCGGCTGTGCTTTGCATGGGAACCTATATGCAGGCGCGTTGCCTGACGGGGGAATATATCCGAGAGAGCGGCCCTAATAATCTGATGCCCGCCACAAAGCTTTCTGCAAGGCTCAGGGAGATGGGAATTGCGTTATTCCGCTTCAAAACGGGTACACCTGCCAGAATGAATAAAAACTCTCTGGATTTGGATAAAATGCAGCCGCAGTACGGAGATGAAAATATCGTGCCGTTTTCCTTTGAAAATACGGCGGAGGATATTGCCAAGCCGCAGGCGCTTTGCTGGTTGACCTATACCAATGAAAAAACACACCGGATTATTCGGGATAATCTTGACCGTTCTCCCATGTTTGGCGGTGTGATTCAGGGGACAGGTCCCCGCTATTGTCCCTCTATCGAGGATAAGGTGGTGCGCTTTGCGGATAAGGAGCGCCATCAGCTTTTTGTGGAGCCGGAGGGGGAAAATACGGAGGAAATGTACATTCAGGGGATGAGCTCTTCTATGCCGGAGGATGTGCAGCTTGCCATGTATCGCACGATTCCGGGGTTGGAGCATTGCGAAATTACCCGCTTTGCCTATGCCATTGAATATGACTGCATCGATGCAACACAGCTGAAATTATCTCTGGAATTTAAGGATATTCCGGGGTTGTTCAGCGCAGGGCAGTTTAACGGCTCCTCGGGCTATGAGGAGGCGGCGGCGCAGGGACTTATCGGCGGCATCAATGCGGCGCATTTCGTAAAGGGCAAGGAGCCGTTGGTTCTGCAACGCTCCGACGCCTATATCGGTGTATTGATTGATGATATTGTGAATAAGGGGACAAAAGAGCCGTATCGTATGATGACCAGCCGCGCAGAATTTCGTCTGCTGCTGCGGCAGGATAATGCCGACCAAAGACTGACGCCGATTGGTTATAAAATCGGGCTGATTTCACAGGAAAGATATGATGCGCTTCTGGAAAAGGAACACTTGATTGCACAGGAAATAGACCGCGTACAGCGCGTGACCATGGGACCGAGTGCATCTGTGCTTGCGCTTCTGGAAAAATATGGTACAGCACCGATTCAAAATGGGGCGCGTCTTTCCGATTTGATGAAGCGTCCGCAGCTTAGCTATGACGCATTGGCGGAAATCGACCCCGAGCGCCCTGATTTGCCGCAGGAGGTGCGGGAGCAGGTGAATATCCGGATCAAATATGCAGGCTATATCGACCAGCAGTTAAAGCAGGTGGAGCAGTTCAAAAAGCTGGAAAGCCGTTTGCTGCCGATGGATTTGGATTATACAACAATACAGGGCTTGCGCTTGGAGGCAAGACAGAAGTTGAATCTGGTGCGCCCCGAAAATCTGGGACAGGCGTCCAGAATCACGGGAGTGTCACCGGCGGATATTTCCGTTTTGTTGATTTATATGGAGCAGAAAAAAAGAAGAAATTAAGAGAGGGGAGATATATATGGAGGAGCGGATGCTGCTTCGGGATTGCTGTAAACAGATGGGTGTTTCTCTGGGGGAGGAACAGACGCAGCAGTTTATGACCTACCTTTCCCTTCTTCTGGAATGGAACGAAAAAATGAATCTGACCGCTATCACCGAGCCGCGCAAGGTGGTGCTGAAGCACTTTGTCGATTGCCTGAGCCTTGTGCCTTGGGTGGAATGGAAAAGAGGGATGCGCGTGATTGATGTCGGTACGGGTGCAGGCTTCCCCGGAATTCCCGTAAAGCTTGTCCGTCCGGAAATAGAGCTGACTCTTTTGGATTCCTTACAGAAGCGCATCGGCTTTTTGCGTGAAGTTGGTGCAGAGCTTGGGTTGGAGGGTGTGGAATATGTCCATAGCCGCGCGGAGGACGGCGGACAAAACCTTTTGTATCGCGAGAAATTTGATTTGTGCGTTTCCCGCGCGGTGGCGAATTTATCCGTTTTGGCAGAATATTGCTTGCCCTTTGTGAAGGTTGGCGGCAGACTTGCGGCGCTCAAGGGTCCCGATGCGGCGGCCGAGGCAGCAGGGGCTGCGGGTGCGCTTGCAAAATTAGGCGGTAGATTGGTGGAGATTCGGGATATTGTGATTCCGCATACCGATTTGTCCCATAAGCTTGTGTTTATCGAAAAAATTGCCCCCACCCCCAAAAAATATCCCAGAAATGCGGGAAAAATCAAAAAAGAACCGCTTACATAAGGGAAAATATCCGAAAAAGCCTTTGTCGGCACGGTTTGTGTCGATAGGGGCTTTTTTTTGTGGAACGCTTTTTCTCCAAGTAGAAAAATACTGTGCTATTCTGTAAAAAAAGAAAGTTATGGATAAATCAATCTTTTTCACGCACAAAATATGAAATATTTTGTGCAAATAGAGTCCAGAGGGTTACCCTCTGGCAGGGGGTTTTAGGGGGGACAGCGTCCCACCTAAGAGAACTGCCCCAAGGTCTTAAAGGAGGTAAAAAATATGGAGGTTTTGAAATTCCCCGAAATACGCTTGAAAAAGGAGCAGGCTGTTCTTCAGCTGCCGATTGATAAAATTCGCTCAAATCCCTATCAGCCGCGGAAATACTTCAACCGCGCCGCATTAGACGAGCTGGCAGCCAGCATCCGTGCTTATGGCATCCTACAGCCTGTTACCGTGAGAAAAATGAGCGGCGCTACCTATGAATTGGTTGCCGGAGAACGTCGCCTGCGCGCCGCAGAGCTGGCAGGTCTTTCCACAATTCCTGCCATTCTGATGCAGATCAGCGATAGAGACAGCGCGTTGATGGCATTCATTGAAAATATCCAACGTCAAAATCTCAGCTTTCTGGAGGAGGCAGAGGGCTATCGCAATATGATGGAGGATTACGGATTGACTCAGGAGGAGCTTGCGGCGAAGCTTTCCAAAAGCCAATCCTCTATCGCCAATAAGCTGCGCGTGCTGAAGCTGGAGGAGAGCGTAAAAAAGCTGCTGCTGGAGCATCATTTCACGGAGCGCCATGCCCGTGCCCTTTTGAAGCTGCCCGATGAGGAAAGCCGCCTCTTTGTTCTGGTGCGGATGATACAGGAGGAAATGAATGTCAAAAAAACAGAGGAATTGGTCGAGGCAACCATGGAACAGATGCGCTCCCATCATTCGGAAAAATCGGAGCAAAAGGAAAAAAGATATATCCGCTCCTCTGATTTTCGTCTGTTTACCAATACCATCAAGCAAAGCGTTGAGGTAATCCGCCGCTCCGGCGCAGATGTGGTTTATGAGGATAAGCAGGAGGCGGACTGCTGCGAAATTTTAATCCGTATTCGCAAAAATGCGCTGGAATTGGGTGTATCCTGACAGAAAAATGGCCGAGATTCTCTTTTTTTTACTTGATTTTCCGATGAATCCGCTTTATACTCGTTACTATATAGAATGTAACGCAGAGGATGTGAAGGAGTATGAAGGAAAAGGGCGTTTTGGTTCGTACGGATTATGGGTGCATTGAGCTTAGGCTCAGAGAGCGGATGGATGCAAGGGGCATCAGTCGCAACCAGCTTGCAAAGCGCATAGATGCCCGCTTTGAGGTCGTAAACAAATGGTATCGGGGAGAATTGGAAAAAATGGATTTGGATATTCTCGCGCGGATCTGCTACGCCCTGGATTGTACCACGGAGGATTTGCTGCGGTATGTACCGGCGGAGCCGATGCAGTCGAAATAAAAAAAACAGACCTTCACCGAAAAGGCGAAGGTCTTATGTATTTTTAGACTGGTTTATCGAATAATTTATCTAATTTCATGAAGGTCGCAGTTGCCGTTCCGACCAAAACATCTCTGCCGTCGCGGTTGATATGTCCCTCTGCTACCATGCTGATTAGTGTCCGTCCAAGATGGGTGATGCGTACACGATATTCTACCACATCCCCCAAAAGCACGGGCTTGAGGAAGGTAGTCGTCAGGTTGACGGTGGTAATCTGGTGCTGCTTTGCGTAATAATGACAGGTCAGTCCGAAGGAAACATCAAAGCAGGTAATCATGATGCCGCCGTGCAGACTGCCGCCGGGGTTCTGCTCCCACGGTAGTGCCTCAAACGCAATGCAGGCCTCTTTTTTTTCATAATCGCAGGAAACAAATTGCGGCTTTAGCCGCGCCAAAACGCCGTTATTGGAAATGGGATTATCGGGATGCGATAGTTGGGACAACCATTGCTCCATGTTTTCCTGCGAGGAAGCTTCGTCTTTTAGTGTAATCAGTGCCATTGTATTTCCCCCTTATTCATTTACAGCCATAAAGGTTGCGGTTGCGATACACGCCAGAATATCGCCCCGCTCCAAGCGTACCTCCGCTTTTACGGTTGCCAGCGTGCGCCCGAGGGAATCCAGCTGACACTTGATGTGGAAGGTGTCCTCCGCAAGCACGGGCTTGAGAAAGGTGACATTCATGGTAACGGTGACAACGGTGGGGGCACTCAGATGGGTATAATAATGCGCCAGAAAGCCCATGGAGGTATCCAGAGCGGTGGAAATCATGCCGCCGTGCAAAATATTTTCGGGGTTTAGCTCCCACTCCTGCGCATCATACGCCATATCCAGCGTGCCTTTTTCAAAATTACAGGAAATAAAACGGGGATCCATGCGGGGGATTACCCCGTGATGCTTGAGTTCAGAGCCGGGCAGCATAGCATTTTGGAAAAAGCCTTCCATATCTGCTTGCGAGAGCCCGGGTATTTTTGTCCAGTGCTGCATTGTTATTCTCCTTATTCTAAAAATGTATTGATATTCTCCAAAAAAGTCCTGCTGTTTTCCATGTGGGGCAGGGCGCCCGTATTTTCAAACAGAAGGAAGGCTCCGAAATCCTTCATTTTTTCTGCCAAATCGAAATTTGCGGCAGGATTTTGCCTGTTTTCCTCGCCCCAAATCAGCAGAAAGGGGACGGAAAGCTTTTCGAAGGCGGGCTTGGTATCGGCTGTCCAGAAACGGCTTGCCAGACAGGCAAATGTCACCTGCGCATGACTGCCGCAACGGGAACGGTTCACATAGCGTTGCACCAGCGCGGGAGAAACGATTTTTTTTGAGAAAATCGCCTGCTCCAAGGCGGCTTGTATGCTGCGTTTGCCTGTGCCGAAAAGGAATTTTTGTGTGCCGAGGATGGGCGAGAGAAGCAAAGGAAGCTGCTTTGTATCCGCGTTGGTCGCAAAGCCGCCGCCGATGCCTGTGGGAGAGATGAGCACAATACGGCAAATGTCCTTCGGATACAGCATGGAAAGCAGCAGACCAAAATCCGCACCGCCGTTTGCACCGCAGAAGCAAACAGAGCGCCCAATGACATCCCCGATAAATTCATGCAGCAAAGCCGCATATTGATACGCCGTCCAAGGCTTTTCGGGATAGAAGGAATCGCCGAAGCCGGGTAAATCCAAGGCGTAAACATGGTAATTCTCCGCCAGAGCCCTTGCGGCAGCATCCCACTCTGAGGAGGATGCACCGAGCATCATGCTGTGTACCAGCAGCAAGGGCTTGCCATGCCCTAGGGAACGGTACGCAATGCGCCCTTCTCTTGCTTGATAGGCTTCCATAGGATGCGCGTTGTCCTTCTTTTTTTGTGCGATATGCAGGCAAAGCTTTTGACAGCCGAAAAGACAGGCAAGAAAGGCGCCGATTATGCCCAAAAAAGCAAAGAGATATTTTATCGGAGAATGTTTCATAGTAAGCCCCCCTTTTTTGGAAGAAAGTATCGTATTTCTATATTATGCGCTTAAAATCTGCATTTGAAAAGAGGGAAATTCATAAGATATAGTGAAGGATGGTGAAGATTTTCCGAAAGGGGGCAGAGGAGATGGAGGAATTTTCGGTTTTGGCGGGACAGCTTTTTCTTATCCTCTGCGTCCAGTCGATTTTGGAGGCGATGACCTCGAAATGGCAGAATGCCTTTATGCAAAAGCCCATTGAGCTTGGATGCTATATTGCTGCGCTGGCAGCGGTTCTGCATTTTATGGAGAGCTATGCTGCGGATATTTTGCGAAGCCTGACGCATTTTTTCTGAGAGAGCGAAAAGTTCATGAAAAACACTTGACGGAGAGAGGAAAGGATGCTAGAATGTTGTCTGTACTCAGCATGAGTTACGCCGATGTGGCTCAATTGGCAGAGCAGCTGACTTGTAATCAGCAGGTTATCGGTTCGAGTCCGATCATCGGCTTTTTTCTTGCGTGTCAGCAGGAGAGAAATGAGACGAAAGCTCATAAACAAAAAATAACTACATTGCAAGAGGTAGGTTTTTCTTCCTGCCGGAAGAAAACCGTTCCGTTATTTTTCATTCGCTTCCTGGCACAATGCCGTAGGCATCATGAGACGGAAGCTCATAAACAAAAAATAACTACACTACCATGGGTGGATTCCCGAGCGGCCAAAGGGGGCAGACTGTAAATCTGTTGCGATAGCTTCGAAGGTTCGAATCCTTCTCCGCCCATTTTTATACTACCGCGGAGTGGAGCAGTCCGGTAGCTCGTCGGGCTCATAACCCGAAGGTCACAGGTTCAAATCCTGTCTCCGCAATCATAAAAAAAGGAGTACAAGAAAAAATCTTGTGCTCTTTTTTTATTGCAAACCTGTGACCTGAGGGTTCCCGAGGCTGCGGGGGCGACCGCTGCCGGTGGCAGAGGAAGGGAGCCGCTGCAGGCGAGGAATCGGGAGCGCGCCGACAAAACGCAGTGCGGGAGAGCGGGCGACCTAGATTCCGAGGTGGTCAAGCACAGGTTCAAATCCTGTCTCCGCAATCATAAAAAAAGGAGTACAAGAAAAAATCTTGTGCTCTTTTTTTATTGCAAACCTGTGACCTGAGGGTTCCCGAGGCTGCGGGGGCGACCGCTGCCGGTGGCAGAGGAAGGGAGCCGCTGCAGGCGAGGAATCGGGAGCGCGCCGACAAAACGCAGTGCGGGAGAGCGGGCGACCTAGATTCCGAGGTGGTCAAGCACAGGTTCAAATCCTGTCTCCGCAATCATAAAAAA